>CAYNED010000116.1:0-8206 GCA_964396135.1 uncultured Neorhizobium sp.
CGGCGGCAATGATGTCGGGAACGGCAATGTCGGCGGCAATGGGAACGGCGGAGGCAATTGTGGCGGGAACGGCAAGGGCGGCGGCAATGGGAACGGCGGCGGCAATGGTGGCGGCAACGGGAATGGCGGCGGCAATGGGAATGGCGGCGGTAACGGCAATGGCAACGGGCGTAATTAGCAGTACTGCAAGAAGAAGACCTAAGGGGCACGCTTGAACTTGCTTAGCCTAGGAGGTGCCAGGCAACTGAACAAACGGCGACTCGTCTACGCGGCCATGTTGCTCTTGGCGCCGATCGTGCTGCCTAGCGCAAACCTGCTTCAGCGAATCGACAGCGAGTTCGTTGATCTGCGCGCGAAGCTTGCTCCGCGCGATGCATCCGACCGTTTTGTGTTCATCGCCATCGACAAGGAAAGCCTTGATCACGTCGGCACATGGCCTTGGCCACGATCGGTGCATGCAGCCATCATCGACACGCTCGTGGAGGCTGGAGCGGGGGACATCTTCCTCGATATCGACTTCAGCACGCCGTCTAATCCAGAAGAAGACAGAGAACTGGCGTCGGCGCTCGAGAAAGCAGGCGGTGGCGTCATCCTGCCGGTCTTTGAGCAGCACCAGCATGTAGAGGATGCTTCAGCAGTCGCGGTGACGAAGCCGATCGAGATGTTGGCAAACAACGCTTGGCTGGCCGCAGCTAATGTTACTGTTGATGATGCCGGTCGCTTCCTTGGCTTTGGCACCAGCCTGGTTCTCGATGGGGCCACTCTGCCGGTGGCTCCTGTACTGCTGGCTGGCGGACAAGAGCTGGACAGGCCAGTGTTGTCAGTCGACTTCTCGATCAATCCGAACACGGTAAAGGTAATGTCGGTCGCTGACTTACTACGTGGTGAGATCGATACAAACTTGCTGGCCAATCGCTCGGTGGTGGTTGGGGCTTATGCAACTGAGCTCAAGGATCAGTTTTCGGCGCCAGTTTATGGCATCCTCAACGGGCCCATGCTCCACATCCTCGCGGCCGAAACGCTTCTTCAGGGCCGGGTGCCTCGCCAGTTACCGGTCTGGCCAGCAGGCGTCATGTTGGCGGTCGCGATCCTCGGCGGCTTGCGGTTGTTTCGCGACCGGCGGGTGGAAGCAGCAACGGCGACTGCGATCGCCACAAGCCTATCGATCGAGGTCGTCGCATATCTGCTACAGAAGGAATGGTCGCTGCATCTTCTTTCCGGCACCTATCACGCGATGCTGGTCGCGGGCTTGGCAATCCTGCTGTTTGAAAAGCTTGGCGTCGCCGGTTGGCTCCTGGAGGTGGCAAGCGCTGAGCGGCGCAACAGCCGGCGCATCCTCAAACGGGTGATCAGTGATAGCAGCGATGCAGTTATCATCGTCAATGGCGATGGGCGGATCGTGGAACTCAGTCGAGCTGCCGTAACATTGTTCGAGATTGGACGTGGGCTCAAGCGAGGTGACGAACTCAGACAAGTGTTGCCGGCCGAGCTTGTTCAGGTGCTGGATCGACTGGTCGAGGGACTGAATGCAGACGAAAAGCTTCATCCCGCTGTGCGGGAAGAGATCAAGCTCATCCGGACGGGTCAACCTCTCCATCTGGAAGCGGTGGTGACGATCTCGAGGTTCGAGGAGCGCGGCCTTAAAGATCAGATCGAACACTCTTCGGCCACCTGCATCACCCTTCGCGACATCACTGACCGTAAGAGCTACGAAGCCAAGCTGCGCCGGCTGTCGCAACGGGATGATCTTACCGGCGCGCTTAACCGCAGAGAATTCGTCACTCGGCTTGCGCAAAGCACGCAAGAAGGCGTCACCATGGCGGTTGTGGCAGTGGACCTTCACCGATTTGCCGCTGTCAATGCCAGCTTCGGGCGAACTGCGGGAGATCAATTGCTTGTAACGGTTGCTCGACGGCTCATGGGTGGCGCCCATGACATCTCCCGCGATACAGGCCACACTCTCGTCTCCCGCCTTGGCGGCGATGTCTTCTGCATCGGGGTTGCCGTTTCGGCAGAGGAAGACATTGCGGCTCTTCCCGAGGCAGTCATTTCGCTCTTTTCGAACCCGCTCGACGCGGGTGGCATCAGACTTCATGTTGATGTGCGGGTTGGAGCTTGTCTTGCGACGAACACAGGCAATGCTGCGGCATCCGTCGATGCAGCGGAGCTTGCTCTCGATCAAGCCAAGAAGATCGGTGGGTCGGGATGGCACATCTATGATCCAGTCGCGGCCTTGCAACAGGCACGGCGGATGCGACTGGAGCAGGAGATGCGGCCTGCATTGCGCGACAGCCAATTCTTCCTGCTCTACCAGCCGCAGGTGGCGCTGGATTCGGGCGCAGTATTGGGCGCAGAAGCGCTGATGCGGTGGAATCATCCTGATCTTGGACTGGTGTCGCCGCTCGACTTCATCGAAGTCGCCGAATCCAATGGTTTCATCTGCGAGTTGGGCAGATGGGCTCTGCTGCAGGCATGTTCGGCCGCTTCTTCGTGGGCCTCCCACCTTTCGGTTGCGGTCAATGTTTCCGCTGTTCAGTTCGCCAAGGCGGATCTTTGTGCGGATGTACGTGATGCGTTAGCCGCCTCAGGTCTTGAACCGCATAGGCTTCATCTCGAGGTGACGGAGACAGCCTTTCTCCTCGACCCGGAGCGTCTCCTGAGGCAAGTCACGGATCTGAGATCGCTTGGTGTCGCCATCGCACTGGACGATTTTGGTACGGGATATTCGTCTCTCGGCTACATCGCGCGCTTCCCCTTCGACAAGATAAAGATCGACCAGTGCTTTGTCCGCGGGCTCCTGGACAGCCCTGCCAATCAAGCCATTGTTCGGTCGGTCCAATCGCTTGCCAATGGGGTGGGGATGGTCACTGTCTGTGAAGGTATTGAAGACGAAGCAGAGTGGCAGATGCTCAAGAGTTTTGGCTGCCAACAAGGGCAGGGGTATCTCTTTGGCAAGCCGCAGACGGCTGACGATCTATTGGCGTTCGTCAGTGAAATGAATGGTGCTGGCAGGCGGAGTGCCTAGTTCTGTCCCGAGATAGAAAGTGCGGCTACGGCTGCCGGCCGTTTTCCGTAGATCACTGACGCAATCTGCAGGCCCTAGTCATCCGATGAGAGCTTGATCGTCCACCGGGCCTTGGTTTCACCCGAACCGGTTAGAACTTGCGCTTTTTACGACAGAATGCTTGACGATAAAGCCGACGGTGCCGTCATGAGGGCTGCGATGACGTGCAGGTGGCAGCCTCCCTGTCGATGAAAGGTTCTACATGCGAGAGAAGCGCCCGATCTCCCTTCCCGAGCGCAAGCGCGGCTCAGGCGTGAAGATGGTCTACGATCTTCTGCGCGACGAAATTCTTGATCTGAAGCTTGCTCCCGGCAGCTTGGTCGATGAGGTGCAGCTTGCCGAGAGGTTCAAGATGTCGCGCACCCCGATCCGGGAGGCGCTGGTCCGGCTTTCGGGGGAGGGGTTGATCGAGACGCTGCCGAACCGGTCCACGATGGTGTCGAACATCGATTTTCTCAACATGAATACGTTCTTCGACGCTTTGGTGCTGATGTACCGTGTCACGACGCGGCTCGCGGCGCAAAATCATCGAGCCGATGATCTGCCGGCGATCCACGAGTTTCATCGAGATTATGCGGCGGCAGTCGATGCCCGCGACGCACTGAAGATGATCGCCACGAATGTCGCTTTCCACGTTGCCATCGCCGAAGCAGGACGCAACCCGTACTTTACAGGCCTGTTTCGCCGTCTACTGGACGAGGGCCAGCGTATTCTTCGGCTCTACTACCAGTCGTACGATGAGCATTTCCCCCAGAGATTCGTCGATGAACACTCGGAAATGATCCTCGCTATCGAGGCGCGGGATATCGAAAGAGCCGACAGCCTTGCGAAGGCGCACGCGGAGCAGATCGTTGTTCAGGTGCAAAAGCTGTTCGCGCGAGATCCGCAGCTAGATATCGAGCTCTGATCTCCAATTTCGGTTGTCGACAAATAAAATACAAGCGGGTAGTCGTATTCTGTAGAGGGTGGCTGCCGGTCACTCATGCGCATAGTAGCCTTACAAGGAGATCGACATGAAAGCCCCAATCTTTTCCGGTACCGTGCCGGCGCTGATGACGCCTTGCACTGAGGATCGGCTTCCTGATTTCGACGCGCTCGTGCGTAAAGGCAAGGAGCTGATCGGGCATGGCATGTCGGCTGTCGTTTATTGCGGCTCCATGGGCGACTGGCCGCTTCTGACGGACGAACAGCGGATGGAAGGCGTTGAGCGGCTGGTGCAGGCAGGGGTTCCTGTAATCGTGGGCACCGGCGCCGTTAATACGCGCTCTGCCGTTGCGATCGCCCGTCATGCGCAGAAGGTGGGCGCGCAGGGCCTGATGGTGATCCCACGGGTGCTCTCCCGCGGTTCTGTGGTCGCCGCTCAGAAGAACCACTTCAAGGACATTCTTGCTGCTGCGCCAGACCTGCCGGCCGTGATCTACAACAGCCCCTATTACGGCTTTGCCACCCGCGCCGATCTCTTCTTTGCCTTGCGCGCCGAACACCCGAACCTGGTAGGGTTCAAGGAATTCGGCGGTGCTGCTGACATGCGATATGCCGCCGAGAACATCACCAGCCGCGATGATGGTGTCTCGTTGATGATCGGTGTCGACACCTGCGTGTTCCACGGCTTTGTGAATTGCGGCGCCACCGGAGCCATCACCGGCATCGGCTGCGTGCTCCCCAAAGAAGTACTGCATTTATGCAAGCTGGCTCAGGGTGCGGCGGCCGGGGATCCGGACGCGCGTCAGCGAGCCCTGGAACTGGAGTCTGCGCTTGCCGTTCTTTCGTCTTTCGACGAAGGGCCCGATCTCGTCCTTTTCTTCAAGCACATGATGGTGCTCAAGGGGGACAAGGAATACACGCTGCACTTCAACGAGACGGACGTGCTTTCAGAGAGCCAGCGGGGCTATGTAGAAGCGCAGCTCAAGCTTTTCGACACCTGGTATGCCGAATGGAGCAAGCTGCCGGGGGCTGTGCAGACTTACAAGGTTTAGCGGTCACGAAACGGCGTCCAATCCCTGCGCAAGAAGGCGGTCGAGTTGCTCCATCTCGACCGCCGTTAGGGATATTCCCTCGCTCTCCGACTTTTTACGTGCCGCGAACCGTCGTTGCGACGGGAGCCGTGCTCCTTGGCCGATGATCGCATCGAAAAGGGTTTCGGCGCGGCGGAAGGGGTCGCCGGGACGCCCTGCCGAAAAGGCTTGCGGAGACATCGCGATGATCAACTCACCGTGGAACGGGGCAAGGGTGGTGGTGCCGAGATAATCGAGCACTTCCGGGCTGGTAAGGTCTCCGATCATGATGCCGGCCAGAAGCTCGATCATTGTGCCGATTGCGGAACCCTTGTGTCCGCCGAATGGCAACATCGCACCGGCGAGTGCGGCTTCGGGCTCCGTCGTCGGATTGCCCTCTACGTCAAGCGCCCAGCCTTCAGGCAGGGGTTTGCCTGCGCGGCGGTGCAATTCTATCTCGCCGCGGGCAGCAACGGAGGTCGCGAAGTCGAAAACATAGGGGTTGTCGTTCTTCCGCGGCCAGCCGAAGGCAAAGGGATTTGTCCCAAGAAGCGGCTTATTGCCGCCCGTGGGCGCTACCGTCGCGTAACTTGGGCACATCACGAGCGCCGCCAGACCTTCGTTCGTCACCGCTTCCACCTCCGGCCAAAGGGCGGAAAAATGGGTGCAGTCATTGATGACCAAGGCGGCCAGACCAAGCTTTCTTGCCCGTTCGGCGAGTGCGGGAAGCGCAACCTCGAAGGCGGTGTTGGCGAAGCCGCCTTCTGCGTTCACCTTGACGATCGCCGATCCCTCGTTGAGGTCCAGATCCGGAACCGCATCTGGCTTCACCTTGCCGGCCTTGACCGTTCTCAAGGCGCCCTCAATCCGATAGATGCCATGCGACTTGCAAGCGTCGCGCTCACCCGCAACAATAACGCGCGCAAGCGCTGCAGCTTGAATGGTATTCAGTCCGGCGCCGCGGAAGATGGCTTCGACGCGCGCGCGAAGGTCTGAAACTGCGAGGATCGAATTCTCGGACATTGCCTTCTCCTTCAGCTCACTGAGCTATAAGCTGGCCTGTGTACAAAAAGTATACAAAGGTGATATCACCGCACTGGGCGCAGATCCATAGCTTTGTCTGCAGCGTCAGGAGTGGTGTTGGCTTACCTGTTGAATGAGATGGTAGCGGACGAGGCTGCAGTTCTTCAAGGCGCTCTTCACATTGAGCGGTATTCATGAAGAATAAGCGAGGCGTTTTGCGATGAAGCAGCCGGATGTCATCATCGTTGGAGCCGGTGTCATAGGTCTTTCCGCTGCCATCGCCGCGCAGGCCAGGGGGCTTACGGTTGTGGTGTTGGATCGTGACGGGCCTGCAGCCGGCGCGTCTGCCGGCAATGCGGGGGCCTTCGCTTTCAGCGATATCCTGCCGCTAGCCTCCCCCGGGATCCTGCGCAAGGCGCCTAGGTGGCTTCTGGACCCGCTTGGCCCGCTTTCGGTTCCTCCGGCCTATGCGCTCAGCATCGCACCGTGGTTGTATCGCTTCTGGAGGGCGTGTTCTCCCGCACGGATTGCGGCCTCCACGAACGCTCAAACCACGTTGATGGACCTTTCGAAGGCGGAGCTTGAACCCTTCCTGCAGCAAACCGAAACGCTGAGGATGCTGCGCAAGGACGGAAACCTTGAGGTCTACGAAACGAAGGCGGAGTTTGATGCATCCCTTTCGGGCTGGGCGGCGCGGGAGAAGCATGGAATAGAGTTCCGTCATCTCGACGCTGCAGACATGGCGGAGATACAGCCGGGGCTTTCCCCTCGCTTCAACCACGGAACTTTCACGCCCGGCTGGTATTCGATTGCCGATCCCAAGCTTTATACAATTGCGCTTGCTGAACATTTTCGCGCCAAGGGCGGTGAGATCGATCGGCATGAAGTTGTCGCAGCGCGACCACGCGAGGCAGGCGTCGAAATTGTCACTTCGCAGGGGCAAACGCGTCGCGCCAGGAAGCTCGTGCTGGCTGCAGGCGCCTTTTCGCACCGTATCGCCCGCACCATAGGAGAGCGTATTCCGCTCGAGACGGAGCGTGGATATAACACGACCCTGCCGCTGGATGCTTTCGACCTCAGAACGCAGGTCACTTTCGGGGGTCACGGTTTCGTGGTCAGCCGCCTTTCCACTGGGATCCGCGTCGGCGGCGCGGTGGAGCTCGGTGGACTGGAATTGCCGCCCAATTACAGGCGATCGGAGGCGATGCTGCAGAAGGCGCAAGAATTCCTGCCTGGCCTGAAGACCGAAGAGGGCGTGCAATGGATGGGTTTTCGTCCATCTTTGCCTGATAGTCTGCCGGCGATCGGGCGGGCGCGCCAATCGCGAAACATCATTTATGCATTTGGCCATGGGCATCTGGGCCTCACGCAATCTGCCGGAACCGCCCGGATCGTCGCTGATCTCTTGACGGATGAGCGGCCGCCCATCGACACATCACCCTTCTCGCCGCAACGCTTCTGACAGAGACACAGCAATGGCTTCCTATACCTTCTCCTGCATTGATGGGCATACCTGCGGAAATCCGGTCCGCCTCGTTTCCGGCGGAGGTCCCAGACTGGAGGGAGCGAACATGCTGGAGAAACGCGCACATTTCCTGCGCGAGTTCGACTGGGTGCGCACCGGTCTGATGTACGAACCGCGCGGCCATGACATGATGTCCGGCTCCATCTTATATCCCCCCACGCGACCGGACTGCGATGTCGCGGTTCTCTTCATCGAAACCTCCGGCTGCCTACCCATGTGCGGCCACGGCACGATTGGCACGATTACCATGGGGATCGAGAACGGCCTGATCATGCCACGCGAACCGGGTAGGCTTTCCATCGATGCGCCGGCCGGCAAGGTTGACATCACCTACCGGCAGGAAGGCCGTTTTGTCGAAGAGGTGCGCCTGACCAATGTCCCCGGCTTTCTCTACGCCGAAGGGCTGACGGCAGAGGTCGAGGGTCTCGGCGAGATCGTGGTCGATGTCGCCTATGGTGGCAACTTCTACGCCATCGTCGAGCCGCAGAAGAACTTCCGTGACATGGCTGATCACACCGCCGGTGAGTTGGTGGGGTGGAGCCCGAAACTGCGCGCAGCGCTCAATGCGAAGTATGAGTTTGTCCATCCCGAGCATCCCGA
>CAYNED010000117.1:0-8172 GCA_964396135.1 uncultured Neorhizobium sp.
GTCGAGCTTCAGGGCACGACTGGCTCCTCTCCTGCGATCAACCGCAAGAAGGGCTTCGAGGAGGCCCTTGCTGGGCATGACAACATCAAGATCACGCGTTCGCAGACCGGTGACTTTACCCGCACAAAGGGCAAGGAAGTCATGGAAAGCTTCATCAAGGCCGAGGGTGGCGGAAGCTCCATCTGCGCCGTCTACGCCCATAATGATGACATGGCTGTCGGCGCAATCCAGGCGATCAAGGAAGCGGGCCTGAAGCCGGGCTCCGACATCAAGATCGTATCGATCGACGCAGTTCCGGATATCTTCAAGGCCATGGCCGACGGCGAAGCCAATGCCACGGTGGAACTGACGCCAAACATGGCAGGACCGGCCTTCGACGTTCTGGAAGCCTATCTGAAGGACAAGAAAGAGCCGCCGAAGTGGATCCAGACGGAATCCAAGCTCTATACGGCTGCTGATGACCCGATGAAGGTCTACGAGTCCAAGAAGGACCTCGGCTACTAAGCCGCACAGTCAGGAGGCGGTAAAAAAGCTTGCCGCCTCCCCTTTTCCTGAAGCACCGACCGAAGCCGCCACAAGGCGCTTTGGTCGTCCGTCCCAGGACGTCCTTATGAATGACAAAGCTCCCCTCCTGGAAGCCCGCGGCATCGGCAAGAGCTTTCTTGGCATCACCGCGCTCGACAATGTCGACTTCACGCTGAGGCGCGGCGAAATCCACGCTCTCCTTGGCGAGAATGGCGCCGGCAAGTCGACCCTGATCAAGATCCTGACTGGTGTTTACAGTCGCGATAGCGGAACGATGACCCTTGATGAGACCGAGGTTCAGCCCCGCGATGTGGGAGAAGCACAGGAGCTTGGTATCGGCACCGTTTATCAGGAGGTCAATCTCCTGGAAAATCTCACCGTCGCGGAGAACCTGTTTCTGGGCCGCCAGCCTCGACGCTTCGGCATTATCGATCGACGTGAGATGCGCCGCCGTTCGCAGGCCCTGCTGCAGGATTACGGCTTAGACATCGATGTTGACGCTCTCCTCTCTTCCTATTCAGTCGCGATCCGACAGATAATTGCGATCGCACGCGCGGTTGATCTTTCAGGCAAGGTCCTGGTTCTCGACGAACCGACCGCCAGCCTCGACAGTCACGAGGTGGAAATGGTGTTTGCCGTCCTGCGCAAGCTGCGCGACAGGGGGCTCGGCATCATCATCATCACCCATTTCCTGAATCAGGTCTACGACATCGCTGACCGCGTCACCGTGCTACGGAACGGACGCATGGTAGGCACGCGCGAGCTTGCAACGCTGGAACGCATGGAGTTGATCTCCATGATGCTCGGACGCGAGTTGCAGCATGTGACGCGCGAACATCATGCTTTGGGCGAGACGGTGGTGAGCGATACAGCGCCCATTCGCTTCGAAGGCTACGGCAAGCGCGGCAGCGTCGCGCCCTTTGATCTGGATATCCGACCGGGTGAAGTCGTGGGCATCGCCGGCCTGCTTGGCTCCGGACGCACGGAAACTGCCTTTCTCCTGTTTGGGATCGACAAGCCTGACAGCGGCACCGCCAGCATTGATGGCGAAGTCGTCAAAATCACCTCGCCGGAAGGCGCCATTTCCCATGGCTTCGGCTTCTGTCCCGAAGAGCGAAAGAGCGACGGGATCATTGGCGATTTCTCCGTGAGCGAGAACATCGCCCTTGCCCTTCAGGCGCGGCAGGGTTGGGCGAAGCCTTTGTCATCTCGACAAAAAGCAGAACTTGCCGACCAGTTCATCCGCTCGCTCGATATCCGCCCGCCGGATCCGAACCGACCGATCAAGTTCCTGTCTGGAGGCAACCAGCAGAAGGCAATCCTCGCGAGGTGGCTTGCAACCGAGCCACGGCTCTTGATTGTCGATGAGCCAACGCGCGGCATCGATATTGGTGCACACGCGGAGATCCTGCGGATGATCGAAAAGCTATGTCAGGACGGTATGTCTTTGATCGTCATCTCGTCCGAACTGGAGGAACTGACGGCGGTCGCCCATCGCGTCATCGTCCTTGCCGACCGCCGGCATGTGGCGGAACTGAAAGGTAGTCAGGTGACTGCCGACAACATCATGGCAGCAATTGCAGAGCCGGCGCGCACGGAGGCTGCATGACAAGCGCCCTCTCCCGCCGGTTTCGACGCATCGCACCCCAGCTTGCGGCTCTCGCCATCATTATAGCTCTGGTGAGCTTCATCTCGCCCGGCTTCCTCAACATCACCTATCAGAACGGTCGCCTCTACGGCAGTCTGATCGATGTGCTGGTGCGCGGTGCTCCGGTCGCTCTCCTTGCCATCGGTATGACTTTGGTGATTGCGACCCGCGGCATTGACCTCTCCATCGGGGCAGTGATTGCGATCTGCGGTGCAGTCGCTGCTATGTTGATTACCAGCGGTTACCCGCTCCCAGTGGTGATCCTCGCCTCGCTCATCATCGGCCTCCTTTGTGGACTATGGAACGGGCTCCTGGTCGCGGTTCTCGACATCCAGCCGATCATCGCCACACTCATCCTGATGGTGGCCGGACGCGGCATTGCGCAGTTGATCACCGAGGGCGTGATCTTGACCTTCAACAATGAGAGCTTTTCGGCCTTGGGGTCGGGATCGCTCGGAGGGATGCCGATCCCTATCCTGCTGTGGATTGCCGCTGCAGTGGGCATAGGCCTCCTGGTTCGCCGCACGGCGCTGGGTTTCCTGATTGAAGCAACCGGCATCAACCGCCGCGCCGCAATGCTTGCGGGCATACGCGCGCGCTTCCTGCTGTTCTTCGTGTATGCCGTGTCCGGGCTTATGGCTGCGGTGGCTGGGTTGATCGTCACCGCCGACATTCGCGGTGCCGACGCAAACAATGCCGGTCTTTGGCTGGAGCTTGATGCGATTCTGGCGGTGGTGATCGGCGGCACCTCCTTGAACGGCGGTCGCTTCTCGATCCTTGCCTCCTTGATCGGCGCCATGATCATCCAGACGATCAACACCGGCATTCTCGTTTCTGGCTTCCCGCCCGAGTTCAACCTGATCATCAAGGCTGGAATCATCATCCTTGTTCTGACGCTCCAGTCGCCGGCCATCGGAACGGCTCTTGCCTTCTTGAAGCCCGCACGCGGCAACCCTGAAGCAGCAGTGAAGCGCGAAAGGACGGCCCAGTGATCAGCACTCGCAACCTTCCCTCCCTGGCGGCTCTAGTGATCTTTCTGCTGGCCTATGCTGCCTGCGTCATGCAGTTCCCGAACATGCTTTCGACCCGGGTGCTCGGAAATCTACTGACGGACAATGCTTTTCTAGGAATTGCCGCTGTCGGAATGACCTTCGTCATCCTATCCGGCGGGATCGACCTGTCCATCGGCTCCGTCATTGCCTTCACCAGCGTCTTCGTTGCGGTCATGGTCGGTTCGGCCGGTGTCAATCCGCTCGTCGCCTTCGTCGCGGTTTTGGTGATCTCCACCGCGTTTGGCGCGATGATGGGAATGATGATCCGCTTCCTGGGCATCCCGCCTTTTGTTGCCACGCTTGCCGGCATGTTCCTCGCCCGCGGTGCCGCCTACCTGATTTCGACCCAGTCCGTTCCGATCTCGCATCCGGTCATCGATGCAATACAAGGCTTCTATTTCCGCGTCCCCGGCGGCGGTCGGCTGACTGCTATGGCCATGCTGATGCTGCTGGTCTTTGCCGTCGGCGCTTTTGTTGCAGCCCGCACGCGCTTCGGCGCAAACATCTATGCGCTCGGCGGCAACCCACAATCGGCGGAATTGATGGGCGTGCCAGTCGGCCGCACAACCATCGGTATCTACGCGCTTTCCGGTTTCCTGTCTGGGCTCGCGGGTATCGCCTATACGCTCTACACATCCTCCGGCTACTCACTGGCGACTGTCGGCGTCGAACTGGATGCCATCGCGGCGGTCGTCATCGGCGGCACGCTCCTTACCGGCGGAGCCGGTCTTGTGGCCGGAACCTTTGTCGGGATCCTGATACAAGGACTGATCCAGACCTATATCGTCTTTGACGGGTCGCTATCGTCCTGGTGGACCAAGATCGTGATTGGCATCTTGCTGTTCACCTTCATAGTTCTGCAGCGGGGCATCGTATGGTATTCCGACCGGAGACTGGCCGAAGGGCGCCTGAAGGAGGCTTGATTGGGACTGCTTGAATCGACGATCACCGGACGCAAGGGCCGTAGCAGCCATGCGCATGTGGTCGCGGAGCTTGGCAGCGCCATCGTGTCGGGACGCCTCCCGGAAGGCTCGCTTCTGCCGGGAGATGCAGAACTCTCCTCTCGCTTCGGCGTATCCCGCACCGTCTTGCGCGAAGCAATGAAAACGCTGGCTGCCAAGCGTCTTGTCGAGCCCAAGGCAAAGGTTGGAACGCGTGTCCTTGACCGGTCGGTCTGGAACTTCTTTGACGCTGACGTTCTCGGCTGGCGTTGCCAGTCCGGCCTCGACTTCGAGTTCATCGAGCATCTGGCGGAGATGCGCATGGCATTGGAACCGGCAGCCGCTGCGGCCGCCGCGCGACGTGCTTCAAACGACGACATCGTTCAGCTTTACGCCATCGCCGCCCGTTTCGACGATATCAGCCACACGCCTGAGACCATTGCCAAGGTAGACCTCGAGTTTCACCTGGCGATCGCCCGCATGTCCGGCAACCCCTTCATGCGTTCGGCAAGCGCGATCGTCGAGGCCGCGCTCGCGATTTCGTTTCAACTCTCATCGCCGGCCGCGTCGCCGGAAAAGATCGATGAAGTTGCCACCAACCATCTTCGCATCGCCCATGCGATCGCCTCCAGAGACCCGGACAAGGCGATCCAGGCCATGCGCCACGTGATCGACGTCGGCAAAAGCCGTATCCGTGCCTCGATCTCTGTCGCGCCAACGACACCGGTCAAAGCCCAGCCGATCGAACGCCCGGTCGTCAACGCCTCCTGAGGCGGCTCGTCAACGAGCTACCAGCTCGTTCAGGGGCACGGGACGCAGACCTCGCGCATCGACACCAACATCGAACTGCCGCGGCACCGGCTTCAGCCGTCCGTGGGAGTGTCCATGCAGGTTGATCGACTTCTTTCCCATCTGGTTCCAGGTTCGAAAGGCGTAGTGGCAAAGAACGAGACGCTGCCCCTCAACGTCTATCTCCGCATAATGCTGAACGCTTGCCCAGCCTGTTGCCGCTGTGACAGGTGGCGGATCATTATTGCCGATCACGAGGTGCTTTCGACCGTTCAAACGGTCAAGCAATCTGTCCGCCTCGATCGCGTTGCGTGACGACATCACGTCGCCTAGGTGCCAGACCTCGTCTTGCGGCGAGAGGGTCGCATTCCAGTTGGCGATCAACGCCTCATCGTGCTCGATCATGGTGGAGAAAGGCCGCCGGTCGATCCGTAAGACGCGGCTGTCGCCGAAATGGGTGTCGCTCGTAAAATAGATCATGGTGCCGATTTTCCAGTTACCGTGACGACGCATCAACTGCCGAGCGGCAAAATATTAGACCTTGGTAACAGACGACTCTTGTCGTGAATCGACAGCTCTGCCATGGTCGGGAGACCTTAGAATCAACTAATAAGAACGATAGACCAGCAAGTTAAGCCGTGTCCTTAGAAGCGCTACTTTCATATCAGGACGAAGGCATGCGTGCCAGGTCCCGTGGCCTTGGCCACCAGGCGAACCCGTTTCTCGCCCGAGAGCACGTGCCGCAGACCACGGGTGAACCAGTGGTCGAGTGGCGCCAGAAAGCGGAAGCCTGGCTGTTCGGATGGTTACTCGAGAACGCCTGGATCGGCGAACCGAAACAGCAATGAAGGTCGGTTGATCTCAACGACACGGCGGCAACCTGTTACCGAAATGGGCGGAACTCCTGCCGCCAGCCCGCATTCCTAACCGCAATGGTGGAATACGGAGCAGATAAATGAAATCCTTGATGTCCCTTGCGTTTGGGGTCGCGCTGGCCGTGGTGCTGTTTGCCAGCGGCGTCGCCGCTTCATCCTGGATAATGCGAGATCCCGCCCCGCATCAGTTTGCCCATTTGGAAGAGCAGCCTTTATGGACAAACGAACCGGTGCCCGTTGATCCGCAGGAGCAGAGTTTCGAACGCATCGCTGCCGCGCCGGTACCGCCGGTCTTCCAGGCCATGGCGGTTGTCGTGACTGATAACCGAGCCCGCAGCGAGATCGAGACGGCCTCGCTCCAGGACGAGGGACAGGAACTCGACATGACGGCTACGGCCGCCGTGGAAGCAAATCCCATCGTAGGCTTGGCTGGCTCGCCGCATGCCGCATGGTGCGCTCAACGCTATCGCTCCTATCGCGTCGAGGACAACAGCTATCAGCCTTATGGGAGCGCGCGCCGCCCATGTCAGTCACCTTATCTCACAGGTCGGGAAACTGCAGCCTACAGCCCGGCAGTCGAACAGCATTCGGTGGGTGCAGGCGATGCTCATGTGGCATGGTGCCTCGATCGCTACCGCTCCTATGAACCTTCGTCCAACACCTATCAGCCCTATGACGCCCCTCGTCGCGCCTGTGAATCACCATTTGGCTGACCGGAGCGCTGAGAATGTGCCACAAGACCCTGCTGATCAGCCGGTGCCGATCCTCGCCTTAACAAAAACATCGTAGCGCGTACTCTTGCCCATGATCTGATGAGACGGCGCCCGCACGCCCGGCATGGGCTCTGCGCGCAAAGGCCATTTCAGCACAACGCGGTTTTGCGCCGCTTCTAGGGCGACCCGCATCAGCTCTGCGGAATCTGGATCCGTCCCGACGATCTCGCGGATCTGCCGCATCTCCTTCTTCACCAAGGCGGACTTCTCACGCGGGGGGTGCATGGGGTCAATCAGGATCACCTGCGGTCTCAACTGCTCAAGCAGGGTTCGTGAGTCACCATAGATCAGCGTCATTCGCGCAACGGTCTCGGCATAGCGTCCGCCTTGCGCACGGGCTCGCTCCAGCCCTTCGGCAAGGAGAGCATGCATGGTCCCCGATCGCTCGATAAGGGTGACGCGCGCCCCGAGCGATGCCAGCAAAAAGGCATCACGCCCCAAGCCGGCTGTGGCGTCGACAATCTCCGGCGTGACACCGCTGGAAAAGCCGGCCGCCTTTGCCAAATCCTGGCGACGCCCTTCCCCCGCGCGAAACCTATGACCCACGGCGCCGCCGATGAAATCGACGATCAAGGGCGTTTTTTCGGTTTGCTGCACCACTATCGTATCTCAGAAGGGAGTGGGGGCTTTGAACATGATATTGCTCCCATTAGGATGCTGCAAAGCCAGTTCTTCTGCATGAAGAAGCAACCGGTTTGCAGCAGAAAGGGCTGCGCCGTCAGCGTAAAATTCGTCGCCCAGGATAACATGGCCGAGCGCCTTCATATGCACACGCAACTGATGGGTTCGCCCCGTCAGCGGAAACAAGCGAAGACGCGTCCTGTCCTTGCCATAGCCGATAACCTGCCAGCGAGTCTGCGCGGGCTTACCATTCTCCCGATCGACCCGGTGCCGGGGCTTGTTCTGCGGATCGATCGCCAAAGGCAGGTCGACAACCCCCTCCTCCTCATCAACCCTGCCCCAGACCTCGGCGACATACGACTTCCTGGCCGTGCGAGCCTCGAATTGCCCCGCAACGAAAGCATGCGCCTTACGATTGAGCGACATGAGCACCAGACCGGATGTATCCTTGTCCAGCCGGTGAATGATCAGCGCCCGCGCAAATTCCTTCTGCACGCGCGTCAGAAGACTGTCTCCAAGAGCGGGATGGCGCCCCGGCACCGAAAGCAACCCGCTCGGCTTGTCAAACACAAGAAGATCGTCGTCCCGGTGAAGAAGCGACAGATAGGGATCGATCGGCGGATGGTAGATCGGTGGGTCGTCGGTCGGAAAAGCCATAACCGCGGTTTATCATACCCCTAGACCAATGGAAGCTCCGCGAGTCATCAGGGGGCGTAGAGGCTTGCGATCCAGCGGATAGTGTCTGGTCGAGAACAAGAAAGCAAATATGGTGGTGGGCCCGGAGGGCCTATCAAAGGAAAGGAACTTCAAGCACTTATAAAATCGGTTAGCCACCCACGTTTCCGGATCGTTCCAGATGCATGGCTAACCGGCTTATGGCGAAGCGCCCCCCGTCCCGAACGGCGATGGCTTCGCGAAAACTCACCTCTGCCGGGGTAGACTGTCCCA
>CAYNED010000118.1:0-8137 GCA_964396135.1 uncultured Neorhizobium sp.
GGGTCAGGTCCGGAAGGAAGCAGCCCCAACGAGCCAGGCACGGGTCGCCGTGCCAGCCTCCCACCTTCTACCATCTTGGTCAGCTTCCGGTCCGGTCAAGAGGCTGGAACGGCCCGCGCAGGCTGGCAGGAACGATGAACGAGACCGGGCCCACCTCCACGACATTTCCACCGCCCGGCAGCGGCTATCGCGTGCTGGCGCGGAAATACCGCCCGAAGGACTTCTCCGACTTGATGGTCGGGCAGGAGCCTATGGTGCGCACCCTCACCAACGCTTTTGAGACCGGTCGCATAGCTCAGGCTTACATGCTTACTGGCGTTCGCGGCGTGGGGAAGACAACCACCGCCCGCATCCTCGCCCGCGCGCTCAACTACAAGACCGATGACATTGACCGCCCGACGATTGATCTTCGCACTCCGGGCGAGCACTGCCAGGCGATCATGGAAGGTCGCCATGTCGACGTCATCGAGATGGATGCCGCCTCCCATACCGGTATCGACGATATTCGCGAGATCATTGAGCAGGTGCGCTATCGGCCGGTTTCGGCACGCTACAAGGTCTATATCATCGACGAAGTGCACATGCTCTCGACGCAGGCCTTCAACGGCCTGCTGAAGACGCTCGAGGAGCCGCCGGAGCATGTGAAGTTCATCTTCGCCACGACTGAGATCCGCAAGGTCCCGATCACTGTTCTGTCGCGTTGCCAGCGTTTCGACCTGCGCCGGATCAGTGCGGCCGACCTCGTCCACCTGTTCACGACGATCGCGGAAAAGGAAGGCATCGTGGCGGAGCCCGAGGCCTTGTCTCTGATCGCGCGTGCTGCGGAAGGGTCGGCGCGAGACGGGCTTTCCCTGCTCGACCAGGCCATTGCTCACGGGGGCGGCCGCGTTGAAGCTGAAACGGTACGCGGCATGCTGGGATTGGCCGACAGAGCCCGGATTGTCGATCTCTTCGAGCATGTGGTGCGTGGCGACGTGAAAGCCGCTCTTTCGGAGTTCGAAGCGCAGTATGAGGCCGGGGCGAACCCCGTGGTGGTGCTGACCGATCTTGCCGACTTCACCCATCTCGTTACGCGGTTCAAATATATCCCCGAGGCTGCGCAGGATGCATCGCTGAGCGAGGTGGAGCGGCTGCGGGGACAGGAGTTCGCCAGCTTAGTTGCGGTAAGCACGCTTTCTCGTATCTGGCAGATGCTGCTGAAGGGAATCCCGGAGGCCGAGAATTCCTCACGGCCGGCCGGCGCAACGGAAATGGTGCTGATCCGCCTCACCCATGCCGCCCATCTTCCCGCGCCAGAGGATGCGGCGCGCCGCCTTGCCGACTTCAATGGCGGCGACAACGGCCGAGCTTCGATGCCGCTTTCCGGCAGTGGCGGCGTACCGACGGGAAGCCTCGCGGCACCGCCACTCAACGCGCAGGCGTCGGCTTTGGCGCCCGGGCATCGCGGGTCTTCGGCTGGACCCACTGCCATGCTGAAAGCAGTTCCGGCATCCGAGCCGCGTGACCTCCCCGTTGGCCGTAGCGAGGAACAGCCGGTCGAGAAGCCGGCGCAGAAGGTGCCGGTCAATTCTGTGCAGGACATCGTCGACCTATGCGCGAAGAACCGTGATCCGCGGCTGAAGGCGCTGGTGCGCAATTTTGTGCGACTGGTGAAGATCGAGCCTGGCCGCCTTGACATGCGCATGACGGACGGTGGCCCTGGAACGCTTCCGGGCGAACTGGGAGTCAAGCTCAAGGAATGGACCGGCATCCATTGGGTCGTCAGCCTCAGCAAGGAAGACGGTGCCCAGACCCTGGTGGAGGCCGATGCAAGCGCGCGCGAAGCTCGCCTTACCGATGCCCGCTCCGATCCGGACGTTGCCGCCATTCTGGCGCAGTTCCCAGGGGCCCGCATTACCGACGTGCGCATCCGTGCCGCGGAGGAAGAGCCCGACGATGGGAACCTTGTCGCCCCGGCCATCGCTGAATCTGCAGAAGGGGACATTCTCCCCGGCGACGATATCGATTTCTAGGAGAAGGAAGACACGATGCGCGACATCATGGGCATGATGGGCAAGGTCAAGGAAATGCAAGCCAAGATGGAGAAGATGCAGGCGGACATCGCTGCACTCGAAGTCGAAGGCAAATCCGGCGGCGGTCTCGTCACCGTCCGCCTGAACGGCAAGGGGGAAATGCTCGGCCTCAAGATCGATCCCACTCTTTTCAAAGAGGACGATGTCGAGATCCTCGAAGACCTCGTCGTTGCCGCACATCAGGATGCCAAGGGCAAGGCGGAAACGGCGGCAGCCGAGATGACCAAGGAGCTGACTGCTGGGCTACCGATACCGCCCGGCATGAAGCTGCCTTTCTAAGCACTCACGAAGCCATGATCTTGGCGCGCAGCCGTTCGGAAATCGGCACGCCAAGATATCGCTTCTTCTGTTCGGAGCTCAGGCGCCTTCCGTAGGATTGAAAGAGCTCCGCGATCAGGACACGCTCTCCCTGACACGGCTCGAGGCGTACCTCTTCCCCAGCGGCAATTATGCCTCCTGAGATGACCCGGCAGTAAATGCCGGGCCGCCCGGCTCTCGTGTAGCGTTTGGCAAACATCCGGTCACCCATACGGGCTGCCAAGGTGGCGCAGGGGGTGCGGGGTGCCGTCGCTTCCAGTACGACGCCTTCGAACAGGAAGCGGTCGCCAACGCAGACATCCCGATTATCCACACCTTCCACCACCAAGTTTTCGCCGAAGGTTCCCGGCGGTAGATCGCGATCAAGCTCCGCCATCCACCAATCGAGCGTCTGCGACCCCTCCAGTAGGATCGCCTGATCCGGGCCCCCGTGATGTTTGCGGTTGCAGACGCTGTCACCGACCAGGCCTGCCACATCCACCATGATAGGTCCTTGAAGGGCAGACTTGTAGATACCGGTCTTGTAGCTCTTGCCGCGCAAGGTTTCGGGGCGGCCGAGACAGACAGCGGCAAGTTTCATGAAATGCGATCCTTCTGGCGATTCCGTTCCGCTCAGATATCAGCTAAAAGCGCGCCATGGCAAAACGCGTAACCGGTCCCGAGATCGAAAAACTCATCCAGCTGCTCGCGAAAGTGCCGGGGCTTGGGCCCCGTTCCGCGCGCCGCGCCGCCCTTCACCTGATCAAGAAGAAGGAGCAGTTGCTCGGTCCACTGGGGCTGGCAATGGGCGAGGCCTATGACAAGGTCAAGGTCTGCTCCCGCTGCGGAAATGTCGACACTGTTGACCCCTGCACGGTCTGCACCGACACGCGGAGGGACCAGACGATGATCATCGTTGTTGAGGACGTCTCCGACCTTTGGGCACTGGAGCGGGCTGGAGCGATGAATGCCGCCTACCACGTTCTTGGGGGCACGCTGTCCCCGCTCGACGGGATCGGGCCGGACGATCTGAACATTCGTGGCCTGATCGATCGGGTACAGGAAGGCGGAGTTCGCGAGATCATCATTGCCGTTAATGCCACCGTCGAGGGACAAACAACAGCCCACTATATAACGGACCAGTTGGCAGGACTGGAGATCAAGATCACCCGGCTGGCTCACGGAGTTCCCGTGGGAGGCGAGCTGGATTATCTCGACGAAGGAACCCTGACGGCGGCGCTTCGCGCTCGAACCGCGATCTGAGGAAAACTGATGAGCAAGCTTACCTGGGCCGTCGCCGCCCTGCTCGCACTGCTTCCGTTACAAACTCAAGCCGCCACGAAGGCGGAGGTGGAGAAGCAGTTCCAACGATGGATCGCCAGCGATCTTGCTGCTGAAGCAAAGCAAAGCGGAATTTCCTCGCGGACCTTGTCCTCCGCATTTCAGGGCGTATCCCTTGACTGGGATCTGCCCGACCTCGTGCCGCCCGGTAGCACCCCGCCAAAGAGTCAGGACCAAAGCCAGGCAGAGTTCTCCTCTCCGGGCGCCTATTTCTCCGAGAAGAGGCTGCAAGGATTGGCCGCGACGGGCCGAAGCCTGGCCGCGCAACATGCCGCAACACTCAAGAAGATCGAGCAGACCTACGGTGTGCCAGGGCAAATTGTGGTCGCCATCTGGGGCCGCGAGTCTGGCTTTGGACGTGCGAGGCTTCCCCATTCGGCCATCAAGGTTCTCTCCACCAAAGCCTTCATGTCGACGCGCAAGGAGATGTTTCGCTCCGAGTTGATTGCCGCATTGCAGATGATCGAAGGCGGCGACATTTCCGCGTCACAAATGATGGGCTCCTGGGCGGGAGCGCTTGGGCAACCGCAGTTCCTGCCATCGAGCTACCTGAAGTATGCGGTGGACTTCGACGGTGATGGCCGGCGGGATATCTGGGATTCCGTTCCCGATTCGCTTGCGTCCATTGCCAATTACCTGGAGCAGGAAGGCTGGCAACGCGGGCGCGACTGGGGCTTTGAGGTTTCCATTCCAGCCGGCGTTACCTGTGCGCAGGAAGGCCCCGATCTGGCGAAGCCGATCTCGGCATGGACGGCAGCCGGGATTACAAGGGTCTCCGGGCGCCCGTTCCCGGATCAGGAACTTCGCGCCGAAGGAATGATGCTGGTGCCGGCCGGTCGCCATGGCCCTGAATTCCTGGTCACGCCAAACTTCTACGTCATCAAGCAGTACAACAACTCTGATCTCTACGCGCTCTTCATCGGCAACCTTGCCGATCGGATGGCTTACGGCAGCGGTGCGTTCAAGGCAGGCTGGGGCGATGTCGGCAAGATGCTACGGTCGGACGTGCTTGCCATGCAGAAGGCGCTTGTTGCAAAGGGCTATGACGTCGGGAAGGTGGATGGGCTGGCCGGCTTCAAGACCCGCCGCTCCTTGGGCGAATGGCAGTCGAAGAACGGTATTGAGCCTACCTGTTTTCCAGACGCCTCCCTCAAGGCGCGGCTGCGATAGCAGCGTCTAGTGAGGATCGATATGCGGCTGGTGAAAGACGTCATCGGTGGTGACGGGGATCACCTGGCGCTCGATCATGCGATGGACCCTCACCTCCTTGCCCCGGTGCAGCGCCAGGATCCTGTCGGTGGTCTCGGCATCGGCCTGGGTCCGGCGCTGGTTGTGCCGGACATACTCCACCCATGTCGGCACGTGATAGGTTTCCGTCCAAATTTCCGGCATCTGAAGGTCGCGCATCAGGGCCCAATGGCGTGCACCGTCTCGAATACGGATGCGCCGGCGCTCTGCCATCAGTGACAGGAACTCCGGTAAGTCCTCGTCATGGATTTCATAATCGATCTGAATCACCACTGGCCCGCTGCGCGGCTGGATCTCCAACCCGAGCGCCGGCTCCACGAAACGGTTGAGCGGGTCGAGGTTGAGCGACTGGAAATCGGGCATTGGAAGTCGCAGGCCGACCGCGGCACCTCCGAGCATCAGTAAGCTGGCGGCGGTCAGCGCACTCGATGGACTGACCGCCTCCGCCCACGAACCCCAAAGCCAGCTCCCGGCGGCAATGCCGCCAAATGCGGCCGTCTGATAAAGCGACAGTGCACGGCCCACCACCCATCGCGGGGTGGAAAGCTGGACAACGGTATTGAGCAGCGAAAGGGTTGTTACCCAGCACACGCCGGCAAGCACCAGCGCAAGGAAGGTCATGATGCTGTTTGTGCTGGCCCCGATCAGAGCTGCACTTAATGCGAAGCCGGTGAATGTCGTGCGGACGATCTGCTCGCTCTTCAGCCATTCCCTCAGGCGGGCGTTCAGAAAAGCTCCTAGTATGCCGCCGACACCAAAGGCGCCGAACATCACCCCGTAGGTGAGCGGCCCGCCCTGGAGGATGTCGCGGACCACGATGGGCAGCAGGGCGAGAACGGATCCGGCGGAGACGCCGAAAATGAAGGCCCGAAGGATTACCTTTTCCAGGTTGGGGGACATTGCGACATAGCGCAACCCCGAAGATATCGCGCCGCCGAGCCTTTCGCGAGGCAGCGGGTTTTTTGGCAAATCCGGCTTCCAACGCAGCAATACGAAAATCAGCGCGAAATAGCTGACCGCGTTGATCGCAAAAGCGGCAGCGGCACCGGCGGCGGCGACAATCACGCCGCCGAGCGCGGGGCCCAGGCTGCGGGTGATATTGAAGCCGGCGCTGTTGAGCGAGACTGCTGCGGGGAGATCGCTCCTCGGGATGATATCACCTACCGAGGCCTGCCAGGAGGGATTGTGCAGAGCTGTTCCAGAGCCGATCACGAACGTGAAGGCGAGGAGCAGCCAGGGCGTCAGCCATCCGGACCATGCAAAGAACGCCAGAAGCAGTGAGGCGGTCAGCATCAGGAACTGTGCTGTCAGCATGACCTTCCGGCGGTCAAGGCTGTCCGCCAGCGCCCCGGAAACAAGCGAGAACATCATGATCGGCAGCGCCGTCGACGCCTGCACCAGCGCAATCAGGTTTTCTGAGGTCGTCAGCGACGTCATCATCCATGCCGCGCCGACAGCCTGGATCAGGCCGCCGAGGTTGGAGGCCATGCTCGCCATCCACATGTTGCGGTAGGTCTGGTGACGTAAGGGCGCGAACGGTGATTGCGAGTTTGTCACGCGAATTTCAACCTGGCTGCGTAAGATCTGGCTGGAGTATAGGGCGAGCTTCTGCGGAGGCCAGTCTGCCGGTCACTTAGCCTACCCTTGCAAATGCCAGCCACAGAGCGTATATGCAGCTCATATTCTTGATCGTTTGATGAAGAGTGGGGCCTGACCGGGACCCGCTCTTTTTTGTTAGGCGATCGACTGAGGCGAGGCTCCGACGGAGCCGACACATGGAACACCTATGTCGCAGATCGAACAAGAGCCGCGGATCATCGTAGAGACGGGACTTGATCTCCGGGTTGCCGAGATCATCGAGCCCGTGATCGGCTCCATGGACTACCGTCTGGTACGTGTCAGGCTGATGAACCAGAACGGCTTGACCCTGCAAGTGATGGCCGAACGCAATGACGGAACAATGACCGTCGAGGATTGTGAAACCGTATCAACGGCTATTTCACCTGTTCTGGATGTGGAAGATCCGGTCGATAAGGCGTATCATCTCGAAGTTTCGTCGCCTGGCATCGATCGGCCGATGGTGCGCAAGTCCGATTTTACCCGGTGGCAGGGTCACATCGTCAAATGCGAGACGTCGATCATGATCGACAACCGCAAGCGGTTCCGCGGCAAGATCGTCGAGACGAATGACGAAGGCTTTACGATCGAGCGCGATCAGGTGGCTTATGGCGAAGCGCCAAGTGTCACCATCCCATTCACGGCGCTTTCGGAAGCCAAGCTGATCCTGACGGACGACCTGATCCGCGATGCGCTTCGGGCCGACAAATTGGCAAAGGCCCAGGCCGCCAACCAGAACGGCGAAGACGACGACAATAACGAGTAGCTGGCCCAACGGCCGCGACCCTTCTACTGACGGAGACGAACGACAATGGCAGTGAGTGCAAACCGGCTTGAGCTTCTGCAGATCGCGGATGCAGTGGCACGCGAAAAGGTCATCGACCGCGAGATCGTGCTGGCAGCGATGGCCGACGCCATTCAGAAGGCAGCGCGCTCCCGCTATGGCTCGGAAACGAACATACGTGCCGATATCAACTCCAAGACTGGCGAAATCCGTCTTCAGCGCCTGCTCGAAGTGGTCGAGCAGGTCGAGGACTATGGTACGCAGATCGCTCTGGAGCTCGCTCGTGACCGGAACGTTGACGCCAAGCTCGGCGACTTCATTGCCGACCCGCTGCCGCCGATGGATTTTGGACGTATTGCCGCCCAGTCCGCCAAGCAGGTGATCGTGCAGAAGGTTCGCGAGGCTGAGCGCGACCGTCAGTTCGACGAGTTCAAGGACCGCGTCGGTGAGATCATCAACGGCACCGTCAAGCGCGTTGAGTACGGCAACGTCATCGTCGACCTCGGCCGCGGCGAAGGCATCATCCGTCGTGACGAGATGATCCCGCGCGAAACCATGCGTTACGGCGACCGCGTGCGGGCCTATGTCTACGATGTTCGCCGTGAACAGCGTGGACCGCAGATCTTCTTGTCGCGCACGCACCCGCAGTTCATGGTGAAGCTGTTCACCATGGAAGTGCCCGAAATCTACGACGGCATCATCGAGATCCGTTCGGTGGCCCGCGACCCAGGTTCGCGCGCCAAGATCGCCGTCATCTCGAACGATAGCTCGATCGATC
>CAYNED010000119.1:0-8125 GCA_964396135.1 uncultured Neorhizobium sp.
TTGCATCACGGCAAGTCCTGCAGGCACCGGCCCCGCCTCGCCGGCGATGCGTGCCGGTGTAGCCGAAGCGGGACGAGATAAGTGTAGGCACAGGTTTGTAGGGTGGGGACGAATTGGCTGAAGATTTTTCTGACAGGTGATTGGAAGGCCGCAGGCCTAGTCTTGCGGCGTGCCGGTGACAGCAACATGCCGCGGTCTCTTCGGACCGTCACTGAGTGATGACGAGCGGCCATCTTTATGACGGCTCCGGGTGGCGATGCCGACTTCCGCTGAACGCGGCGTTCATTGCCGGTTCAGCCGGTGTGGGAACAATTGCGTGGTATCGACATTTTTCAGCGAAACCAGCCGACATGGGCGGCGGGGTTTCCCAGGAGGAACACGTGAAGAAGTATTTCTTGAGTGCTGCTGCCGCATTGTGTGCGTTTGTTGCGATGCCCTCGCTGGCGGATGCGGCGGTACGAGGCTTCTCGACTGCCAATGTCAATATGCGTTCTGGACCCAGCACATCATACCCCGCCGTGACGGTGATACCGGTCGGGGCGCCCGTCACCATCTACGGCTGCATGAGCAGCGTAAACTGGTGTGACGTCGCTTTCTCCGGTGGGCGCGGCTGGGTGTCAGGAAATTACGTGCAGGCTGCCTACCAGCAGCGGCGCGTGGAGGTTGGGCCGCGTTATTACCAACCTCTTGGTATTCCAACCGTGACCTTCGAGATCGGCAATTACTGGGATCGCCATTACCGGGGCCGAGACTTCTACCGGGATCGCGATCGCTGGGACCGTCGTGGCCGCGACTGGGACCGTAGAGACAGCGACCGTCGAGACTGGGACCGGGATGGTCGTCGTGGGGATCGGGATCGCGACCGTGATGGGCGCCGCGGTGACCGTGACGGCCGTCGTGACAACGACCGAGTCGGCGTGATCACCCAACCGGACGGCACCGTGTGCTTCATCGGCGAAGAACGCTGCAGACGGCGCTGACCTAACGGATCAGGTTCACCATCAACAACAAACTCTTGGGCTCCCGCTTGTGGAGCCCAAGAGTTTTTCGAGGTGACGGATCTCGCCTTTGCTGCCATTGCGTGGCTGCGCCCTTTTCGCTAAGAGACCCGGCAAATTCTGCCCATACCTAGGGCGGTCCTATGCAGACGCCCCCGTGGGGCGAACGGGTGGTATTGGTCAACATGGCTCGCATCGTCATGAAGTTCGGCGGCACGTCGGTCGCCAATCTGGAGCGGATCCACAATGTGGCGCGCCATGTGAAACGGGAAGTCGATGCTGGGCACGAGGTTGCCGTTGTGGTGTCGGCCATGTCCGGCAAGACGAATGAGCTGGTGGGCTGGGTGCAGGACATGCCCAAAGTCGCTGGCGCCAACTCCCCCTTCTACGATGCCCGCGAATATGACGCAGTGGTGGCTTCCGGAGAGCAGGTAACTTCCGGCCTGCTGGCCATTGCTTTGCAGTCGATGGGCGTCAACGCCCGATCCTGGCAGGGCTGGCAGATCCCGATCAAGACCGACAACGCCCATGGTGCCGCGCGCATCCAGGAGATCGACGGATCCGACATCATCCGTCGCATGGGCGAGGGGCAGGTTGCCGTGGTCGCCGGGTTCCAGGGGATTGGGCCCGATAACCGGATCGCGACGCTCGGGCGTGGCGGATCCGATACGTCAGCGGTTGCCATTGCAGCCGGGGTCAAGGCCGATCGTTGCGACATCTATACGGATGTCGACGGCGTCTACACCACCGATCCGCGGGTCGTGCCGGCGGCGCGGCGGCTGAAGAAGATTTCGTTCGAGGAAATGCTTGAACTTGCCTCACTCGGGGCGAAGGTCCTGCAGGTGCGGTCCGTCGAGCTCGCGATGGTTCACAAGGTTCGCACGTTTGTGCGCTCCAGCTTCGAGGATCCCGATGCACCGGGCATGGGCGACCTCATCAACCCGCCCGGTACTTTGATTTGCGACGAGGAAGAAATCGTGGAACAGGAAGTCGTCACCGGCATCGCCTATGCCAAGGATGAAGCGCAGGTCTCGCTGCGTCGGCTTGCCGACCGGCCCGGCGTATCGGCTGCAATCTTCGGACCGCTGGCTGCGGCTCACATCAATGTCGACATGATCGTCCAGAACATTTCGGAGGACGGTTCTCGCACTGACATGACATTCACCGTGCCTTCTGGCGACGTGCAGAAGGCCATGAAGGTTCTGGAAGAAAATCGGGAGAAAATCGGCTTTGACGTTGTTCAGACCGAATCAGGCCTGGCAAAGGTATCGGTGATTGGCATTGGCATGCGCAGCCATGCGGGCGTTGCCGCGCTCGCTTTCAAGGCACTTGCCGAAAAGAGCATCAACATCAAGGCGATCACGACGTCCGAAATCAAGATTTCCATCCTGATTGACGGTGCCTATTCCGAACTCGCGGTTCGGACTTTGCATTCTGCCTACGGTCTCGATAAGAGTTGATGATGAGCCGACAGGCCTCGATCCGCGGGAGCGTCGCGGTGGGCTTGTCGGGTGGGATCGACTGTTTTCGGGAGCAACAATGCCGATGAGAGATCTGTCGGCTGGTCCGCGCGTCTTGTTGCGGCGGCTGCGCGAATTGATGGCGGAGCCGCTGGATCCGCAGGAGCGGCTTGACCGCATCGTCCGGCAGATCGCCAGTAACATGGTCGCCGAAGTCTGCTCCGTCTACGTGCTGCGCTCCGATGGAGTCCTGGAACTCTACGCCACCGAAGGTCTCAACCCCGAAGCGGTCCACCTGTCGCAGCTGAAAATGGGGCAGGGTCTTGTCGGTACCATTGCCGCGTCGGCGCAATCTCTCAACCTTTCGGACGCTCAGGCGCATCCCGCCTTCCGTTATCTCCCTGAAACGGGAGAGGAAATCTATCATTCCTTCCTCGGTGTGCCGATCCTGAGGGCTGGCCGCACTTTGGGCGTCCTGGTCGTCCAGAACAAGGCGAGCCGGACCTATCGCGAAGACGAGGTCGAGGCGCTTGAAACCACCGCCATGGTGATTGCCGAGATGATAGCGACCGGGGAATTGAAGAAGATTACCAAGCCGGGTCTCGAGCTAGACCTGACGCGGGCAATCACCATTGCCGGCGACGGCTACAATGAAGGCATCGGCCTTGGTCATGTGGTGCTGCACGAGCCACGCGTGGTGGTGACCAACCTGCTCAACGATGACGCCGAAAGCGAGGTGCGCCGGCTGGCGGAGGCCCTAGGCTCCCTGCGCATCTCGATCGACGACATGCTGTCCAGGCGCGATGTGGCGACGGAGGGCGAGCATCGCGAGGTGCTGGAAACCTTCCGGATGTTTGCCCACGATCAGGGCTGGGTTCGCCGGATGGAAGAGGTGATCCACAACGGGCTGACGGCGGAAGCTGCGGTCGAGAAGGTGCAAAGCGACACCAAGGCGCGGATGATGCGCCTGACGGACCCCTATCTGCGCGAGCGCATGCACGACTTCGACGACCTCGCCAACCGGCTGTTGCGGCAGTTGACCGGATATAGCGGGCGCGCCCTGGGCGACGGGCTGCCGGCGGACACGATCATCTTCGCACGTGCTATGGGCGCGGCCGAGCTTCTCGACTATCCGCGTGACCGCGTGCGGGGCCTGGTGCTGGAAGACGGCGCCGTGACGAGCCACGTGGTGATCGTCGCGCGCGCCATGGGCATTCCTGTTGTCGGCCAGGCGGCAGGCGCTGTGGCACTTGCGGAAAACGGCGACACCGCAATCATCGACGGTGACGATGGGCAGTTGCATTTGAGGCCGATGGCGGACCTGCTGAAGGCCTACGAGGAGAAGGTGCGCCTGAGGGCACGCCGGCAGGAGCAGTTTCGCGCCCTGCGTGACGTCGAGCCGCTGACCAAGGACGGTAAGCGCATCAGCCTGATGATGAATGCCGGGCTGATGGTAGACCTGCCGCAACTGGCCGAATCGGGTGCCGACGGTATTGGCCTGTTCCGGACCGAGCTGCAGTTCATGATTGCCTCGACCATGCCGAAGCTTGACGAGCAGGAGGCCTTCTACCGCAATGTCATCCGCCAGGCAGGTGGCCTGCCAGTGACGTTCCGGGCGCTCGATATTGGTGGCGACAAGGTGGTGTCCTATTTCCGCAGCCATGAGGAGGAGAACCCGGCACTGGGCTGGCGGGCGATCAGGCTGTCGCTCGATCGCCCCGGATTGTTGCGCACACAGTTGCGGGCATTGCTTCGAGCCTCGGCAGATTCCGAGCTCAAGATGATGCTGCCAATGGTGACGGAAGTCGCTGAGATCCACGCCGTGCGCGACCTCCTGCAGAAGGAGGTGCAGCATCTTTCCAAGTTCGGCCACAGCCTGCCGCGCAAGCTGCAGTTCGGTGCGATGCTGGAGGTTCCTGCACTGATGTGGCAGCTCGACGAACTGATGGCGGAGGTGGATTTCGTTTCGGTTGGATCGAACGATCTCTTCCAGTTCGCAATGGCGGCTGATCGCGGCAATGCGCGTGTGGGCGACCGGTTCGACATGCTGGGCAGGCCGTTTTTGCGGATGTTGCGCGACGTCGTGCGGGCTGCCGAGCGCAACCGCACACCGCTGACCCTGTGTGGCGAAATGGCGAGCAAGCCGCTGCCGGCAATGGCGCTGATCGGCCTCGGCTTCCGCTCGGTGTCGATGACGGCCACGGCGATCGGGCCGGTGAAGGCCATGCTGCTCGCGCTCGATGCGGACAAGCTTGGACAGGAGCTGAACACCGCCCTCGACGATACGCGCTCGAGGGAACCGGTGCGGACGCTGCTCACCCGCTTTGCCGCCGAGAACGGCGTTCCGGTATAACAAGAACAAGAAAATGGAGTGAAACAGGGTGGCGAAGCTTCCTGTAGACAAGATGCGCGAATTGGAGCGCCGCTTCGGCGAGATCGAGGCGCGCATGTCGGAAGGTCCGGCGGCCGACGTTTATGTGCGGCTGGCATCGGAATATGCCGAACTGCAACCGGTGGTGCGCAAAATCCGCGACTACGAGAAGGCAATCGCCGAGGTGGCGGATCTGAGGACGCTTCTCGCCGACAAGGCGACGGATCGCGAGATGCGCGAGCTGGCGGAAATGGAACTGCCGGAAGCAGAGGAGCGTGTCGACGGGCTGGAGCGGGACATGCAGGTGCTGCTCCTGCCCAAGGATGCAGCCGATGAGAAGAGCGCGATCCTGGAAATTCGGGCCGGCACCGGCGGCAATGAGGCGGCGCTGTTCGCGGGCGACCTGTTTCGCATGTACGAGCGCTACGCCTCCGCCAAGGGCTGGAAGGTCGAGGTGCTTTCGGCGAGCGAAGGCGAGGCGGGTGGTTTCCGGGAAGTCATCGCGACAGTCAGCGGCCGGGGCGTGTTTTCCAAACTGAAGTTCGAGTCCGGCGTGCATCGCGTGCAGCGGGTGCCGGATACCGAGACGCAGGGGCGCATCCATACTTCGGCGGCAACGGTAGCGGTGCTGCCGGAAGCGGAGGAGATCGATATCGAGGTGCGTCCGGAAGACATCCGCATCGATACAATGCGGTCCTCAGGTGCCGGCGGACAGCACGTCAACACCACCGATTCCGCCGTTCGCATCACGCACCTGCCGACCGGCCTGGTGGTAACCAGTTCGGAAAAGTCGCAGCACCAGAACCGTGCAAAAGCCATGCAGGTGCTGCGCTCGCGGCTCTACGACATGGAGCGGCAGAAGGCGGACAGCGAACGGTCTGCCGACCGCAAGAGCCAGGTTGGCTCCGGTGACCGGTCGGAGCGCATCCGCACCTATAATTTTCCGCAGGGGCGCGTGACCGATCATCGCATCAACCTGACGCTCTACAAGCTCGACCGGATGATGATGGGCGAGATCGACGAGGTGGTCGATGCGCTAATCTCGGATTACCAGGCGGGCCAGCTGGCGCAGCTTGGCGAGATGAAGGGATGACGTCGCTCGGCGAGGCCGTGGCGAATGCGAGGACGCGATTCGAGGCGGCGGGGCTGCCGGACGCGGCCATGGAGGCACGTATTCTCATCGCAGGCCTGCTCGGGCTCACCAGCACCGATGTGTTCACCGATTCCGAAAGGGCTCTAACCGAAACGGAAGCCGTCCTAATCGAGCATTCGGTGGAGCGGCGCTTGAAGCGGGAGCCCGTGCACCGCATATTAGGGGTACGCGACTTCTACGGCATGACCCTGGCGCTTTCAAAGGAGACGCTGGAGCCGCGGCCAGACACCGAGATACTGGTAGAAACGCTGCTTCCTCACCTCACGCGCGTTGTCGCAGATAGAGGCCGGGCGCGGGTTCTTGATCTTGGAACCGGGACGGGCGCCATAGCTCTCGCTCTCTTGAAAGATTTTCCCGAGGCACAGGCTGTCGGCACAGATGTCTCGGAAGATGCCCTCCGGACGGCACAGGAGAACGCGCAGCGAGCCGGGGTTGCGGAAAGGTTCGAGGCCATCCGTAGCGACTGGTTTACAGCCATTCCCGGGCGGTTCGACGTAATCGTGTCAAACCCGCCCTATATAAAGCAAGAGATTATCTCCACGCTGGAGCCAGAAGTTCGGGACTTCGATCCCTTCAGAGCCTTGGACGGCGGAGTTGATGGCCTTGATGCCTACCGCGCGATTGCATCGGGCGCAGGCGCTTTCCTCGAGAGTGGCGGCATCGTCGGCGTCGAGATCGGTTTCGACCAGAAGGACAGTGTCGCCCAGGTTTTTGCCGCTTCAGGGTTTGCCCTGCAGCAGGCGGTGCGCGACTATGGAAACAATGACCGGGTCCTCATTTTCACTCCGGAACGACCAGCCCTATGATTTTACAGAGGGAAAAGAAAAGACTTGGATTTGCGAAGGAAGCACGATAGTTTGCGGCAATGCACTGGGCGGCTGGGAATGAACGGAGATTCGTTCGGGTTTAAGGTCAACCCTGAAACCGGCTCTTTTGAAGAGTTTCACAGGTTGAACATTTCTCGGTGCGTGAATCAGTTAATTTGACTTTCACAAGCGACAGACGGCCTAGATCTCGTCTTGTTCGCGGCGCGCGAAGTCCTGGTCTGGCATGAGCCAGCACGGCCGCGTGGGCCCTTATCAGCGGAAAACAGAAACTTCAGGTGAACGAATCTATGAGGCCAGGACAGCAGAACAAGCGCGGTCGAGGTCGCGGCGGCTCCAACAACAACAATGGCGGCGGCGGCGGTAACAACTTCAACCGCAAAGGCGGCAATCCTCTGACCCGCACATATGACAGCTCCGGCCCCGACGTGAAGATCCGCGGCACGGCGCAGCACATTGCGGAAAAATATTCCACCCTTGCCCGCGATTCCCAGAGTGCTGGCGACCGCGTAATGGCGGAAAACTACCTGCAGCACGCCGAGCACTACTACCGGATCATTGCGACTGCGCAGGCGCAGATGCAGGAACGGTTCCAGCGCGACGAGCGCGGTGAGTTTCAAGACCGCGACGGCCAGGATCACGACGACAACGACAATAATGACATGGACGATGACGGCAACGGCAACGGCCGGTCGCAGCACGTCAACGAGGTCCAGCCTCAACAACACCAGGCGCAGCCCCGCCGCGAACAGCAGCCGCGCCGCGAACCTCGCCGCGAGCAAGCACCGGTGGCCGCAGCGTCGCCTGAAACGGCTGCTCCCCCGCCGATCGATGGATCCGGCCCGCAGCCGGTGATTGAAGGCGTTCCGGCCGAAGTTGTCGCTGATGAAGAGGCCGGTACTCCGCGTGAACGCCAGCCTCGCCGCCGCAACGCCGGCAACCGCCCGCGCCGCCCGCGTCGTGGCGAGGGGGAAGCTTCGGCAGAAGGTGAGGCTTCTGACGGCCAGCCTGAAATGGCAGAAGTCGCAGGCGAGTAAGCCGCGTCTCCACCTGCAAGTTCAAGGAAGCTCCGGTCGAAAGGCCGGAGCTTTTTTTGTTTTGGCCTCTGCCGCTGGCGGCGGATGATCAATCGGTTCCTGTTGTCGCTTCACATCCGTTATTTTGCGGCTCCGCATCGACAAATCCCCCTCCGGCGCCTAAACGTTATGGTATTACATAACGGAGACATGAACATGCGTTTGCGCCTATCCAGCCTTTTTCTTTCGACATCACTGCTTTTCAACGGGTTTCCGGCATTTGCCGATGACATAAAGTCGTGG
>CAYNED010000120.1:0-8027 GCA_964396135.1 uncultured Neorhizobium sp.
GGCAAGAACCGCCCAGGCGAGTGCCGCGGCCGCCGGCAGCATGGAGGTGCCCTTGACGACGAACAGGATCGTCAGAAAGACCGCCAGAAGCCCGGCGATCCCGAGCACAATGCCGCGGTAAAGCGTAAAGGCGTTGACCGTGTCCTTGTAGGCGGCCGGTTCCCAAAGATAGAGCTGCGGCAGGGTAGGCGTGGTCAGTTCGGCGACGAAGGTGATTACTGATCCAGGATTCAGCGTAATGCGGAAGACGTCACCATCCGGGCTCGGCTCGCGGTCGAGAGCAAAACCCTCGCTGGGCGTGATCGCGATGATGCGCTGCGACCCCAGGTCGGGCCAGAACATTTTCGAGCCCACGAGGCGGAAATGCGGCGCGACGATTACGCGCTCCAGCTGTTCCTCCGAGACATTGGCCAGTGCAAAGACAGCCCAGTCGCCGTTGTGGCTTGGAGAGCTGGCACGGACCTCGATGCGGCGGCGGATACCGTCTGCGCCGGCAGCCGTGGAGACCTGGAAGGCTTCGCCCTGATTGGTGTAGATCTCCGTCATTTCGGTGAGGTCGAGCGCCGTGTCGTCGCGGGAAATCTTGACAGGCTCGACTGCTGCGGCAGGTGAAATGCTGGTCAGCATGGCGGCCACCAGAGTGACCATCAACACCATCACCTGGCGGAACCCCGCTTCCAATCTGCAGCGGGTGCTCATGGCCTGGTCATCTTTCCGAATTCGCTATCGTCCGGCAGCCGCGAGAACATGATATGGTCCCGCCACTCGCCGTTGATCTTCAGATATCTTCGCAACAGGCCTTCTCGCTCGAAGCCGGCCTTTTCCAAAAGCCGAACGCTTTTCCAATTATCCGGAATACAGGCAGCTTCAATCCGGTGCAACTGAAGTTGCCCGTAGATGTAGGGGATGGCGACATTAAGAGCGGCCAGCATGTGTCCCTGGCCCGCGTGACGCTCTCCCATCCAGTAGCCGATCATGCAGCTCTGTGCGGCGCCGCGGCGAATGTAGCCGATCGTCAACCCGCCGAGCAATTGCATCTGCGGCCGGCTGAAAAGCAGGAGTGGAACGGCGTAGCCGGCGCGGTATTCCTCCACGCCACGTCTGACGCGAGCGCGAAAAGACAATTCCGACAGCTCGTCGCCACGCCAGGTCGGCTCCCATGGCTGAAGAAACTCCCGGCTTTCGGATCGAAGGCTCGCCCACTGGCGGTAGTCGCTTATGCGGGCGAGGCGCAGAACGTGCTGGTCGCCGTAAAGTACCGGAGTGTTCGGCTGCCGTGACAAAAACCGGAAGATCGATCCCGTCATGTCCCACTCCAGAAGATTATCGGGCCGCTGTTGCTCCCGGTTGGTGTGCGATGCCGAAAGGTCCGGCATCTGTATGTCTGCACAAACACGGCTATTCTGTTTGCCTTCGCAGTTGCTGCGAGGAGCTTCAATCCGTCAGCCGCTGGCCCGCTGGGTCGTCGCCTGCCCGAGAGCAAGAGCCGCGGAGATTTCTTCCATCGGCGCCAGCTTCTCGATCGGACCAACCGCCGAAAGCGTCGGGACCGTATCGAAGAAAAGGCGTCCTGAAAGATCAGTCAGGCGTTCCGTGGTGATGCCTTCAAGCCTTTCCATCAGCTCGTTGTTGGGGATCGGTCGGCCGTAGAGGATCATCTGACGGGCGATCTGTCCCGCCCGTGCCGCCGGGCTTTCCTGACCCATGAGCAACTGAGCGCGGATCTGAGCCCGGGCGCGATCGATTTCCTGTTCATGGATCACCTCGGAGGCCTTGCGCAGTTCCTGGATGATCACCGGCACGAGCTCTGGAATGTCCTCGCCCCCGGTTGCGGCGTGGATGCCGAAGATACCGGTGTCGGAGAAGCCCCAATGGAAGGCATAGACGGAGTAGCAGAGCCCGCGATGCTCGCGAACCTCCTGGAAAAGGCGCGAAGACATGCCGCCGCCAAGGATGTTGGCGAGGATCTGCGAGCAGTAGAAATCCCGCATGTGATAGGCCTTGCCTTCAAAGCCAAGCAGGATCTGCGCGTCCATCAAGTCTCGGACTTCGCGCGTTTCGCCGCCGATATAGCGAGCGACGTCCTGTACGGGAGGTGCGCTCGGCGTCTGCGGCAAGGTGGCAAAGCGCTCTTCCACCTGTTTGCAGAAGACGTCATGGTCAACCGCACCCGCGGCCACGACGAACATCCGGTCGGTGGTGTAGTTGCGCGACAGGTAGTTGCGGATTTGTCCCGGGGCGAAGCTCTTGACCCGCTCAGGCGTGCCGAGGATCGGTCGGCCAATGGTCTGACCGAGATAGGCAATTTCGGAAAACTTGTCGAAGACGACGTCGTCGGGCGTGTCGTTGGCCGCACCGATCTCCTGCAGGATCACATGCTTCTCTCGACGCAGCTCCTCGTCGTCGAAAAGCGATTCCGTCAGGATGTCCGCCAGGAGATCGACCGCCAGCGGGACGTGGTCCTTCAGGACACGGGCATAGTAGGAGGTGGTCTCTGTCGAAGTGGCGGCATTGAGCTCGCCGCCCACATTTTCGATCTCTTCAGCGATGTCGCGGGCGCTGCGCCGCGACGTGCCCTTGAATGCCATGTGCTCGAGGAGGTGGGCGATGCCATGCTCTTCCTCGGTTTCGTTGCGCGAGCCAGACTTGATCCATACGCCAAGAGCAACGCTCTCCAGATGCGGCATTGCCTCGGTCACGACTGTCAACCCGGAAGGAAGGCGGGTTACCTCAACATTCATTATTGCTTGTCTTTCTGGCGCGCCGCCACTCACTTGCCTGCTCGTGCATGTGTGCCGATAAAGCGTTCAACGTCCTTGAGTTCGGCAGGCAGGATGTCGAAGCGCTCCTCCCTGGTCATCAGATCGGCCAGCCATGATGGAAGCGCCGGATCAATTCCGCAAGCGGATTCTACGGCGGCAGGGAACTTGGCCGGATGCGCGGTTGACAGCGTCACCATCGGGCTTGTTGTTTTCGCGTGCTTTTTCGCAACGAAGACTCCTGTCGCAGTGTGGGGATCGATCAGGTAGCCGGTCTCGGCAAGCGTATCGCGGATGGTTGCTGCGACCTGCTTTTCCGTTGCTCGCGCTGCCCGAAATTCCTTGCGGATCGCCTTCAGCGCCTCCGGCTGGATCTCAAAGGCGCCAGACTGACGCAGGCTTGCCATCGCGGAACGGACAGAGGAGGGATCGCGGCCATAGGCCTCAAACAGCAGTCGCTCGAAGTTGGAGGAGATCTGGATGTCCATTGAAGGCGAGGTGGTCGCCTTGACGCCGCGCATCTCGTAGCGGCCGGTCTTCAGGGTACGAGCGAGAATGTCGTTGTCGTTGGTCGCGACGACGAGCCGTTCGATCGGCAGGCCCATGCGCTTGGCGACATAGCCGGCGAAGATGTCGCCGAAATTGCCGGTGGGGACAGTGAAGGAGATCTTGCGGTCCGGTCCACCCAGAGAAACTGCCGCCGTGAAGTAATAGACCACCTGCGCCATGATGCGCGCCCAGTTGATCGAGTTGACGCCCGACAACCCGACACGGTCGCGGAAGGCGGCATCGTTGAACATCTCCTTGACCAGGTTCTGGCAGTCGTCGAAATTCCCCTCGACGGCAAGCGCGTGGACGTTCGCGGCTGCAGACGATGTCATCTGCCGCTGCTGGACAGGCGACACCTTGCCCCTGGGGAAGAGGATGAAGATATCGGTTCTGTCGCGACCGGCAAAGGCATCGATTGCCGCTCCGCCTGTATCCCCCGACGTGGCGCCAACAATGGTGGCGCGCTCGCCCCGCTCGGCCAGAACGTAGTCCATCAGTCGGGCGAGCAACTGCATGGCGATGTCCTTGAACGCCAGCGTCGTGCCGTGGAAAAGCTCCAGCACGAAATCGTTTGGGCCCGTCTGGACAAGCGGCGCCACCGCCGGATGGCGAAAGGTCGAATAGGCATCCTCGATCATTGTGCGCAGGTCGTCTGCGGGGATTTCGTCGCCGGTAAAGCGTTTCACGATTTCGAAGGCGACATCCTGATATCTCAGGCCGCGGAAGGACCTGATCTCCCGTCTCGTCAGTGTCGGCCACTCGCGCGGCATGTAGAGACCGCCGTCGCGTGCGAGACCGGCAAGCAGAGCGTCACGAAAGCCGAGCGCGGGTGCCTCGCCACGGGTAGAAATGTATTCCACGACCCTGAATCCCTAATCGATTTTTATTTGCGCCGCTGATATAGACCATGAAAATTTCCTGCGAAAGGCCGGAAGAGCCGATCTTCGGCACGCTTTGCGGGACTGGAAAATTAGATGAGAGGGTGAGTTCAGTGTTTGCTACAGTGACGCGCAAGCTTCTATCGGTGTCTCTCCTGGCGCTTGTCGCCGGCTGCAATTCCTCCTCGCCCACGACCGGCCTCACTTCGGCGGCAACGGTTGACGCGCAGGCTGAAGCCGCCCCCGTCGTACAGGCCTTCTGCCCGCCCGTCGTGATGCGCGAGGAAACCGCAGTGCATCGCTCCTACGTCCGCGGCGGACAGGACGATCCGGAGAAGCTCGCATACCAGGCTTCGCTTGCCGATGCGACGCGCCAGTGCACCGCCAATGAAAGCACCATCACGATCAACGTGGTCGCGCAGGGCCGCGTTGTCGCAGGCCCTGCAGTCACAGCGGGGCAGATCACCCTGCCGGTTCTGGTGGAGGTCGTCGATGGCGACAACGTCATCTACTCCCAGAAGGTGAGCTTTCCTGTCGAGCTTCCGGCTGCGGGAACGCAGTTCATCTTCAGCAAGGCCGACGTCCAGATCCCGAATGCCCAGGGCGGAGCCTCGCGCTTTACACGCGTTCGTCTCGGGTTTGACGTCGCCGGCAAGAAGTAGCCATTTATCCGCTTAAACGCCGGCCCACTCGCTCAGCGCTGTCGCCACGGCCGGCAGGTCGGTCATCCGGGAGATCACGGTTTCAGCGCCCGCGTCCGTCAAGCGGTCAGCGTGGCTGGGATAGGTGTGCGATGCGCCGGTAAAGCCGACCACACGCATGCGGGCGGCGGCTGCGCCATGGACGCCGTGGACGGAATCTTCGATGACAAGCACCTTCTGCGGTGAAACGTCGAACTGCTTTGCGGCGTGAAGGAAAATGTCCGGCTTTGGTTTCACCCGATCAGGGCCAAGATCCTTTGCGGAGAAGATGTGCGGCTCGAAATAAGGCTTCAGCCCGACCTTTCCCAGCATCATGTCGAGCCGGTGAATGCTGGAATTGGAGCAGATGCAGCGCTGGGTGGAAAGGCGCGCCAGAGCCGACTTGACCCCGTCGATGATCTTGACGTCGCGCGCGAGCCGCGCGTCGAGCAGTTTCTCTGACTTGTCGATCAGCGAAGCTGAAAGCGGGATGTCAGCTTCCTTTTCTACCTGCAGAAGAATGTTGCGCCATGTCATGCCTGCGAAGCGCTCGCCCATCTCCTCCACGCTGATCGGGTAGCCAGCCTCCGTCAGCAGACGCGACTCCACCTGTGCTGCAATGATTTCCGAGTCGACGAGCACGCCGTCGCAATCGAAGATGATGAGGTCGAAGCCGTTCATGAAAATGCCTTTGCGGGAAGGTGAGGCGGGTCTTTTACCCGACAGGGTGGGGATGCTCAACACTTGCGCCGGCATGGCAGGGGCAAGTGAAATGGGAGGCTGTGTGGGTGAACACAGCCAGATGGTTAGGATCCCGGTGCAGCGGGTTCGGCCGGAAAGAGCGACAGGAACTTCCGCTCTCCCTCTGGTTTGAAGAGCACCGCGCGGCTCTCGCCGCTTCGCTTCGCCCATCCCTGCGCCAGGAAATGGGCAAGCAGCGCCTTTCCTACAATACCCGCAAGATGTGAGCGTCGTTCGCTCCAGTCGAGGCAGGATTTGCATAGGGGCCGCCGAGGCGAACTGAGCGAACCGATGTCGATGCCCATATCGTCGAGCCGCCGCCGGCCCTCAGGCGTCAGATGCAAGTCAGCACCATCGACGCTGATCGAGCCGCTTGCAATCAGACTGTCCAGCATCCTGACGCCATAATCGCCCGCAAGGTGATCGTAGCAGACACGTGCCTTGCGCAGAGCAGGATCCTTCGGCCCCGGCCGCTGGCGAAGATGACCTCGGGTCGCGGCAAAACCCATCACGGCCTCCAGCAGTGCACCCGTTTGCGTGTCTGCCAGCGTGAAGTACCGATGGCGGCCCTGCTTGCGCTGCGAGATGAGCCCGCCATCTTCCAGTTTTGAGAGGTGCGAGCTGGTCGTCTGCAAGGTGACCCCGGCTGCCTGCGCAAGCTCCGTCGCCGTCAGTGCCTGGCCGCCCATCAGCGCGGTCAGCATGTTGGCACGGGCCGGATCGCCGATGAGCGTACCGATGCGGGCAATGTCTGGACCTTCTTTCATGCTTCGACCGTAACCGAAGCATACCTGCGGATCAACAGGCTATTGTGGCGGTACGTCAATAGGAGACAACCATGATTACCTGCTTCATTCGCTACAAGATCGACCCCTTCCAGAAAGACGCCTTTGCGGCTTACGCCCGCAACTGGGGCGAAGCGATCCCGCGCTGCGGCGCGGATTTGATCGGATACTTCGGTCCCCATGAAGGTTCCTCGACCACCGCCTACGGCGTGTACAACGTCGAAAGCCTCGCGAGCTACGAGGCCTATCGCGCTCGTCTTGCCGATGATCAGCTCGGACGCGAGAACTATGAGTTTGCCAAGCGCGAGCGCTTTATCCTGAAGGAAGATCGCATCTTCCTGAAGAACCTCTCCCTGCCGCACAGCGCTCTGGTGAAGCCATGATCGCCGTCATCTTCGAAGTCTTGCCCTATATGGGGGAGCGCCACAGGTATCTTGATCTCGCGGGCGAATTGCGCGGAGAACTGGAGAAGATCGACGGCTTTATCTCCATAGAACGGTTCGAGAGCCTGACCATGCGCGGCAAGATCTTGTCGCTCTCCTTCTGGCGCGACGAGGAGGCGGTCCGACAATGGAGAAACCTGGAAGCACACCGTGCCGCGCAACAGGCCGGCCGCAACGGCATCTTCGCCGACTACCGTCTGAGGATCGGCCACGTCGTGCGAGACTACGGCATGTTCGAACGCGCCGAGGTACCGGAGGACAGCCGGGCGGTGCATCGGGGGTAATTGTGCTATAGCCGGGACTTCATGGTGAGAATAGCAGATCGAAGGACCGGCAGGTCGCGGGTTATGACATACCAGATTACGTCATTTGCAATCCGATGATATTCGTGCCGCAGGATGTTGCCCATCCCGCGGATCGACCGCCACGGGACGTCCGGAGCCTGATCCAGCAGGGCGGGTGGGATATGCTTGCTCGCTTCGGAGATGATTTCGATCCCTCTCTGTATGCCAAGCTGCAACATGTAGGTTTTGTCGAAGTCGCTGCGGTCTTTCCCGATCAGCGACTGATCGATCACCGTGATCATGTTCAGGATGTCGTCGAGGATCAGTTCGATATCCCGCGCCATCAGAAGATCCGTATGGCTGAGTTTTCGATTTTGTCTTTCAGCCGGGGATGCAGGCCGTTCCGCGTCGTGACGTCGACGTCGGTCGCAAGTTCATCTTCCAAGTAGATCTTTAAGCCGGCAAGGTCGAGAAGCGAAAATTTCCGCTCCGGATCGTAATCGATAAACAGATCGAGATCGCTACTAGCCCCGGCCTCGTCGCGCGCGACCGATCCGAACAGGTAAAGCGAGGTCGCGCCAAGCGCCCGGATGGCGTCGGCCTGTGCCTTCAGCTTCTCGATCGCCTCGCTTCTCTTCATGCCGGTATTTTACCGCAGTCGAAGCCGTGTTGCCAGAGTTTGCAATAATCCCGAAATCGCCCGCTGCCTTCAGCATTTCGTAACCAACTTGGGTAACCATAACGGACAGTAAAAAGTACCGAGTAAGCGTAACAGCGAGTATCCCATGGCAGCAGTCCTTCCGCTTGCCGATCTGCGTCAGCAGGGTCGGCCAGCCACTTGGCTCAATACCATCATCAAGGGCGATTGCGTCGCCGCGCTCGAGGCGCTCCCCGACCACTCGGTCGAT
>CAYNED010000121.1:0-7995 GCA_964396135.1 uncultured Neorhizobium sp.
GGCGACATCACCGACCGACTGTTGCTGCTATGCAGCAGAAAAGCGCCGTTCTCGCGGCCACTGACTGTTCAGGTTCTAGTGCGATGGACGATGCAGCAGCTGCCGACACCTGGAACATTGGTCGGCGCGTCGCGTTTCTTCGGCCCTAGCAGAAGGGACACAGCCATGTTGAAATGGGCGCTCATCTTCCTTGTCATCTCGATCGTATCGGGATTTCTTGGCTTTTCCGGCGTTTCGGCCGCAACCGCCTCGGTCGCAAAGATCCTGTTTTTCCTCGCGCTGATCGTCTTCCTGATCTTCCTCGTGCTCGCCTTCATGGCCGGAAGTCTCGTGTTCTAGGACGACAGCCTTTGTAACGGCGGCCTGGGCCGCGGGGCTACCGCTTCGCCGCTCCATCCGCCGTAGCGTTCAAGAAGCTCGGTCTTCCTCCCTGCTTCCTGTCTCGGCCTTTCGACCAGCCCGATTTCAACTGCGCGATCGCCTCTCAATTCGGCCTTTCCGCCGCCAAAGCCTCTGGCTATAGATGCCGTACCTGGACTAGACGCGCATCATCATAGCTTTCAAGGCAGCAAACGAACATGACGACGAAGATCATCCCGGTCATCATGGCCGGCGGCAAGGGTACGCGGCTCTGGCCGTTGTCGCGCGCCAGCGCGCCCAAGCAATTTATCCAGTTCGTTGGTGACCGAACCCTGTTCCAGGCCACCCTCACCCGAGTTTCGGATCCGGCGCTTTACGAGCCGCCGGTGGTGGTGACCAATGAGGATTTCCGCTTCCTTGTTGCCGAACAGGCGCGCGAACTTGGCATCACGCTGGCGGGAACGCTGCTGGAGCCGATGGCGCGCAACACGGCCGCTGCCGTGGCTGCCGCTGCTGCCTTCGTGGCCAACAGCGCCGGAGAGGATGCGATCCTCCAGGTGCTCGCCTCCGACCACGAGATCGTGGCCGACGAGCGCTACTTCGAAGCGATCCGCATTGCTCGCGACACCGCCCGCGCCGGCAAGCTTGTGACCTTCGGCATCCATCCTGCCGAGCCTGCGACGGGTTACGGTTATATCGAAATCGGCGAACGGCTGCCGACCGGTGCCCATGCGGTGAAGGCCTTTGTCGAAAAGCCCGTGCTGGCCGAGGCCGAGCGTATGCTGACTGCGGGCGGCTTCTCCTGGAATTCCGGGATCTTCATGTTCACCGCGGGCCAGGTCCTGAGCGAGATGGAACACTACGCTCCCGAGGTCGCCGCCGCCGCAAGGGCTTCCGTGCAACATGCTGTCGCCGACCTCGACTTCATCCGCCTCGATGCCAACGCCTTTGCCAAGAGCCCCGACATCTCCATCGACTATGCGATCATGGAGAAGACGGAAAAGGCCGCCGTCGTCCCCTCCTCCTTCACCTGGTCGGATCTCGGCAGCTGGGATGCCGTGTGGAAGCTCGGCGACCGCGACGAGGCGGGCAATGTCGTCTCCGGCAACGCGACCCTCCTGGACACCCGGAATTCCCTCGTCATGTCGCGTACCAGCCACCTTGCCGTGCAGGGGCTCGACAATGTCGCCGTGATCGCCAGCGAGGACGCAATTTACGTCGGCCGGCTGGAGGACAGCCAGAATGTCGGCAAGCTGGTGAAGCACCTTGCCTCGGCCAAGGCGACTGCTGCGCTGACAGAGACCCACCCCACCTCCTACCGCCCCTGGGGCGGTTACACGTCCATCCTCAACGGCGATCGGTTTCAGGTGAAGCGCCTCTTCGTGCTGCCCGGCAAGAAGCTGTCACTGCAAAAGCACCACCACCGCTCCGAGCATTGGATCTGCGTCAAGGGCACGGCGGAAGTCACGGTTGGCGACGAAGTGAAGACCATACGCGAGAACGAGTCGGTCTATATACCGCAGGGCGAAGTGCATCGCCTCGCCAACCCGGGAAAGATCATGCTGGAGATGATCGAGGTGCAGACCGGCTCCTATCTCGGTGAAGACGATATTATTCGTATCGTGGACGAGTTCGGCCGGGGCTGAGGAGCACCCTGGCGCCCCGTGGCGGGGCACCTGGCTCAGCCCATAATTTGCCGTAACGGACGCTGCGAGTGCGCTTGCTTTCGCCTGCCGCATTGCACACACTCCGGCCCATTCTGAACGCGCCGGCCGCAGGGGGCTGAGAAGGTAACATGGCAAAGGCACCGGCTGCGGACTTGGAACATGCGCAAGCGGATGCAGGGCCATTCCATGGCTACGAAGCGCTTCCCGGTGTTGCTGACGAAATGCTGGACGGCAGCGGAGGCATCCGGCCGGTCTGGCAGCAATTCGTCTCATCTGTATCGGACATGTCGCGACACCACCTGCGAGAGCGGTTTGCTCGCGCCGACCGTTACCTGCGCGATGCCGGGGTCTTCTACCATTCCTATGCCTCCCAGCCGAACGCCGAGCGCCACTGGCCCCTTTCCCATATCCCCGTGCTGATTGACGACGTGGAATGGGCTGCCGTTTCCGAAGGTCTGATCCAGCGCGCGGAGCTGTTGGAGGCTCTGCTGGTCGACATCTATGGCGAGAACTGGCTGGTCAAGGAGGGGGTTCTTCCCCCGTCGCTGATTGCTTCGAACCCTGAGTTTCTGCGGCCTCTGGTCGGTGTTAAGCCGGCCGGCGGGCACTACCTGCATTTCTGTGCCTTCGAGATCGGTCGAGGGCCGGACGGCAAATGGTGGGTTTTGGCAGATCGCACACAGGCACCCTCCGGCGCTGGCTTTGCACTGGAAAACCGCGTCGCCACCACCCGCTCCTTCTCCGATCTTTATGCCGAAATGCATGTTCACCGGCTGGCCTCCTTCTTCGGCAGCTTCCGGGCTGCGCTCCAGGCCCGCCGTCAGTCCCCGGACGACCGTATTGCCGTGATGACCTCCGGCCCCGCCAACGAAACCTATTTCGAGCATGCCTATATCGCCCGATATCTGGGTTTCATGCTGTTGGAGGGGGAGGATCTGGCTGTCGTCAACCGCAAGCTGATGGTGCGGACCGTGGCTGGACTGAAGCCGCTTGGCGTTCTCTGGCGCCGGCTCGATGCCTCCTACGCCGATCCGCTCGAACTTGACCAGTCTTCGCAGATCGGCACACCGGGAATGGTCGAGGCACTCCGATCGGGATCCGTGACCATGGTCAATGCGCTGGGGTCCGGCATCCTGGAAACCCGCGCCCTGCTTGCCTTCACACCGGCGATCGCGCGCCGGCTGCTCGGGCAGGACCTGCGGCTCCCGTCGATCGCCACCTGGTGGTGCGGTCAGGCAGCGGAGCGCGAGCACGTTGCGCAGAACATCGAGCGCATGGTCATCGGCCCCGCCTTTTCCACCCGCCCCTTCTTCGACGACGACAGCCAATCTGTGCTGGGCCGCTCGCTGCGCGATTCCGCGCGGGATTCGATCGGCTCCTGGCTCGCCTCCGACGGCGCCAAGCTGGTTGGACAGGAGGTGGTGACGCTGTCGACCACACCCGCATATGTCGACGGCAGAACCGTTCCTCGACCCATGTCGCTCCGGGTCTTTGCGGCACGCACGGAGAACGGATGGCAGATCATGCCCGGGGGTTTTGCCCGCATCGGCTCGGGCGACGACGTGGCGGCTATTGCCATGCAGTCGGGCGGGACCGTTGCCGATGTCTGGATTGTCAGCGACAAGCCGGTTGCAACTCCCACGCTTCTGGCCCCCGACGGCAGCCTCGCGCGCGCCGCCCACGGAAGCCTTCCGAGCCGAGCAGCCGACAATCTTTTCTGGCTCGGGCGCTATACGGAACGCGCCGAAGGCTTGCTGCGCATCATGCGGGCCTGGCACCAGCGTTATGCGGAAGCGGCTGACCCGCGCCAGCCGCTTCTGGCCGATGTCGCAGGCTATCTGGAGGATGATGGGATTGATGCGTCCTCAGGGGTTCCGGCCCCGCTCATCCGCAGCATCGAGAGCGCAAGCTATGCCGCCGGCAACATCCGCGACCGCTTCTCGCCGGACGGCTGGCTGGCGCTCAACGACCTCGCCAAGACCGCCCGACGCTTCCACGAGACGGTCGGTCCCGGTGATGATGCGGCACACGCCATGACGGTGTTGCTGCGCAAGCTTGCCGGTTTTGCGGGCCTCGTACACGAGAACATGTACCGGTTCACCGGCTGGCGGTTCCTGACGATCGGCCGGTATCTGGAACGCGGCCTCCACATGACGCGGCTGCTGGGCCATATGTCCGGGCCGCAGGCGCCCGATGGCGCCTTCGACATGCTGCTCGAGATCGGCGACAATGTCATGACCCATCGGCGGCGCTACAACGTCAACACAACGCGCCTGACGGTGACCGATCTCCTGGCGCTCGATCCGGTTAACCCGCGCTCCATCCTGTTTCAGCTGAACGAGTTGCGCACCGAGGTCGAGCAACTGCCCAATGCCTATATCGACGGCCAGATGTCGGCGGTCTTGCGCGAGGTCATGCGCCTTCATTCCGGCCTCGCCGTCATGACCTCCGAGGACATGACGAGGGAGGTCTACCTGAAGCTCGAGCGGGATCTGGAACAGTTTTCCGACACCCTCGCCCGAAGCTATCTGAGCTGAGGCCCCATGCTCTACGATCTCTCGCTCCATATGGGCTACAGCTATGATGCACCCGCTTCCAACGCGCGGCACGTGATCCGGCTTCTGCCGCTTGCAATTGCTGGCCGGCAGACCTTGCTCGACGGATCGCTTCACGTATCTCCCTCACCGGAGGAACTGACGCCTTTCATCGATTTCTTCGGCCAGCCTGCGACCTCTGTGCTGCTGCGGGCGCCGCACCAGCGCCTGGACATCCGTATGCAGGCGCGGGTGCGCGTCGAGGATCAGCCGCTCGCCGCTGATTTGTCGACCAGGTTGAATCGCCTGCCGCAGGAGATGGCAGCGATGTGGTCGCTCGACTCCGCCTCCCCGCACCACCTTGCGGCACCCAGTCCACGGGCCCCCGAATCGCCGGAGATCGCCGCCTTTGCGCGCGAACTGGCAAAGCCGGAGCAGACCATTCGGGAAATTGCGCTGGCCCTTTGTGGCCGCATACACCGCGACTTTGCCTATGACGGCAATGCCACCAAGGTCGATACGCTGCCGCAGCAAGCCTTTCGCCTCCGGCGCGGCGTTTGTCAGGACTTTGCCCATGTGATGATCGTGGCGCTGCGCAGCCTCGGCATCCCTGCCGGCTATGTAAGCGGTTTTCTGCGCACCATTCCCCCGCCGGGTCAGGAACGGCTGGAAGGAGCGGACGCCATGCATGCATGGGTGCGCGTCTGGTGCGGCGAGGCCGCGGGCTATCTCGAGCTCGACCCGACCAACAACATTCAGGCCGGAGCCGATCACATCGTTGTCGCCTATGGCAGAGACTATGCCGACATTGCCCCCGTCGTGGGCGTCTTGAAAGGCTACGGAAGCCACAGGATCGAACAGGCAGTGGACGTCGTACCGCTCGAATAGGCTTCTGTTTGGACGATCTGCCAGCACATGCTTAAAATGCAGCCGATTTGCTTAGCCGTTCCTCCACGGCTTTTTGCTAACGCTTCTTTCTGGTTCAGGTGCATGAACAGGGAAGACGGCGATGATGGCATGCAAACAGGTGTCGCGGTTCCTGAAGGACCGCAGTGGCAATTTCGGCATGATGACAGCGATCCTCCTGCCGGTGCTGATCGGCGCCGGCGGCATCGCGCTTGATCTGACCAACATGATGATGTCGAAGACGCAGTTGCAGGAAGCGGCAGACTCTGCCGCACTGGCTGCATCAACAGCGCTTGCCACCGGGGAAGCCGCCGACGAGGCGGCAGCCAGGAAGCTGGCGAAGGATTTCTTCATCGCCCAGATGGGCAACTACATGGGCGCTGAAGCGGCCGGAGCGTTGGCCGGCACGACAAATGTGAACGTCAACACGACCACCAGCAGCGCAGGCAAGAGCTTCCAGGTATCCGTTGGCTCCAGCTACAATCTAGCGCTGACACCGTTGATGGGCGTCTTCGGCTATCAGACCATGGATATTGCGACGAACAGTACCTCGACGAGCGGGACGGAAAAGAAGACCGACGCACTATCGCTCTACCTTGTCTTGGACCGATCCGGATCGATGAGCGAAGACTCGAACTCCAAGGTCGAGAAATGCTCCAATTTCTTCGGGTTTAAATTCTGTTGGATGGAAACGCAGACAAAAATTCAAGCCTTGAAACAGGCCACCGCCAACCTTCTTGCGGAGCTGGCAAAAGTAGATCCGGATCGTAAATTCGTTCGGACCGGTGCCGTCTCCTACAACGAAAAGATGCAATCTCCGTCCCCCCTGAAGTGGGGCACCTCTGATGCTCTTGGCTATGTCAATGCGCTGCCCGCAGATGGAATGACAAACTCTGGGGAAGCTGTTGAGACGGCATACACTTCGCTTGCCGACCCGATGGAGGACACATACCACAAGAACCAGAATGGCGACAAAACCCCTGCGAAATACATCGTCTTCATGACGGACGGCGCTAACAACGTCGCAGGCGCTGATGCGAAAACGTTGAAAGCTTGCAAGAATGCCAAGGACGCCGGAATGGAAGTCTACACGATTGCCTTCATGGCTCCGACCGCGGGACAAAAACTGCTTTCCGAATGCGCATCCAGCTCCGCCCACTATTTCCAACCGGAGAATGCCATCGCCCTCAACGAGGCCTTCAAGGCCATCGGGCAGAAAGCTGCCAAGTCCGCGACGCGCCTGACCAGCTAAACCGTCGCCCGCCGCACGTCACGAACCCGCCGTCACCGGCGGGTTTTTTTTGCCCAACCGTCCACACCCTTCCCCTCCTCCACGCCTTTTTTCCGCCGCCTCAATCGATTTATTGCCAGCATCACCCATCGATGCGTACACTCGCGCAAGCAAATCAGGAACATTGACTGGAACAGGACCCTCCCATCCTGCTCCGGCACAAGAGGTTGGCAGCATGGATAATACCCTTACCACCATTGACATCCCGCAGCCGCCGCCGCGCAGCAGCCAGCCGGAAATCCTCGCCGAGGAGATCATCGAGCGCCTGACATACCGGATCGGCAAGGATGCTCAGGTGGCCAAGCCGCATGACTGGCTGACGGCCTCCATTCTCGTTGTCCGCGACCGGATCATCGACCGCTGGATGGAATCCACCCGTCGGGTCTACCGCTCCGGTGACAAGCGCGTTTACTACCTTTCACTGGAATTCCTGATCGGACGCCTGCTTCGTGACGCGGTCTCCAATCTCGGCGTCATGGCAGAATTGAAGGACGCGCTGGCCTCTCTCGGCGTCGATATCAACGTCATCCTGGGTCTGGAGCCGGATGCCGCACTCGGCAATGGCGGCCTTGGCCGTCTTGCCGCCTGCTTCATGGAATCGATGGCGACCGTCGATATCCCGGCCTATGGCTACGGCATCCGCTATGTCCACGGCCTGTTTCGCCAGCAGATGGCCGAAGGCTGGCAGGTGGAACTGCCCGAAACCTGGCTTGCCCACGGCAACCCCTGGGAATTTGAGCGCCGCGAAAGCTCCTACGAGATCGGCTTCGGTGGCTCGGTGGAAACCATTGGCGGCTATGACGAGCCGCCGCGCTATGTATGGAAGCCAGCCGAACGCGTCATTGCGACCGCCTACGACACGCCGGTGGTCGGCTGGCGGGCCCAGCGGGTCAACACGCTGCGTCTCTGGTCGGCCCAGCCGATCGACCCGATCCTGCTCGACGCCTTCAACGCCGGCGATCACATCGGCGCGCTGCGTGAAAGCAACAAGGCCGAGGCGCTGACCCGCGTCCTTTATCCGGCCGACGCCACCGCGGCCGGCCAGGAACTGCGCCTGCGCCAAGAGTATTTCTTCTCTTCCGCCTCGCTGCAGGACATCCTGCGCCGCCACTTGCAGCAGTACCCGGACTTCTCCAACCTGTCCGACAAAGTCGCAATCCAGCTGAACGACACGCACCCGGCTGTTTCGATCGGCGAGATGATGCGCCTTCTCATCGACGTCCACGGCATCGACTTC
>CAYNED010000122.1:0-7952 GCA_964396135.1 uncultured Neorhizobium sp.
GCGAACCATCGGCTCGCGCGGCCCGGCGACGCTCGAAAACTATCAATTCCTCGAAAAGATCACGCATTTCGATCGCGAGCGAATCCCGGAGCGGGTCGTCCATGCGCGGGGCTTCGTCTGCTATGGCGAGTTCGAGGCGACCGGGAAGATCGGCGACGAGCCGGCGTCAAAATATACCCGGGCCAGGCTGTTCCAGGAGGCCGGCAAGAAGACGCCGCTCGCCATCCGCTTCTCGACCGTCATCGGCGGCCGCGATTCGTCGGAAACCGCGCGTGACCCGCGTGGCTTTGCGGTAAAGTTCTACACCGAGGACGGCAACTGGGATCTCGTCGGCAACAATCTGGCGGTGTTCTTCATCCGCGATGCCATCAAGTTCCCCGACGTCATCCACTCGCTGAAGCCGGATCCGGTCACCTTCCGCCAGGAGCCGAACCGGATCTTCGACTTCATGAGCCAGACGCCGGAATCTATGCACATGCTGACGCATCTATTTTCGCCGCGCGGCATCCCCGCCAGCTACCGCCACATGGAAGGCTTCGGCGTTAACACCTACAAGATGGTCAACGAGAAGGGTGACACCTTCCTGGTGAAGTATCATTTCCATCCGCGCGCCGGGCTCGCCAGCCTGACGGCCGAGGAAGCCGCCAAGGTGCAGGGTCAGGACTTCGGCTCGGCCTCCAAGGACCTCTTCACCTCCATCGAGCGCGGCGAATATCCGCAGTGGGACATGTTCGTGCAGATCATGGAGGATCACGATCACCCCGAACTCGAATGGGATCCGCTCGACGACACGAAGATTTGGCCTGAGAAGGACTTCCCGCTGCGTCACGTCGGGACCATGACGTTGAACCGCAACGTCGAGGACTTCTTCAACGAAAACGAGCAGATCGCCATGGGCACGGGCGTGCTGGTCGACGGTCTCGACTTCTCCGACGACAAGATGCTCGTCGGCCGCACTTTCTCCTATTCGGACACGCAGCGCTACCGCGTCGGCACCAACTACCTGCAGCTTCCGGTCAATCAGCCAAAAAATGCCAAGGTCTCGACCAATCTGAGCGGTGGCCAGATGAGCTTCCAGCGTGATCTTGCGCCGGGGCAGAACCCGCATGTGAACTACGAGCCGTCGATCCATGACGGCCTCAGGGAGAGCCCGGTCGAGCAGCCGAACAACGCTCCGGAGATCAAGGGACAGCTGACCCGCAGCGTCATCGAGCGCCGCAACGACTATGTCCAGGCGCGCGGCCGTTTCTGCACCATGATGGATTGGGAACGCGACGACCTGATCTTCAACATGGGAGACCTGCTGAGCCAGTGCGAGCGGGACGTCCAGGAGCGCATGGTGTGGCACTTCTTCCTCGTCCATGACGACTACGGCCGTAGGGTCGGGGAAAAGCTCGGCATCACTGCGGCCGATGTCAAGAAGCTCGGCCCGCTGCCGAAGCAGGTGCTGACTGATGAGGACCAGCGTCGCCTGCAGAGCCTCGGCGAGAACGGTGACAAGATCGATCCGACTGTCTGGGGCCAATGGACGAGTTCGGTAAAGAACTACAAGGCCTCGGCCGAGGAAGTCCTGAGGGGCAAGCTGCCCAACCAGGGGATGACCCAGAGCCAGGCGGCGGAATAAACAATAACTGCGGCCGGCTTCTCTTGGAGCCGGCCCTTTCCCTTGGAGGATCCGATGGCAGAACAGAACACTGGCGGCAGCCGCGAAAACACCGATGCCGTCCCGCCCGGCACGCCCAATGCAGGGGAAAACCTCTGCAGACGCTGCGGCGGAAGCGGCGCGGTCGACGGCTCCGATTGTCCCGACTGCAAGGGAACGGGCAAGGTCTTGACGCCTGTGGGCGGTGCCGGCTGACAAACCACCTGCCCCCGCCTTCTCTGTCATGCTAGGGAGGCACGACAAGAGGCGGGTGCATGGACCGACACGACATCGCGATCATCGGGGGCGGACCAGCAGGGCTGATGGCCGCGGAAGTGCTTTCCGCAAACGGCCAGCAGGTGACGGTGTATGAAGCCATGCCCACCTTCGGACGCAAGTTCCTGTTGGCGGGCAAGTCTGGCCTCAACATAACCCATTCAGAACAGTTCGATCAATTTCGCACCCGCTTCCGATCCGCCTGCACACGGTTGTGGCCGGCGTTGGATGCCTTCACGCCAGACGCGGTTCGGGCCTGGGCGAGCGGGCTCGGCACCGAGACCTTTATCGGCACTTCCGGCAGGGTTTTCCCAACAACGATGAAGGCCTCGCCACTGCTTCGCGCTTGGCTCAAACGGCTCGAAGCTGAAGGTGTCAAGCTGAACACCCGCCACCGATGGACGGGGTTTGACGCCGGAGGCTACCGGTTTGAGACACCAGTTGGGCAAATCGTCGTCCAACCGGATGTCACAATCCTCGCGCTTGGCGGGGCAAGCTGGCCGCGGCTTGGCTCAGACGCCGCCTGGGTGCCCTGGCTGCGCGATACCGGCGTGGCCATTTCGCCGTTCCGCCCTGCCAATTGCGGGTTCGATGTCGCTTGGAGCGAGCCCTTTGCCGATCGCTTCGCTGGTGCGCCGCTGAAGTCGGTCGCCACCACCTCGGACGCCGGCACGTTTCCCGGCGAGTTCGTGATCTCCAGGCATGGGATCGAAGGAAGCCTCGTTTACGCACATTCTGCAGCGCTCCGCGAGCGGCTGGACCGGTTCGGCACCGCTGCGCTGATCGTCGATCTTGCGCCGGGGCGCAGTGTGGAGCGGCTGGCGAGTGATCTTGCACGGCAGCCTTCCAAGGCGAGTTTCTCCAATCGGCTGCGAAAGGGCGCGGGCCTTGAGGGCGTCAAGGCTGCTCTGCTCCGAGAGCTTGTCCCTAACCTCACGCAGGAGACGCCACAGCAAGTCGCTGCCCGGATCAAGGCCTTGCCGATCCCACTCGCTCGCCCTCGTCCCATCGAAGAAGCAATTTCGTCCGCCGGCGGGGTCGCCTGGGAGGAGATCGACGACCACTTCATGCTCAAGCGCATCCCGGGCCTTTTCGCCGCCGGCGAAATGCTGGACTGGGAGGCTCCCACGGGCGGCTACCTGTTGACTGCCTGCTTCGCCACCGGGCGCGCAGCGGCTGAAGGGGCCATCCATTGGCTGCATCATCGTTGAGCGGTTTATCTGCCAGGTCGCGATTCATACCTTGGGATGGCTTCCAAAACCGGGCGACGGAGGATTAGAGTGAGGCCGCGCACGGTCTGGGAAGTGCGCGCCGGGGACCCGCATTTCATGACCCTTGCCCGACGCCGACACCTCGTCCGCAAGAGACGCACCGTGACCGGGCTCACGCTCGTTGCCGCCATCTCCTTCATTGCCGGGATGACGGATGCGGTGGGCCTCCTGCTTTCCGGTGACTTCGTATCCTTCATGACCGGCAACACCACCCGGGCCGCCCTCTTCTTCGCCGAGGGCGATTACGCTCATGCCATCATCCTGTTCTTTGCCCTCTGGGTCTTCGTCGTTGGCAACGCGCTCGGCATTATCCTTGCCCACACGCTTTCCAGCCGCCGCACCTTCGTTGTCCTGACGGGCGTCGCCATCACCATTGCCGTGGCAGCACTGGTGCCGGAAGAGGGTTACCCGCGCCTTCGCTTCTACCTGGTCATCCTCGCGATGGGGATGATCAACGCGACGGTCGAGCACATCGAGGGGCTGCCGATCGGGCTTACCTATATCACCGGTGCCCTGTCGCGCTTTGGCCGCGGCATCGGGCGTTGGTTCGTCGGGGACCGCAACCCCACCGGCTGGGTCATCCAGACCATCCCCTGGACCGGTATGGCCGGCGGCGCGGTGACAGGTGCCTTTCTCACCAACTGGCTCGGCAAGGATGCTCTGTGGGTCGTGGTTCTTTGCGTCGCGGCTGTCGCCATTGCCACCATATTCCTGCCACGCCCATTGCACCTGCATTTCCAACAGCCGATCGTCACCGGCACCCACCGTCGGCGTTGACAGCACAGTTGCAATGCTGCGACAGCATTGGCCATGTTTCTTGTTTCAAAGCTGTTCTGGCTGGTCGCGCAGCCGCTTTCGCTGGCTTTCCTGCTCTGCCTGGTGAGCGCGTTTCTTGCTGTTGCTGGCTGGCGCCGGAGCAGCGGCACGGCGGCAGGCTTGGCTGCGTTCGTCCTGTTTGTGACGCTCTACACAACAGCCGGCGGCGTGGCACTGCAGGTGCTCGAAGCGCGCTTCCAGAAGCCACAGGACGCGCCGCAGGACCTTTCCTGCATTCTCGTTCTGGGCGGCGCGCTCGAAAACGAAGTGACAACAAGCCGCGGCGGGATCGAGCTCAACCAGGCCGGTGATCGCTATGTCGAAACCTTGCGTCTGGCGCTGCGCCACCCGCAGGCACGCATTCTGGTCTCCGGCGGCGACGGTTCGATGAGCGGCGCCTACGAGGGTGAAGCGGCCGCATCGGAAAGGTTCTTTTCGGCTTTCGGAGTTCCGCCGGATCGTCTGATCAAGGAGAACACTTCGCGCACGACCTATGAGAACGCGCTGCAGACGAAGGACGTGCTGGCGCGCGAAGGGATCACCGACTGCCTGCTCGTGACGTCGGCATTCCACATGCCGCGGTCCGTTGGGTTATTCCGGAAGGCCGGTATTCCGGTCACGCCATGGCCTGTCGACTACCGGACCAGCGGCGTTCTGCGCTTCGGCTTCGATTTCACCCAGCCGACCTCCAATGCGCAGCTCACGTCCACGGCTGTGCGCGAGTGGATCGGGCTTCTGGCTTACTTCCTCACCGGCCGCCTCGACGAAATCTTCCCTGCCGAATAGCGCCTACTTCTTCGAGATCGTCACGAAACGGCCGCCGCGCACGCGCACGGTCATCTCGCAGGGCTTGTCGTCCGTCCGCTCGCAGAAGCGCGGATGCATCTTCATGACGAAGACCATGTTTCCGAAGCGCTTGATGAAGTCGTAGCCGTAGATGCGGGCGGTGGCGATCATGAAATAACCGCCCTCCTTGGCTCTGAGGTAGAAGTTGTACGCGCAGCCTTCCTCGTTGCATTCGTGACCGCGCGTACCGTCACAGGTCAACTCGCCGTGATTGGTAATCGCGTCGACGATGCCGTCATTGTTGATGTCGAGGCGCGTCATGAAGCCGCTGCCGAACTGGGCGATCTTGCAGACCTTGCGGAAGTGGTTCTTCTCATAGATCTCGGGATCGTTCAGCAGGTCTTGCTGGGCCGCGGCGATCGTCGGCAGGAAGGCAAGCGCCAGAACCTGGGCGGCAATGATCAGGTGCTTTTTCACAGGCAGTAGCTCCTCAAGCCCTTCGCCTCTTCGCGCGTTGCGCGTAAGGAAGACAGCGATATTCCTTCAAGCCTAGCATGCGGCACTTGCGCGACGCTGGCGGCGCTGACGATCGAGAGGTGGTGAAATTGTTCTACATCCTGGACTATGCCGGTGTTCTGGTTTTCGCCGCCACCGGTGCGCTGGCAGCCTCCCGCAAGCAGCTCGACATCATTAGCTTTCTCTTCTTTGCCACGTTGACGGGCGTCGGCGGCGGGACACTGCGCGATGTGGTACTGGGCCGGACGCCGGTTTTCTGGGTTGTCGAGCCGACCTATATCCTGGTCTGCGTGAGCACCGCCGTCATCGTCTTCTTCACGGCCCACCTGATTGAATGGCGCTACCGGCTGCTGATCTGGCTCGATGCCGTTGGTCTTTCGGCCTATTGCGTGATGGGAGCTGCGATCGGTCTGTCGGTTACCGGCTCGACGCCGATCGCCATCATCACCGGAATTCTCACCGCCACCTGCGGGGGAATCCTCCGCGACATCCTGGCCGATGAACCTTCGGTCCTGCTCCGTCCCGAGATCTATATCTCGGCAGCGCTTCTGGGGGCCTCCACCTTCACGACGCTGGAAGCTTTGGGTCTTCCATCCTATGCAAGTATTGCTGCAGGATTCATTGTCGCGTTTGCACTTCGGGGAGGCGCCATTCAATATGGCTGGACCATCCCTCAATACCGGTCAAGGCCCGGTCGCGATCCGGATGATGCCATGAAGAAGAAGCGATGAAGGCGCTGGTTAGGCCTTTTTCTCGCGAAGCCGGATCACCACGTCAACGTGGGAAATTTCCATGCCCTCAGGGGCCTCGGGAAGATTGCCGATTTCGATGTTGTTGACCGGGATGTCCAGCACCTCGTTGCGGCCTTCGACAAAGAAATGGTGGTGGTCGGAGCAGTTCGTATCGAAATAGGTGCGGGCACCTTCCACGGCGAGCACGCGGATCAGGCGGGCTTCGGTAAACTGGTGCAGTGTGTTGTAGACCGTCGCGAGCGAAACCGGCACATCGGCGGCCAAGGCCTCCTCGTGCAATTCCTCCACCGTCAGGTGGCGATCACCCTTCGCAAACAGGAGATCGGCAAGCGCAATGCGCTGGCGCGTCGGGCGCAGGCCGCAGTTCCGCAACCTCGTCTCGATGCTGATCATGGCGTCTGCCATCTTGCTCCACGTCTGTCTGCGATACGCTATCTTGACTTTCCGATATAACTTTTGCCGGCGCGCCTTTCAATAGGCGTGAGAAGGGCTCTCACGCCGCAAAAAGATGTTATTTGGCCACCAACCTCTGGTTTGCTTCAGCGGCTTCCTATATGCGAACTGGAAATTTGACCGGCGTCGCTTGCGCATGAGCCCATCAGCCAGCGGAGATGGTAGTGCTTCATTTCCAGGCGCATGTGCATTAAAACGTCGGTTACGACTTGAGGGGACCTAGAGTATATGACGGATAGACAGTCGAGTTTCAGCTACGAAGAGCTTCTGACCTGCGCACGCGGAGAGCTTTTCGGTCCCGGCAACGCACAACTGCCATTGCCGCCGATGCTGATGGTCCATCGTGTCACCGACATCTCGGAAGCCGGCGGCACCTTTGACAAGGGCTATCTACGCGCTGAATACGACGTTCATCCCGATGACTGGTATTTCCCGGTTCACTTCCAGGGCAACCCGATCATGCCCGGCTGCCTCGGCCTTGACGGAATGTGGCAGCTGACGGGCTTCTATCTCGGCTGGCTTGGCGAGGAAGGTCGGGGGATGGCGCTCTCGACGGGAGAGGTCAAGTTCAAGGGCATGGTCCGTCCGCACACGAAGCTCCTCGAATACGGCATCGACTTCAAGCGCGTGATGCGCGGTCGTCTGGTGCTGGGCATTGCCGACGGCTGGGTGAAAGCCGACGGCGAGACGATATATCAGGCAACCGACCTGAAGGTCGGGCTGTCGAAGGAAAAGGCTGCCTGAGCTGCGGCCGCCCCAGCACGATAGAAAGCAGAGAAGGTCATCAAGATGAGACGGGTTGTTGTCACGGGTCTCGGTATCGTTTCCTCTATCGGTAACGACGCCTCCGAAGTCACCGAATCTCTTCGCCAGGCAAAGTCCGGCATTTCATTCTCGCAGGATTTCGCCGACCATGGTTTCCGCTGCCAGGTGTGGGGCCGGCCGGATCTTGACCCGACGGATCTTGTCGATCGGCGCGCCATGCGCTTCCTAAGCCAGGGCGGCGCCTGGAACCATGTTGCCATGAAGCAGGCAATTGCCGATTCAGGCCTTGAGGAAAGTGATTACGCGCAAAACGAGCGCGCTGGCATCATCATGGGTTCAGGCGGACCATCCACCCGAACGCTGATCGAAGCTGCAGATATCACGATCAAGAATGGCAGCCCCAAGCGTATCGGCCCCTTTGCCGTGCCCAAGGCGATGTCCTCGACGGCATCCGCAACCCTTGCCACCTGGTTCAAGATCCACGGCGTCAACTACTCCATTTCATCTGCCTGCTCGACTTCGGCGCACTGCATCGGCAATGCGGCGGAAATGATCCAGTGGGGCAAGCAGGACCTGATGTTCGCCGGTGGCCATGAAGATCTCGACTGGACCATGTCGAACCTTTTCGACGCCATGGGCGCGATGTCGAGCAAGTATAACGATGCGCCCGCCTCT
>CAYNED010000123.1:0-1451 GCA_964396135.1 uncultured Neorhizobium sp.
GGCGCAATGCGGCCGCGGTCGTCGAGCCCGACGGTTCGTGCTGGCGTCGACGTCACCATGGCGATCGCCTTTGGAAGCGTGATTCCTTCGAGGTCGTCCGCAAGGACGAAGGGGGCGTGCAGCAGGCTGAGTGGCACGTAATCCGAGGATAGCACGTCGAGCACGCCGCGCTCCGCCAGCTCACGCGCCGCGATATTGCCGGAATGGGACTTGCCGCGCACGATATTGGGTGCGCCCATCAGCACACTCATGCCGGCCTTATGGGAAGCCTCCGCAGCGTCGAAGCTGGTCGGGAACTCTGCAAGGCGCACCCCATGGCCGATCGCTTCATCGACGTGGTCGAGGGTTGCGTCATCATGGCTGGCAACTGTGATGCCGCGTTCGGCGCAGAGGCGGGCGAGCTCATCGCGATGAATGGCCGAATATTGCGCGGACGCTGCCTGCCGTCTGGCAACGAAATGCGCGAAAGCCTCATCGCTCAAGCCGCGCTTTTCCTTGTAGTACAGCACGTACTGTCCCATGGACTGAAACTGGCGCTGGCCAGGGGCGTGGTCCATCAGCGAAACCAGGCGGACATAGGGGTCCTGTTTGAAGTCCTCGAAATGCTCCAGAACATTGTCGGAGGAGACTTCGCAACGCAGGTGGAAGAGGTGCTCGGCGCGCAAGCGTCCTTCCTTCTGAGCCGCCTGGATGGCGTCGGCCAAGCCTCGCATCTCGCCTTTCTCGAAGCCGCCGTCCTCGTCGGCACCCATGCGCAGACAATCGAAAACGGTCGTGATTCCGGAGGTCGCGACCTGCGCGTCATGCGCCTGGATGGCAGCCGTGGTGTTCCACCGCACGCCGGGGCGCGGGGAGTAGTGCTGTTCAAGATGATCCGTGTGGAGCTCGATCAAGCCGGGGATCAGATAGTCCCCCTCCATGTCGTCTCCGATCCTGCTTGATCCTTCCGACACGTCAATGATTTTGCCGTCGCGGATCAGGACGGACCCGGAGATGATCTCGTCTCCGACAATGATGCGGGCGTTTGTAAGGACGGTTTCGGCGCTCATGGGAGGATCTTTCTGTTGTGTTGCGGCACGCCGAGAGGCTGCCAGCGATGAATGGTGAAGGGCTCGCCACGAGCGGTTTCAACAAAGAGTGCTAAACCGTCGATCGCCAGAGGCACACCCTCATAGGCCCCAAACCGATGTCGTAGTTCTGCCCCGACAGGCGAGGCATGCTCAGCTTCGACCTGCGTCGTCAGCGTCATGTGAAAGCGGAACTCGTCCATGACATATGGGTAACCCCACGTCGCAAGGTTTTTGCGCTGAGCCTCTGTCAGTCGTTCGGGTCGGCGGCGGGCAATGTCCGCGTCGGAAAGCGGGGCTCGGAAGGGTTCGAATGCTTCGACAACGGACGCGGCAAATATCTGCAGCGGCGGGTGCAGCGAATGCGGCACGAGCGCGAAAAAC
>CAYNED010000123.1:1551-7900 GCA_964396135.1 uncultured Neorhizobium sp.
TGTACGCGTTGCGGCCAAGCCATTGGCTGGCGTCCTGCGTCAACGGGCTGTCTGGGGCCGGAGCGAAGTAGATGGCGTATCGCAAGGTCGTATCCAGTGAATCGGGGAGCTGACCGAGAAGGTAGCGGGAGAGGCTGCTGGGAAACAGGACCTGCGCTAGAAGATTTCCATGACAGAATGATGATGGTGCAGCCGAAGTCTAGTGGGTTCGGCCACCGATCAGCTTGGAGCGCAACTTGTTGGAGATGGCGTCGAACAGGAAGACGACGATCAGGATGAGCAGCACCATGTAGGCGACGTTCTCCCAGTCCGAATTCGTCCGCATCGCCTCCCAAAGCTTCAGGCCGATACCGCCGGCGCCGACGGCACCGATGATGGTTGCCGAGCGCGTGTTGGATTCCCAGAAATAAAGAGCCTGCGATGCAAAGATCGGCATCACTTGCGGCACGACCCCGAAACGCTGAACCGTTGCCGGAGACGCTCCGACCGAACGCACACCTTCACGCTGCTTGTCGTCGATGTTCTCGAGAGCCTCCGCGTAGAGCTTCCCCAGCGTTCCGGTGTCGGTAAAGAAGATGGCGGAAATCCCCGCCAGCGGCCCCGGCCCAAAGGCACGCGTGAAGAACAGCGCCCAGATCAGCATGTCGACAGAGCGCAAGAAGTCGAAGAAGCGCTTGGTGAGCTGGTTCACCGGCCGGTTCTGAAAGATGTTGCGGGCTGCGATGAACGCCAGCGGAAACGCGACGATCATGGCAAACAGCGTGCCGATGAAGGCCATTACGATCGTCTGCAAAAGCTTGGTCCAGACGTCGAGGTGCTGCCAGGACGGGTTATAAAGAATGTCGTTCCAGGCCAGGGAGAGATTGCTTTGAGCAGGATCGATGCGTTCGCCGCTGATGATGAGAGAGGCGATCTCGCCCGCGGCTCTGTTGAAGAACGCGGAGTTGGTGTCGAAGAAGAAATTCTCCCAGCCGAAGAAGCGCTTGCGGATCCGCACGCGATCATCGCTGATGTCCACCCAGCCGGAGAAGCCAAAATATGCGGTCACACGGGCTCCCGGAGACCGTTGCTCCACCCAATCGGGTAGCGGGCCTTCGGCCATGACCTGATCGGCGGCACGGTCGAGAACAAGCGTTACCGTGTCGTCGCCGCGCGTCAGTACGACGCGTTCCGGATGGACCTCGACAATCCTTGAAGCACCCAGTTCAACGATGGCTTCCGTGACAACGTCTTCGACGCGAGTTTCTGTAGTCGAAGTGGTCGACGCGCCCTGTGGCTGCGAAGGCGCAGGCGCCATGAAGCTGAAGCTTGACGATGCCGATGGCGCTGGAGCGGCGGATGTTGGGCCGGGGACCACGATCGTGCGTGTTACCGTCTCGCGCTTGGCCTTGAGCCAGTCTGGGTTCGGGTTTGGCCCGATCGGGTCGAACCTCGGATAGCTGATAGCGATCGATCCATCCGCCGCGATCTCGATGTCCGGGCGGATCTCGTAGGAGATCCAGTCCGCGAGATAGTTGCCCGCCAATCCCCAGTTCGCGGAAGTGATGACCTTTCCGACTGCAAAGAACCACCAGGCAAAGATGAAGTAGAGCACAGTGGCTGCCGCAATGAGCGGGACGCGGAAGCGCTGCCAGAACGAGCGGTGCAGAAGGCCAGGATGCCGGGCGGCCAAAGCATCCATTTCGGCAGCGTTGAGAATAGTCATGACAGCCTCGTTCAGATTGCCTGGAAGGCCTGTTCGCCGACAAGCTTGCCGCGCAGCCAGGCAGAAAACTGGTCGACGGCGATGATGGTGAGCAGCAGGAGCAGGATGATTGCGAGCGTCTTGGCTTCGTGGCCTTGCCCGATGGAGAGACGCAAAAGCTCGCCGATCCCGCCGCCACCGACGGCGCCGATAATGGTGGAGGCGCGAACGTTGATTTCGAGACGCAGCAGGAAATAGCTCATGAAGTTTGGCATTACTTGCGGCACCATTGCAAACCAGCAGCGCTCCACCCAGCTGGCACCGACGGCCTTGAGACCCTCGTCCGGCTTCATGTCCGCGTTCTCGATGACTTCGAAAAACATCTTGCCCAGAGCGCCGATAGTGTGGATCGCAACGGCGATGACGGCGGGCAGGGGCCCGAGCGAGAGGATCGCCAGAAAGAAACCGGCAATAACGACTTCCGGGAAGGCACGAAGAAGTTCCATTATCCGTCGTGCAGGACCCCGGATCCATGGGTTAGGCATCATGTTCCTGGCCGCCAGGAACGAAAGCATGAAGCCGAAGATCACCCCGATCCCGGTTGCCGCAATGGCGATGTTCAACGTGACCAGCATCTGATGGATGTATTCCGGGAGGTAGAGGCTCTCCGTCAGATAAAGCCTGCCGTCCGGATAATTGTATTTGAGGCTGCCGTCGTCATAGGGCGAGGGCAGGTCGAAGAGGGCACGCCAGACTTCCATTCCGTCGCGCGGGATGAGTTGGCCGACAAAATCGAAGAAATAGGGGAGGCGCTCAAAGAACTTCCCGGCATTGGTCTCGTTGGCAAACCACAGTGAACCCGAGACCACGAGCAACAGCAGGATCGCCGAAAGGGCCGTATAAGTGCGCCGCTGCCCTGCGAGCTGTCGCCAATGGCTCTCGATCAGGGCCCCGCTGTCGCTGAGCGTCGGCTTGATGACGGAAGTTGGCATGGTGCGGCCCCGGGGTCATGCAGTCCAAGAAAGGCCGCCGAGCAGGAGTTCGGCGGCCTCGTGAAGTGGAGGATGATCAGCCGCCGATCGTTGCCTTGCGAGCGTCGATGATCGGCTTGTAGAAATCGACATCGACTTCTGCAAAGCCGGTGAAATCGCCGCCCTGGATCGCTGAGAAGCAGGCTGGATCAGACTTCGGCAGCTCCATCATGAACTGCTTGAACTTCGTCTTCATCTCGTCATTCATCGAGGTGCGGACGACGATTGGCCCGTTCGGGATAAGCGGCGACTTCCAGAGTTCAACCAGGTCATCCATGTTGAGGACCCCCTTGTCGACCATCTTGCGAAGATTGCCGGAGGTGTAGCCATCTTTGAAGTCACCGACGCCGGAGCCGAAGGTTGTGCCGGCATCAAAGGTGCCCTTCAGAACTTCAAGAACCAGGTTTTCATGTCCGCCGCCAAAACCGGTTTCGGCAACGACTTCCTTGATCGGCTTGCCCCCAAGCGCTTCCGGAAGAGTAACGGTGGGGATGAGGTATCCAGACGTGGAGTCGGGATCGGCGAAGCCAAGCTTCTTGCCCTCGATATCGGTCACCTTCGTCATGCCGGAATCCTTCCGGGCCACCATGATCGAGTGATAGCCCATGGAGCCGTCGGTCTGGACGGTGGTGAGGATGGGCTCAACCGCGTCGGGGTCCTCGAGATAGATCTTTGCGTAACCAGACGCGCCAAGCTCGGCATAATCCAACGTGCCGCCAAGAAGGCCCTGGATCGTGCCGTCATAGTCGGCGGCTGGGAAGAGCGAGACTTTTTCTACGCCGAGAACGGACGGAAGCTTCTCCGTCATGCACTGGAAGTTGCGCAGGCGGTCGGCTTCGTTCTCGCCGCCGATGATGCCGATGCGGAATTCCTTGAGGTCTTCAGCCATGACGTTGTTGGCAAGAGCGACCAGAGCGGCCGTGGCGAGTAGAGTTTTCTTCAGCATGAGATCATCTCCTATTGATCCGGACTATCCGGACGTCGTTTGTTGAACTTCCTTGGTGCAAGCGTGCGAGGGAGCAGCAGATCAGACGCTCGCTGCAGCCAAGCCGCTGACGCCAGCGGGTGGCCGGGCCTGCTGTGGTGCCACTGTGGGAATGTTGATGCTCGTGGAGGTCATTCGCTCGTCAATGCCCGCGCCGTCGCGGTCGGAGCCGTAGATCTCCTGAACAGCGCTCGCTGTGAGTTGAGCGGGCGTTCCGTCGAACACAACGCGGCCGGCAGCCATGCCGATGATGCGCTCGCAATAGGAGCGGGCCGTGTCGAGCGTGTGCAGGTTGGTGATGACGGTAATGCCTTCGCGTTCATTGATGTCGCGCAGCGCGTCCATCACGATCTTGGCGTTGAGCGGGTCGAGCGAAGCGATAGGCTCGTCGGCCAGAACCATCTTCGGCGCCTGCATAAGGGCCCGGGCAATGGCCACGCGCTGCTGCTGGCCGCCGGAAAGAGTGCCAGCCCGCTGCAGTGCCGTCTGCTCTATGCCGAGCCGTTCCAGTGCGGCAATCGCCATGATGCGCTCTTCCCGCGTGAAGATGCTGAGAAGGCTCATTGCGGTGGAGCGGTGGTTGAGGCGCCCAAGCAGGACGTTCGTCAGCACGTCGAGGCGCGGCACGAGGTTGAACTGCTGAAAGATCATCGCACAGTCACGCTGCCAGTTCCGCAGGTGCGCGCCGCGTAGGCGGGAGACTTCCAGATCGCCAAAGTGGATAGAGCCGGAGCTCGGCTCCTGCAGCCGGTTGATCATCCGCAACAGCGTTGATTTGCCCGCGCCGGACCGGCCGATAATGCCGACCATCTGCCCCTGAGGGATGTCGAGCGTCACGTCCTTGACGGCATACTTGTCACCAAAGCGGCGGGTGACGTTCCTCAGTTCGAACTTCATGCTCTGTTGCCTCTCGCAAGCCATTCCTGCGTTTGGCATTAGCGGCACTAGATGAAGGCTGAATGTCGGTTTTGTGTCGCGCGTGTTACAATCCTCAGCCCGCGACAGAAGCGTCAGCCGCCGTGGCGTGTAAGGAATTCCTCAGCCGTCAGGGCGCGGAAATCATCAAGTGCTGCGCGCAGTTTCAGATGCTCCCAGTCCCACCAGGCAAGCTTGTCCATCCGCACTGCGACGTCTTTCGGAAAGCGCTCGCGGATGAGCTTTGCGGGGACCCCGCCGACGATTGTGTAGGCTTCTACATCCTTGGAAACCACCGCGCCGGCGCCGATCACAGCGCCGTTGCCGACCGTAACACCTGGAAGGATGGTTGCTCCGTGGCCGATCCAGACATCGTTGCCGACGATCACGCGGTTGTCGCGGCGCCATTCGAAGAACTCTTCTTCGTTCTCCGCATCGTCCCAGTAATTGGCGGCGCGATAGGTGAAGTGGTGGAGGGTGGCGCGCCAGGTCGGATGGTTGGTGGCATTGATCCGGACGGCCGCCGCGATGTTCACGAACTTGCCGATCGTGGCGCACCAGACCGATCCGTCCTGCATGATGTAGGAGTAGTCACCGATCTCCGCCTCATCAATGCGGCAGCGTTCGGCCACTTCCGTGTAGCGACCGAGCTGCGAATTCTTGACACTGGCGCTCGGATGAATGGAGGGCTCCGGCCCTACCTTGGTACTCACGCGGCAGTCCTTCGCGGCGAGAACTGCAGGACGTCGAGGATGCGGTCGGCCACAGCTTCGCGCACTTCCTCGTCATGGAAAATGCCGAGCAGGGCGACGCCCTTCCGCTTCTTGTCTGCGATCATTTCGACGACGACAGCGCGGTTGCGTGCATCGAGCGAGGCTGTGGGCTCATCCAGCAACAGAATAGTGTGGTCCGTGATGAAGCCTCGGGCGATGTTGACACGCTGTTGCTCGCCGCCCGAGAAGGTTGCCGGTGGCAGCCCCCAGAGTTCCTCGGGTAGGTTAAGCTTGGAAAGAAGGGCGGCAGCCTTTTCTCTGGCATCAGCACCGTCGACGCCGCGAGAGACCAGTGGCTCGGCAACCACGTCGAGTGCCGAGACCCGCGGAACCGTCCGCAGGAACTGGCTGACGTAACCCATGGTGAGGCGACGCACGTTCAGTACCGTGCGCGGGTCGGCACTCGCAAGGTCCACGATCCGGTCTCTGTGCGTCACCAGAATCTGACCCGCATCGACCGCGTAATTGCCGTAGAGCATCTTGAGAATGGAGCTCTTGCCGATACCCGAGGGGCCGCCGAGCACGACGCATTCGCCGCTGGCGACCGAAAAACTCACATCATTGACGACCGGCAGTTTGATGCCGTCACGCAGATGCATGGTGAAGCTCTTGAACACTTCCGAAACGACGAGGGGGGTGGCCATGACGTTGTCCTAAACCTGCAGAATGGAAGAGACGAGCAGCTGCGTATAGGGCTCGCGCGGGTCGTCGAGAACGCGGTCGGTCAGGCCGTGCTCAATCACATAGCCGTCTTTCATCACCATCATTCGGTGCGACAGCAGCCGTGCGACAGCAAGATCGTGGGTGACAATGATGGCCGAAAGGCCAAGATCGTTGACAAGGCCCCGCACCAGATCGAGTAGGCGCGCCTGAACGGACACATCCAGACCGCCGGTCGGCTCGTCCATGAACACGAGGCGCGGACCGGTCACCAGGTTGCGGGCAATCTGCAGGCGCTGGC
>CAYNED010000124.1:0-7846 GCA_964396135.1 uncultured Neorhizobium sp.
GTGGAGGGCGCCGACATCATCACGACGGCGACCGCCGACAAGCAGTATGCGACGATCCTCACCGACAACATGGTTGGTCCCGGCGTGCACATCAACGCGGTCGGCGGCGACTGCCCCGGGAAAACGGAACTGCACCGCGACATCCTGCTGCGTTCCGACATCTTCGTGGAATACCCGCCGCAGACGCGGATAGAGGGCGAGATACAGCAGTTGTCCGCCGACCATCCGGTGACGGAACTCTGGCGCGTCATGGCCGGCAAAGCCGAAGGTCGGAGCTCGGCAGGCCAGATAACCCTCTTTGACAGCGTCGGCTTTGCAACGGAAGACTTTTCCGCGCTCCGCTATGTCCGAGACAAGCTGAAGAATTCGCGCCATTTCACGGAGCTCGATCTGCTGGCCGATCCGGACGAACCGCGCGACCTCTACGGAATGCTGCTGCGCCGCGAGGCGTTGTCAAAGGGCCCTCAGGTGGTGTGAAGTGCGACTTCAGGGCCGCGGCATGATCTCGTTTGCCGCCTGTCGAATTGTCTGCATCAGGATCGCCTGCGGTGCGGAAGGGGGGGCATCTGCCTTCAGTGTCAGTCCTACCGGCCCCTTCGTTTCGCTGGTATCGACAGGCAAGGCGACAAGCAGCCCTTCCGCCAAGTCATTGGAAATCACGCCCTGCGAGATGATCCAGACCGCATCGCTGATACGGACGAAGGCACGCCCGAACGCATGCGATACAGTCTCCACCTGAGTAGGTATCTTGCCAACGCCGTTTGCGATCAGCAGTTGCTCGACGGAAGGCCGGATAACAGAGCCTCGGGTCGGCATCAGGACAGGATAATCAGTGAGACTCTCAAAGACGGAGCGGCCGATTTTGAGAAGCGGGTGGGCTGCACGCACCGCAAAGACGACCTGTTCCGAATAGAGGTGCTCGAAGGAAAAGCCCGTCATCTTCTCCGGCGGCGCAAGCCGACCGACGACGAGATCAAGATCGCCGACGCGCAATTGCTCAAGCAGAACTGCGTTCTCGCCGGTAACGACTTCGATGCGGCTACCGGTCTCTTCCTCCAGAAACAGCGTCATCGCCCGAGGCATGATGCGGGTGGAGACGGTCGGCAGGGCACCCACCCGCACGGGCGGTGCCGCATCGGACAGCTCCTGGGACACAGAATCGATCCCCTGTCTCAGTGCCGTGATTGCCGCGCCTGCATGACGCAGGAAGACCTCTCCATAGCGGGTGACGCGAATGCCGCGTCCGTCACGCTCCAGAACGGAAACCCCCAGCGCCTCTTCCAGTTCACGGATCGTCTTTGTCACGGCAGGCTGGCTGACATGAAGACGTTCCGCAGCCTTGGCGACGCTCTTGTGCCGCGCGACCTCCAGAAATGTATGCAGATGGCGAAACTTCACGCGGAGATCGATCACAAGTCATAACTCCGAGGTTATGGGAATCGGCTTCGAAATCATTTTACTTAACCAGGCAAAGGCGGCAATCTCTTTCGAGGAGGAAGGAAAATGCAGTTTGTACGCATCAATGGCGTGACCATCACCTATGACGTGGTGACGACGGATCCCGCCAATCCGGTTCTCGTGCTGGTAAACTCGCTTGGTACCGACAGCCGGATCTGGCACCTAGTGCTGCCGAAGCTTGCCGAGGATTTCACCGTCCTGACTTATGACAAGCGCGGCCACGGCCTTTCGGATCTCGGTAACCCGCCCTACCGGATAGAGGATCACGTCGATGATCTGGCCGGCTTGCTCGACCATCTGGAATTCGACCAAGCGATCATCTGCGGCCTTTCCGTTGGCGGACTGGTGGCTCAGGGGCTCTATGCCCGACGCCCGGACCTCGTTAAGGCGCTCGTGCTGTCCAATACCGCGCACAAGATCGGCACGACCGAGATGTGGAACAAGCGAATTTCCGCCATCGAGGAGAATGGGATCGCCGCAGTCCTAGAGGACATCATGGCGCGTTGGTTCACGCAAGCGTTTCGACAGCCTGAAAATGGCGCCTACCAAGCCTATTGCAACATGCTTCTGCGACAGCCTGTAGCGGGCTATACCGGAACCTGCGCCGCGATCCGCGACGCGGATTTTACGCTAGATGCGCAAGCGATCGCGGTTCCTACCCTTTGCATAGTGGGCGATGAAGATGGTTCGACGCCGCCGGATCTCGTGCGGGCGCTGGCCAACCTCATCAAGGGCGCGCAGTTCGAGATGATCGCCGGGGCCGCGCATATTCCCTGCGCCGAGGCACCGGCCGCGTTTGCCGCTGCGGTACGCAGTTTCATCATCAACAACGTCAAGGATTGAGCCGTGGCCGACCCCTTTTCTCCATGCGAGCGCTACGAGCAGGGACTGACGACGCGACGATCAGTGCTCGGCGACGCGCATGTGGACCGGGCACTGGCGAACGAGAGCCAGTTCGACCGGCCTTTCCAGCAGTTCATCACCGAAGGGGCTTGGGGCACGCTCTGGTCTCGGCCTCATTTTTCGAAGCGTGAGCGGTCAATCGTGACAATCGCTCTTTTGGCAGCCGGCGGCCATTATGACGAGGTAGCCATGCATGTCCGCGCGACCGCACGCACAGGTGCGACGCAGGAGGACATATGCGAGGCCCTGATGCATGTGGCAGTTTATGCCGGCGTGCCGGCAGCCAATCATGCCTTCAAGATCGCCAAGGCGGTCTATGCAGAAATGGAAGCCGAACAGGAGGCCGGGATGCAAATTGGGGGAGACACCGATGAAAAACCAACTGCCTGAGACAACACCCTTCTTTGCGCGCGATCGCGAGATGCATCCGCCGGCCTATACGCCGTGGTACAAGACGACTGTGCTGCGCTCCCCGCAGCGGGCGCTGATTTCGCTTGAGGGAACGAAGAGCGAAATCACCGGTCCGGTGTTCGGGCACAATATCCTCAACGAGTTCGACAACGATCTCATCGTCAACTATGCGAAGTCGGGAGAAGGCCCGATCGGCCAGCGCATCCTTGTGCACGGGCGGGTGATCGACGAGCGCGGCTTGGGTGTCGCCGGCGCTTTGGTTGAATTCTGGCAGGCGAATGCCGGCGGGCGTTATCGGCACAAGAAGGAAACCTATCTGGCGCCCCTCGATCCAAACTTCGGCGGTTTCGGACGCACGATCACCGATGAGAACGGCTTCTACTGGTTCAAGACGATCAAGCCCGGTCCCTACCCTTGGCCGAATGGCGTGAACGATTGGCGGCCTGCTCATATCCACTTCTCGATCTTCGGGCATGGATTTGCCCAACGGCTCGTTACGCAGATGTATTTCGAAGGCGATCCGCTGATCTGGATCTGCCCGATCGTGAAAACGATTCCCGACAAGGAGGCGATCGAGCGTCTTATTGCGCCGCTCGACATGAACGCGACGATCCCGCACGATATGCGCGCCTACAAGTTCGACATCGTGTTGCGCGGGCGACGCTCGACGCTGTTCGAGAACCGCAAGGAGGGCAACTGACATGGCTCAGCCACTCGGCTACCTGAAGGAATCCGCCTCACAGACGGCCGGTCCCTACGTGCACATCGGCTGCACGCCCAATTTCAGCGGCATCCACGGTGTCTACGACACGGATCTTGGCTCCGGGCCCATGGTCAATGACCAAACGCGCGGCGAGCGGATCACCATCCGCGGCCATGTCTTCGACGGCGCCGGCACACCGCTGAAGGATGCGCTGGTGGAGATTTGGCAGGCAGATGCGGACGGGTTCTACAACAGCCCCTCCGAAACGCGCGGTGCGGCTGATCCGAATTTCTTCGGATGGGCCCGTTGCCCGGGCGATATGGACACCGGCGAGTTCGTTTTCGAAACCATCAAGCCTGGTCGGGTGCCATTCCGCGATGGGCGGATGATGGCGCCGCACGTCAATTTCTGGATCGTTGCGCGCGGGATCAATCTCGGGCTCAACACGCGCATGTATTTCTCCGACGAGGAGCAGGCGAATGCCGAGGATCCGGTGCTTGCACGCATCGAACACCGGGTGCGCGTGCCAACGCTGATCGGCACGCGCGACGGCAATACCGTCACCTTCGACATCCATCTGCAGGGTGATCGGGAAACGATCTTCTTCGACATTTGAAGGGACGGCCATGAGTTTTTCGGCCTTCAGTCACCCGTATCTATCAGGTCTTCTGGGGGACGAAGAAACAGCGCAGTTCTTCACGGCGGAGGCGGAACTGGCCGCCATGATTGCCTTCGAGCGGGCACTGGCGAATGCCGAGGCGGCAGCGGGGCTTATTCCCGTTGCTGCCGCCGCGAGGATCGATGAAGCATGCAGCAGCGTGGTGCTGGACAAAGAGGCATTGCGTGTCGGTACCGCCCGGGATGGTGTTGTTGTTCCAGAGTTGGTCAAGCAGTTGCGCAACGCGGTCGGGCCTGAGTTCGGCGAGTACGTGCATTTTGGGGCGACGAGCCAGGACGCGATTGATACTGGATTGATGTTGCGGCTGCTGCAGGTTTTCAACCTCTTTGCAGGGCGCTTGCGCAGCCTGGACGAAGCTCTCAAGGCACTTGATGACGGGTTTGGCCGTCGCTTGCTCATGGGGCACACCAGGATGCAAGCGGCCATTCCCATTCGCGTGAGCGACCGCCTGGAGGCATGGCGTGGACCGCTTCAGCGGCATCGTGTCCGGCTCGAGCAGATGGTGGGCGAGGGCTTGCCGCTGCAGTTTGGAGGAGCTGCCGGAACATTGGACAGACTTGGGGACAAGGGCATCGTTATACGACTGGCAGTCGCAACCGAACTCGGGCTCGCCGATGTCAGTCAGTGGCAGAGTCAGCGCGACCGAGTGGCTGACATAGGCAACCTGCTTTCGCTGATCACGGGAAGTCTGGGAAAGTTCGGACAAGACGTGGCGCTCATGGCGCAGGTGGGCCAGGAAATTGAGCTTACCGGCGGTGGCGGATCTTCTGCGATGGCCCACAAGCAGAACCCGGTGGCAGCCGAAGCGATCGTAGCACTGGCGCGGTTCAACGCCACGCAATTGGCTGGCCTGCATCACTCGCTCGTCCACGAACAGGAACGATCAGGTGCTGCCTGGACACTGGAATGGCTGATCCTTCCGCAGATGGTGGCGGCTGCCGGTGCGTCACTTCGTCTTGCAGGGGAGTTGGTGGGAAATATCCGCTCCCTTGGGACCCATGAAGCCATAACCAGCTGAACAATTCGAAGAAGATACGGCCACTAAACGGAGGGTTGTGTGGAAGGAGGCGGTTGCACCACGCCCTGAAGAACGACAACTTTTGTGCCATTGGGGACGCGTCGATAAAGGTCGATGATGTCCTGGTTGAGCAGGCGAATGCATCCGCTGGAGACTGCCCGGCCAATCGTCCAGTCTTCTGTGGTTCCGTGAATCCGGTAGAGCGTGTCTCTCCCGTCCTTGAACAAATAGAGCGCGCGAGGACCGAGCGGGTTGAGGACCCCCGGCTCCATTCCTCCCGCCAGTGGCCCGTAGCGCTCCGGTTCACGCTGGATCATGCTTTGTGTTGGAGTCCAGCGCGGCCATTCTCGCTTGTACTGGACCACGGCGCTGCCTTCGAATTCGAGCCCGGCTTTGCCGACCCCTATGCCATAGCGCAGTGCACGACCGTTTTCTCCTATGAGATAAAGATACCGTGCAGAGGTATCGACAACAATCGTGCCTGTGCGCTCGTGGGTTGGATACTCGACCTCTCGCCGATAAAACTGCGGATCGACACGCGTCAGGTCGGCAGCGGCGATCGGGTAAGGCTCACCCTCAACCGCCGCGTACATGGCCTGGTACTCTGCAGGGATCTGCGGCCTTACTACCTTTGGCTCGCGGGCGACGGTGGTGCATCCGGCAGTGACGAATGGGAGGGTGAGAAGGAAGCTTCGGCGGGTAAAATTCAAAGGACTGGATCCAGATTGACCGGAAGTGCGGCAAGCCGTTGGCTATCTTCCGTTATGGTTCGGGCAAGCGGTGGTCATTGCCAGTCCAGACTTGTTATTACAACTCACGCCTCCTCACCAAAGCGTGATGCGGTCGCAGATGGGCGGTAGGAAAGCTCGTGGCTGCGCCTACGGCAGCATCGGACGAATAGATGCCGCGACGTCCCGCAAAGGCTTCAGGAAACGTTGCTTGATCTCGTCTGCAGCGATCTGAGCCGCCGGTGTTCCGATGTTGAGAGCGGCGACCGTCACGTCGCGAGTGTTTGTAAGAGGGACTGCGATGGAGCAAAGGCCAAGCTCAAGCTCCTGATCAATGACAGCAAAGCCCTGCGCACGCACAGTCTCCAGTTCGTCGATCAATAGCTCCATCTCGGACTTGGTATGGCGGGTCAAAGGGCGAAGATCGCACCGGCGGAGCCGTTCAAGCGCCTCCTGTTCTGGAAGTGCCGCCAAGAGTACCCGACCCATGGAAGAACAATAGGCAGGAAGACGGCTCCCCGCCGTGAGGCTGATCGACATCACGCGCCGTTGCGATGCGCGGGCAATGTAGACGATTTCGGTGTCGTCCAGAACGCTGGCAGAGGCGCTTTGCCCGAGAGATTGGGAAAGGCTGTCGAGGAAGGGCTGGACGATGTTGGGCAGCGGCGTCGTTGAGAGATAGGCGTGGCCGAGCCTTAGGATCCGGGGCGTCAAGCTGAAGAACTTCCCGTCATAATCCGCGTATCCAGACTCCGCCAAGGTCAGGAGACATCGCCGTGCTGTTGCGCGGTCCATGCCCGTGCGGCGCGACACATCGGCAATCGACAAACGCGGATGTTCCTCGCCGAAAGCCTCTATGACCTTCAGCCCCTTTGCGAAACTACCCAAGAAGTCGGAATCTTGCATGACACCTCTCGCACCAGATTTGTGCGATATGCGAACAAAAGTCAATTATCGCACAACACGGTTGACGCTACGGCACTAGATGCTTCTAGATGCTTTGCGGATTTCGGAGGAGCTGGAGAGTGGACAAGACAATCGCCAGTGTGGCGGAGGCGGTATCCATTATTCATGATGGAGCCACGATCATGATCGGGGGGTTTGGGGGTTCCGGAGCTCCGATCGAGCTCATCCACGCGCTGATCGACAAAGGGCCGAAGAACCTCACTGTCATCAACAACAATGCTGGCAACGGTCGCATCGGCATTGCTGCGATGATCGATGCTGGAATGGTCAAAAGGATGATCTGCTCCTTCCCACGCTCATCCGATCCGAGAGCCTTCACGGACAGATATTTGGCAGGAGAAATCGAGCTGGAACTGGTGCCTCAGGGGACGCTGGCTGAGCGCATCCGTGCGGGAGGCGCTGGAATACCAGCCTTCTATACGCCCACCGGGTATGGCACCGAATTGGCAGAAGGCAAGGTGACCGCCGAGTTCGACGGCCGTTTCTACGTCCAAGAGCGCTGGCTCAAGGCGGATTTTGCCATCGTCAAAGCGCATCTGGGTGATACCTACGGCAACCTGACCTACAACAAGGCCGGCCGCAACTTCAATCCGCTGATGTGCATGGCGGCCACCACCACCATTGCCCAGGTATCAAAGATCCTGCCGGCAGGCGAGATTGACCCGGAACATGTCATAACCCCCGGCATCTTCGTCGACGGCGTCGTGGAAGTCGCCAATCCACAACAGGAAGAAGAACTCATCCGAGCCGGAGTGGCCTACGCATGACCGTCGAGACCCGTGAAGACATCAAGCTTTCCAATGCTCAGATCGCATGGCGCGCCGCGCAGGACATCGAGGACGGCGCCTATGTCAATCTCGGCATCGGGTTCCCGGAAATGGTTGCCCGCTTCCAGCCGCCCGGTCGGCAGGCCATATTCCACACAGAGAACGGCATCCTGAACTTTGGCGAGGCACCGCCTGCCGGTGAGGAGGACTGGG
>CAYNED010000125.1:0-7796 GCA_964396135.1 uncultured Neorhizobium sp.
GAGAGCCGGGCAATCATCCAGCAGGTGGTTGGGCGCTCCAAGATCCCGGTTATAGTCGGTGTCTCGGCGCCCGGCTTTGCGGCAATGCGCTCGCTTGCCCGCAGCGCCATGGATATGGGGGCCGCCGGCGTGATGATCGCGCCGACGCCGTCGCTGCGAACAGACGACCAGATCGTCACCTACTTCGGCCAGGCAGTGGAAGCCGTGGGCGACGACGTGCCTTGGGTGCTGCAGGACTATCCGCTGACGCTGAATGTGGTGATGTCGACTGGAGTGGTCGCCAAGATCATGTCCAACCACCCGTCCTGCCTGATGCTGAAGCACGAGGACTGGCCGGGGCTGGAGAAGATCTCCAGGCTTCGTGCCATGCAGAAGGCGGGCGAGCTTCGGCCCTTCTCGATCCTCTGCGGCAATGGCGGCATGTTCCTTGATTTCGAGCCGGAGCGCGGTGCCGACGGCGCGATGACCGGCTACGGCTTTCCGGACATGCTGACAGAACTGATCGGGCTGTTCGCCGAGGGCAAGCGTGAGGAGGCCCATGACCTCTTCGACGCGCATTTGCCGCTGATCCGCTACGAGCAACAGCTCGGGATAGGGCTTGCGGTGCGCAAGCATGTGCTCATGCGGCGCGGCGTGATCACCTCAGACGCGCAGCGCAAGCCGGGCCTGGCACTTTCGCAGACAGCGCGAGCAGAAGTCGATTACCTGCTGCAGCGGCTGGCCCGGCGCGACACGCGGGCGGCGTCATAAGCCAGACGGGCGGCCTACTCACGCTCCGATCAAGGATCCGAAATCTCGATCCAGGCCGGCGCGTGGTCGCTTGTGTGCTCCCAGCCCCGCACATCTCGATCGACCCCCGCCCGCTCCAGGCGGGCGGCGATCGATGGACTGAGGAGCAGGTGATCGAGCCTGAGGCCGGCGTTGCGGCCCCAAGCGTTTCGGAAGTAGTCCCAGAAGGTATATATCTCCTCTTCTGGATGCAGGCTGCGGAGAGCATCTGTCCAACCCTGCTCGGTGATTTGGTGGAACACTTCGCGCACTTCCGTCCTGAAGAGCGCGTCGTCGCGCCAGCGCTCCGGCGCGTAGACATCCTGATCCGTTGGCATGATGTTGTAGTCGCCGGCAAGCACGACCGGAGCGCCGGTTTCCAGCAGATGCCGGGAATGGGCCAGGAAGCGCTGGTACCAACCTAATTTGTAGTCGAACTTCGGGCCAGGCGCCGGGTTGCCGTTCGGAGCGTAGAGGCAACCGATCAGGACGCCGTTGACGGCGGCCTCAATGTAGCGGCTGTGGCTATCTTCCGGGTCACCGCCAAGGCCGCGGCGGGTTTCGATCGGCTCCGCGTCATTCGCCAGGATCGCGACGCCGTTCCAGCTTTTCTGACCATGCCAGACGGCCCCATATCCCGCCCTCTCGATCGCGCGCTGCGGGAACTTCTCCGAAGGTGCCTTCAGTTCCTGCAAGCACACGACGTCCGGGCGGGCCTCCTGCAGCCAGCGAAGCAGGATGTCTATGCGACCGTTGATCCCGTTCACGTTGAAGGTCGCGATCTTCATGTGCTGAATTCCTGATCCTGACCGGCTGCCATTGCCGCACACCTATTGCCTATGACCGGCACAACGCCGGCTGACATCTTTCGATGCAGGCTTTGCGAAGTCTTTACTGTGCCATTTAGCAAAAGATTCAGTCAGACTAGTTATCTTGTGAGTAGTAATACCGTCGCATTGCAGAAGCGGATGCGTCGCCAAGATAACTTGAGTGGAGCAGTCGCCATGGCCCAAAGATTTCGTTCCGCGGTGCGGGAATTCATTGCAGAGAATTTTCTTTTTCGCGCGGATGCAGACATCTCCGACAACCAATCACTGCTGGAAGGTGGCGTGATAGACTCCACCGGAGTGCTGGAACTGATCGCGTTCCTCGAGGCCACCTATGGCATCAGCATTGCCGACGAAGAGATCGTCCCGGAAAATCTCGACAGCATCGACAATATGTCGAGCTACCTGGCGCGCAAGCTGCCAGTTGCCGCGTAACCGCCAACATGCGGATCGAGGCGAGGCTGCACGAAAGCGTCAAGCGGTTCGCAGGAAAGACTGCGGCGGTCGCAGGCGGAGTGCGGCGGAGCTATGCGGAACTCGATGCCGTCTCGGATCGGCTTGCGGCCGGCCTTTTGAATGCAGGTGTGGCTCCCCATGATCGTGTGGTGCTCCTCCTCGAGAATGGCATCGAAGCCCTGATAAGCTTCTTTGCCATCTGGAAAGCCGGCGCTGTTGCCTGCCCGCTCTACCCTTCGATCAAGGCAGAGAAGCTCGCCGGTATCCTCTCCAGTGTGGAGCCTGCGGCCATCATAGCCCATGCCCGTACTCTTCCGACTGTTCGCGCTGCAATCGCTGCTAGCGGTTCCAAGACTATTGTCATCGTCGCCAACGCGCCGATCGACCTGGATCTTGCCTCGCTTCGCTTCGAGGATCTGGCGGAGACGCAGGTGAGCGGGCCGCTGCCGAGCTTCAATGATGCTAATGCGCTCGCCCTTCTGATCCACACGTCAGGCTCCACCGGAACGCCCAAGGGCGTGATGCTGACCCATGCTAATGTGGATGCCGCGTGCCAGTCGATTATCGGATATCTCCAAAACACATCCGACGATATCGTGCTGAGCGTCCTGCCGCTTTCCTTCGGCTACGGCATTACGCAGATGGTGACGATGGTCTGCGTCGGTGGGACGCTGGTGCTGGAAAAAAGCTTTGCCTTCCCGCGCAAGGTTCTGGAGCGGTTAGCCGAGGAGAAGGCAACCGGTTTCCCGCTGGTGCCGGCCATGGCGGCCCTGATAGTCGGCATGAAGGACCTGCCGATTGATCCCCTTCCCCATCTCCGCTACGTCACCAGCGCCGCTGCCGCCTTGCCACCCGCTCTTTCTTCGCAGCTTCAGCAGCTCTTGCCGCAGTCGAAGATCTTCGTGATGTACGGGCAGACGGAGTGTCTGCGCGTCAGCTTCCTGCCTCCGCAAGATCTGGCTGCCCGTCCCACCTCCGTTGGACGTGCAATTCCTGGCACCCGCGCATTTGTCATCAACGAGCAGGGAGAAGCCGCTGCACCCGGCGTTATCGGTGAACTCGTCGTCGAGGGGCCTCATGTGATGGCCGGCTACTGGAAAAACGAGGACAGCAAGCGACACATTTTTGGCGCGGCTGAAGCGGGCGCACGCCTGTACACCGGTGACCTCTTCCGGATGGATGGAGATGGCTTTCTCTATTTCGTCAGCCGCAAGGACGACATTATCAAGACCCGCGGGGAAAAGGTTAGCCCGCAGGAAGTCGAGCGGGTGCTCTATGCCTTGCCCGGCATTCGCGAGGCAGCGGTGACAGGCGGCGACGACCCTATCTTTGGTCAGGTGGTTCGCGCCCATGTGGCGCTGGAGGCCGACTGTGATCTGACTGACAGAGACATCATCCGCCACTGCGCCACCCATCTGGAAGACTACATGGTGCCAAAAATCGTCGATTTTTACACAGCCTTGCCAAGGACGCCGACAGGCAAGATCAGAATGAGCGCTGGCGCCGACATCGAGCCACAACTGGAGAATGCCTTATGAGCCAGAGCCTGAAGACTGCAACGGAGGCTATGGCCTTTTCATCCGACAGCCTGAGGCTCAACGCCGAGGCGGAGATAGACCGTATCTGCCCCTGGATCCGCGAAACCGTCACCAAGGACCTGCGCAAGCGTGGCGTCGTGCTTGGGCTCTCGGGCGGAATCGACTCCAGCGTGACGGCAGCTCTTTGCGCACGGGCGCTGGGGCCGGGCAAGGTGACAGGCGTCTTCATGCCGGAGCATGATTCCGATCCTGACAGCCTGCGCCTCGGTCAGGCGCTCGCGGCCGCCACAGGTGTCCAAACAGTTTTCGAAGATATCGGACCCGCTCTTGCAGCCGCCGGCTGCTACGCACGCCGCGACGGTTTTATCCGGCAGATCGTTCCGGAGTTCGGCGAGGGCTGGGGCTGCAAGGTCGTGCTCGAGAATGCTCTCTCCAGCCGCGGCTACAATATCTCCTGGCTCGTCGTCGCTTCACCCTCTGGCGAGCAGAGCCGGCACCGCATGCCGCTCGACGTCTATCTTGGCATGATTGCGGCGGCGAACATGAAGCAGCGCACCCGCAAGCAGATCGAATACTACCATGCCGACCGGCTGAATTTTGCAGTGGCCGGAACGCCGAACCGGCTGGAATACGACCAAGGCTTTTTCGTCAAGAATGGCGATGGTGCCGCCGACTTCAAGCCGATCGCACATCTCTACAAGACGCAGGTCTATCAGTTGGCAGAGGCGCTCGGCGTGCCGGAGGAAATCCGCCACCGGCCGCCAACGACGGACACCTGGTCATTGCCGCAGGGTCAGGACGAATATTACTTCTCGCTGCCCTACGACCGGATGGATATCTGCCTCTATGGTCTCGACAACCTGGTTCCTGCCGAGGTGGTGGGCCAAGCTGCCGGCCTGACGGTTGGCGAGGTGGAGGCCGTGTGGCGTAACATTGCGTCCAAGCGGAAAGTGGCCGAATACCTACATGCCGCACCCGCGACAATGCTGGACTGATCTGCATCTGCTGTCAGTCGAAGCGATCGCCAATCAGCCGCATCCAGTTCTCGCCGGCCAGTCCGCTGATGAGCGCCTGGCCGGACTGGATCGGTTGCAACAGGGACTTGTCTTTCGCATGGGCGATGTAAAAGCTGCGGCCGTGAAACGCGGTCCTGCGGACTAGAAGCTCAGGCGTCAGCCAGGGATGAGCTCCGCCGCGGATGCCGGCGCAGCCTGCCGCATCCGCATGCGCGAACAGGTCATCCACAAGCTCACCGGCGACGGCAGGATCACAAAGGGCCTGCAGCAACCAGCCAATCCCGCCCGGGCGCCCGAAATAGACATAGGCGGCGGCAAGTTTGCCGGAGCGTGTCTCTCCTATCCTCCAGGAGGGCAGACCATATTTCCTCTTCTGGCTTGCCTGGCCTATGAACCAGTCCAGAGACTGCGGGTCCCATTGCGGCCGTAGGGGATGGGCGTCGTTGAGAACGAGAGCGGCGTCGCGAAACTCTGATGGCGTCGCATCGCGAAACAGGATGCGTCGAGCTGATGGGATCGCGCGGGCGCGCAGCAAGGATAAGCCTACCTTTTCGGCAACAGTATCGGCCATGGAAGCGACCGGCCGCAGGAGGCCCGTCACACCGGACATCATGCTCAAGAGGTTGACGGCAGCCGCTGCCGGGCGAAAGATGCGTATCCAGTTGAGGCTGTAGCCAACATCAAGCGGCAGCGAGAGCTTCTGCCACATGGCAAGCGCTGTGGCATTTGCGGTTTCCGTCAGCGAGATGTCCTGAGGTCCAGCCAGGAAGGCACGCAGCAGACGCGCGCCCGCAAGGGGATTGTCATCCGGTTCCTCCACCATCATCGTCCCGGCGAATGCTGCGCGCAGGAGCCGCCCCTCCAATTCGAAGCGCGCCGGAAAGACCCCGATAAAGCCCTTCACATGCCCAGGTGGAGACACGAATACCTTTGATCTCAGCTCGTCGTCGTACCATGGATGGTCGAACAGGATCTCGTGGAGATAGCTGACGAGCGAAGGCGGAACTGAACCGGTGCGGCGGAACGTGCGCTGGAAAAGCTGGGCGACCGCCGGCAGATCCTCACGCTCAAGATTGCGCACGACCGCCTTGTCTGCCTGTTGAAGCATCTATCCCTCGTCGGCCATACCGGGCCGCAGACATGATTGGCACGCAGGCCTTAACCAAAAGAAAAGAGGCCCGATGGGCCTCTTTCGGATGCTGTCTTGGAAAGGGTCAGGTCCAGTAGGGTGGGACCCCGTAGTGGTCGTAGATCGTTCGACCGCGATCCTGGTAGAGGCTGTCGTCTTCCAGATCCTTGTAGCGGGGGGCACCAGTGATCTGGTCCTTGGTCAGGTCGATGCGATAACCGTCAAGCTCTTCATCATAGGTGAGCTTCTCCCAGGGCAGCGGGTAGTAATCATCGCCGATGCCCAAGAAGCCGCCGAAACTCAACACCGCATAGGCGACGCGACCGCCTCTCTTCTCCAGGAGGATACGCGCGATCGAGCCGATATGCTGGCCGTCGGCGCCGTAGACGCGGGTCCCCTCGACTTTGTCGCTTGCGATCAGCGACGGCGTATCCTTGACATAGGGATCCTGCCCCGCACGTGGTTCCTGATGTAACATCGCATACCTCCTTGGGTTGGTTGGAGTTACTCAAGATGAACTCGACGCGTCGGGCTTCGTTCCCGTTGACGCTTACGTCAAGGTTATATACCAAACTTGCAGGACATGGCCTGAAATCAAGGCCCATGGCATAGTAGTGCTCTGCCGCAGAGTGGAGGACTTTGCGCCGGGTACGCGGGTAATAATAAGGGAAGAGGAGGCCCAAGATGAACGAAGTCACCATGCGCGCAGGCAACCCAGGGGAGAAGGTATGGCTGGCGTCGTATCCGCCGTCCGTCCCAGCCGAGATACCGCCGCTTTCATACAAGTCGCTGGCTGACCTCTTCGAGAGCTGCTGCGTCGAGTATCTGCCGCGCGTCGCCTTCTCCAGCATGGGCCGGGAGATGACCTACCGCGAACTGGAAGCCGAAACCCGAAAGGTGGGTGCATGGCTTCAGGGACAGGGGCTGACCAAAGGTGACCGCGTCGCGGTCATGATGCCGAACGTATTGCAGAACCCGGTTGTGACCTTTGGAATCCTGCGAGCGGGGCTGACGGTGGTCAACGTCAACCCGCTCTACACACCGCGAGAACTCGAGCACCAACTGAAGGACTCCGGCGCGAAGGCGATCTTTGTGCTGGAGAATTTCGCCCACACCGTCCAGGAGGTGGCTGCCGAGGTGGGCCTGCGACACATCGTCGTGACCAGCATGGGCGACATGCTCGGCCTCAAAGGGCACATCGTCAACCTCGTCGTGCGCAAGGTGAAGAAGCTCGTACCCGCCTGGTCCATACCTTCGGCTGTTGCGTTCAAGACAGTGCTTGGCGAGGGGGCGCAACAACCGCTGAAGCCGGTCGATATCGCCAGCAGCGACATCGCGTTCCTGCAATATACGGGAGGCACGACAGGCATATCGAAAGGGGCAGCGCTGACGCACGCCAACCTGATCGCCAACAAGATGCAGATCTCGCTGTGGCTGGAGGCAGCCTTCGCGAACCGTGAGCGGCCGGAGGTGCTGAACTTCGTGTGTGCGCTGCCGCTCTACCATATCTTTGCGCTGACGGTGAATTCCCTGATGGGAATTGCCATGGGCGGCCACAACATCCTGATCGCCAACCCGCGCGACATCCCCGGCTTCGTGAAGGAACTGCAGAAGCACAAGGTGCATGTCTTCCCCGGTCTCAACACGCTGTTCAACGCGCTGATGAACAATGCCGATTTCGCCAAGGTGGATTTCTCCTCCCTGATCCTGGCCCTGGGGGGCGGCATGGCTGTCCAGCGACCGGTTGCGGAACGATGGCAAGCGCTGACGGGCACAGCCATCACGGAAGGCTACGGATTGTCCGAAACCTCCCCGGTGGCGACCGCCAACCGCTTCGACACCCAAGAGTTCACCGGCATGATCGGCCTGCCGCTGCCTTCGACCGACATCTCGATCCGCGACGAAGAGGGCAAAGCCCTTCCTCTGGGCGAGGTAGGCGAAATTTGTATTCGCGGACCTCAGGTCATGTCTGGCTATTGGCAGCGCCCGGACGAGACCGCGAAGGTGATGACGGAAGACGGGTTCTTCCGGTCAGGCGACATGGGCTACATGGACGAGCGCG
>CAYNED010000126.1:0-5790 GCA_964396135.1 uncultured Neorhizobium sp.
AAAGCTCCTTGTCGCTTTCCAGCGCGTGCGCCGTGACACCGATGATCGGCACATGGCCGCCCGTTTGCTTCTCCAGCTCGCGGATCTTCTGCGTCGCCTGATGGCCGTTCATCACCGGCATGGAAACGTCCATCAGGATCAGTGATGGGTCCTTCTCCTGCCACGCGTCGACTGCCTTGGCTCCATTGTCGACGATCTCGAAGCGCCAGCCGGTGCCCTGGAGGATTTGTGTGAAGACGATCTGGTTGACGTCATTGTCTTCCGCAACCAGCACATCCAGTTCCGGTACCGAGCGCACGGCCGGAGTCGATGCTGCAGCCACCGATGGCCGAGGCTCGGGAGCGCCAACCGGTGCGGCTGAAAGAGCAGGCATCGGTACCGCAGCATGCCGCTTGACCCGAACGGAACGGACCACCTCGATTACGGTTGCGCGCAGGAGGTTCGCCCGGGCCGGCTTCATCAGATGTGCCTGGACGTTGAGTTCTGCAAACGTGGCCTCGTCGCCAGCCATGTCCATCGAGGTCAGGAAGATGATGCCCATCTCGTCGAAGCGCCGGTCGCTGCGGATCCGCTTTGCAACGTCCAGGCCATTCATTTCCGGCATGTGGTAGTCGAGCACGACGGCGTCGATCGTGATCCCGAGGCGTGCCGCCTCCCCCATCACCGCAAGTCCTTCGCCCCCGCCATCGGCAGCCACCGTATCGAAGCCCCACATGGTGAGTTGCTCGGTCAAGATCCGGCGGTTGACGGCGTTGTCGTCGATGACCAGCACCCGCGCGCCCGTCGTATTGACCGGCAGCATGGTGTTGGTGGTGCGCGCACTGACCGTGTGGAAGGGAAGATGGACGGTAAAGACGGAGCCCCTGCCAACCTCGCTTGCGACGTCGATATGGCCGCCGAAGAGATCGACCAGGCCGGCAGTGATGGCAAGGCCCAGTCCTGTTCCTTCGTGGCGACGGGTGGACGAGGTATCGACCTGCGAGAATTTCTCAAAAACCGACCGAAGCTTCTCTTCCGGAATGCCGAGGCCCGTGTCCTCGATCCGCACCGTCAACATCATTTCTCCCTCGCCGACAGCCTCGGAATGGAGATCGATGAAGACGTGGCCCTTCTCGGTGAACTTGACGGCATTGCCAACGAGATTGGTGATGATCTGGCGGAAGCGCCCGGCATCCCCCAGCACCGTGTCCTTTACGGTGGCATCGCCGCGAACGATCAGTTCGATGTCCTTCTCGGCCGCCGATGACGACAGCAGCGTTGCAACGTCCTCGATTGCTTCCACCGGGTCGAAAGCCGCCTTGCGGAGTTTCATCTGCCCGGCATCGATCTTGGAGAAATCCAGGATGTCGTTGATGATGGTCAGGAGCGCGTTGCCCGATTTGACGATGATGTCGATAAAGGTCTTCTGGCGGGTATCCAGGTTTGACTTCGCCAGCAGTTCCGCCATGCCGAGCACGCCGTTCATCGGTGTGCGAATCTCGTGGCTCATATTGGCGAGGAATTCCGATTTTGCCTTGTCTGCAGCTTCGGCGCGCTGGACGAGGCGCGTCAGTTCCGCCTCGCGCTCCTTGACCTCCGTCACATCGGTGAAGACGGCAAGCCAGTGGTCGCTGCCGCTCAGATTGGCTTCGACATGGACCCACTTGCGGCCTTCGACCTTGAAAGTGGCTTCGACGGACTTCCCGTTGCTGACATTCTCCTCCCAGGCCCGAAGCGTCTCCATCGCCTCGTCGGCAGGTCCGAGGTCGCCGCGCTTGACGCAGAAGCGAAAGACATCACGCCAGAGCCCGCCGGTGCTACCTAGCGTTTCCGGGATCTCCAACATCGCAGGAAGCGAATTGTTGGAAAAGACGATCGTGCCGTCATGCAAGATCAGCAACCCTTGCGACATGGCGCTGGTCGCTTCACGCATCAGTGCGCCCTGCCGGTCAAGGGCCTGCTGGGCGGCCATGACCTCTTCGTCGCGTTTGCGGATCGCGGTGATGTCGGTGTAGCTGAGAAGCAGCTTCTCGCCCGTCAGCCGGGTGCCTGAGATGAGGATGACGCGGCCTTGGGCGCTTCGGACCTCGATCGGCGGCTGCTCGCCTTGCTGGCTTAGGTCGGCAATACGCTTGCTGTAGATTTCCTCGAAGCTCTTGTCGGTGTTGCCATAGATGCCGTTGTCGAAATTGGCCTTCATGAAGTCGCGGTAAGACCGGCCGATCAATTCGAACTGTTCGCCGGCATCCCAGAAGCCGTAGAAGGCGGGGTTGGCGTATTCGAAGCACAGATCGCCATCCAGGATCGCGATGCCGACGGGCACGCCGCCGAGGATCGTCTGCATGTCCTGGCGCAGCTTGTCGACATGCTCCATCGCCTGTTTATACGGGGTGATATCGGTGATGGAGCCAACCAGGTGCGCCTCACCCTCAGCGTCCAGCACCCGCATCTGGCGCGTCATCACGGGCACGACCCGCCCATCGGGGAAGGTCTTGTCTTCGGCCTTCTCGATCGTCTTGCCTTCGGCCAGGATGCGATCATTTTCGACCTGGCTACGCTCGGCCTTCCAGGGGAACATCTCGGCGTCGGTCTTGCCGAGGATGTTTTCGCGCTTGTCGCCGAACATCTCCTCGTAGGCCGCGTTGATGAATTGCAGTCGCTGCTGGCTGTCGCGCATGAACACCGCGACCGGCAGCCCTTCCAGCATTGCCCGCAAGAGTTCGGCCTCACCGATGTTCTTGCGCAGAAGCTGTTCCTGGTCCTTGAAGTCGGTGACATCGGACCGAAGGGCGATCACCAGACCGTTGTCGAGCCGCTTGTTGATGCTTTTCAGCCAGCGACCGTCGAGCAGTTGTTCCACCGTCTCGGAATAGGGCAGCGCGAAAGCCTTTGCTCTTTCCTGTACCCACGCCGATTTCTCGGGCAGCTTTCGGTCGGCGAGCCGCGGGCTGTTCCTGACCCCCTTTTCGTAGATCTCCTCGAGGATTTGCTCGAACTTCAGCCCATTCCTGAGTGAAACGCCGAAGGTATCGAAAAACTCGGCAAGCTGCGCATTGTAATAGATCAGCGCGTTGCCTTCGTCATAGATGCCGATGCCGACATCCAGAAGGTCGAGAGCATCCTCAAGTTGCAGATCCTGCTGTTGGCTGTCTGCGTCCCAGTTCATGTCCGTCCCTCCCCCGTCTGCCGCGGTCTGCTGCGTTACGTGCCTGGTCTCCTCCACCCGGCTGAAGCGACCGAAGACAAAGGTCTGGTCGTCTTCCGTAACGAAGCGTTCGATTTCGATCAGGAAGGGAAGGTTGCCGCCCACCTCCCCGAAGCCTACAGTTTCCTCGCTGCCGAAGATCAGCGCTCGGCATTCCTTGTCCCGCCGCTCCCGCTCACGGTCCGGGTCGGAAATGATCCGGCTCGAGTGACCGACGAGATCGTTCGGTGCAGCATTGAACAGAGCAGCATAGGACCTGTTGACGGCAACATAGTTGAGCGCGCTGTCCTTGATGAACGCGGGTTCAGGCAGATCATCGATCCGCGCGCAGGCCGTTTTCAGGAGTTGCCCCTGCATCCCCACCGTCTTCCGCTCCAACCGCACCCGGGCGGCGTCACCGCGATTTGTGTTGTGTCTCGATTCGGGAATAACACCATAGCGAGCGTTAACAACTCCTTGAGGCGCTCGTTTTCATGCGCCATTTGTTTACTTTCGGTGGGGAGCGATAGCATCGTCATAGAGACCTAATTGGATCTTCAGCTTGTTCAGCCTCCGTTCATTAGCGCTCCATCAAACTGCCATCATCCCAGCCGACGCTGCTGACGTGCCCTGGAGAGGGAAAGGAACAAGAGATGGCAATGTTTAAGAAGATCGCGAATGCAGGTTTGATTGCCGTTACGATGGCTGGAGCGCTGGCAGCGACTGCCCCGGCAGCACAAGCCGGCGGTCGCCATCACAATGACGACGTCTGGGTCGGTGTTGCCGCAGGTCTCGCCGGTGGCATCATCGGTGGTGCCATCGCATCCCAGCCGCGCCGGGTCTATGAGGAGCCGGTCTACGATTACGCGCCCCCGCCGCCGCCGGTCTACCGCCGCACCTATTACCGCGCCGCGCCACGGTGCCATTTTGAGTGGGTCGAGAACGAGTGGGGCGAAGCCTACCGCGCCCGCGTCTGCTACTGATCACCCACATCGATCAATTCAGATAAAAAGAGCCCGCACCGGCAACGGAGGCGGGCTCTTCCCATTCAGTCGTAAATGGTCACTTGACTTTGGACCGCCCATCCACCAAATGAAGCTCAGCTTTCACCTTCCGGCCGCCGCGTGAGTTGGCCCTGTGACACGATAGTCGCGAAGAAGGAACAAGGCGCACAGATAGATCGCCCTCACCTCCCGAGGGTTTACGCGCTGGAGAGCAATTTCCACCACACAAGTTCCCACTTCACGCGGGGTTCTTGACGCCAAGGGCAAACCGGACAGCATGGTGCTGTAACCGGGTGCGCGCTTTTGGCGCCTCGAAAAGGTATTCGACTTGACGAATTTCCATGAGCTTGGCCTTGCCAAGCAGCTCGTAGACTCTCTTTCCGCTCTCGGCTACGACACCCCGACGCCAATCCAGGCGCAGGCAATTCCCCAGCTTCTCCAGGGCCGCGACATGATCGGCCTCGCCCAGACGGGCACCGGCAAGACTGCCGCCTTCGGTCTCCCTCTGATTGAAATGCTTGCCAAGGACGCCAAGCGCCCCGACAACCGCACCACCCGCGCGCTCGTCCTGGCGCCGACACGCGAACTGGTCAACCAGATCGCGGTCAGCCTGAAGAGCTATGTCCGCGGACTACCGTTGAAGATCAACTCCGTCGTCGGCGGCGCATCGATCAACAAGCAACAGCAGCAGCTGGAAAAGGGTACCGACATTCTCGTCGCGACGCCCGGTCGCCTGCTTGACCTGATCTCGCGCCGCGCCATTGGCCTGACGACCGTGCGTTACCTGGTGCTCGACGAAGCCGACCAGATGCTGGACCTCGGCTTCATCCATGACCTGCGCAAGATCTCCAAGATGGTCCCGAACAAGCGCCAGACGCTGCTTTTCTCGGCCACCATGCCGAAAGCGATCGCCGATCTGGCCGCCGACTTCTTGAAGGATCCGGTCCAGGTGTCCGTCACGCCTCCGGGCAAGGCGGCCGACAAGGTGGAGCAGTATGTCCACTTCGTCGCCGGCAAGAACGACAAGACAGACCTCCTGAAGAAGTCGCTGACCGAGAACCCCGACGGCCGCGCCATGGTTTTCCTGCGCACCAAGCACACGGCAGAGAAGCTGTCCAAGCATCTCGAGCAGGTTGGCTTCAAGGTCGCCTCCATCCACGGCAACAAGAGCCAGGGCCAGCGCGAGCGCGCCTTGAAGGCCTTCCGTGACGGCGACATCCGCGTTCTCGTAGCATCCGACGTTGCTGCCCGCGGCATCGACATCCCGGGCGTGACCCATGTCTTCAACTACGACCTTCCGGAAGTTCCCGACGCCTATGTCCACCGCATCGGCCGTACGGCCCGCGCTGGACGCGACGGCATCGCGATCGCCTTCTGCGCGACCGACGAAGCTGGTCTGCTGCGCGACATCGAGCGCCTGATGGGGATCGAGATTGCGACAGCTTCAGGCGAACGGCCGGCCGGCATGGCCCGCCCAGCACGTGGCGGCGGCAACAAGCGCGGTGCTTCTGCTCCCCGCCAGGCTCGCGGCAATGGCGGTGCTCGTCCCGGCGGCGAAGGCCGCCCGGAGCGGCGCGAACGTCCTGCCCGCAAGCCCTTCTTCCAGGCTGAAGGCGCACCCCG
>CAYNED010000126.1:5890-7730 GCA_964396135.1 uncultured Neorhizobium sp.
CTGACAACGACCTGACCTCGACCTCGGATTTCCGTCCGGGCAAGAAGCAGTTCGACGGACCGAAGGGCGATGGCCGTCCGGCCCGCAAGGATCACCGCAAGGGCAATGGTCCCGCAACACATGGTGCGCACGACAGTGCAAACCAGCGCACCCGCACCGGCCACGGTCGCCCGGCCCAGAAGAGCAGCGGCAACGGCGGACCGGTCAAGTTCGGTGGCGAGTCGACCGGCGGCAGCCAGGGTCGCACGCGTCGTCCCGCTTAAAGCAGGGCAGACGGATAAACGATCAGACGGCGGGCTCGATGCCCGCCGTTTTTGTTGATGCCTTCCGGTTCACCATGTAGACGCCGGCAACCACGATGACCGTCCCGACGATCATCGGAGCCGTTAGCGGTTCGCCAAACAGGAAGAAGGCCTCGATGGCGACGACGGGCGGCATCAGGTAGATGAGCGAGGCTGCACGCGAGACTTGTCCGCGGCGGATCAGGTAAAGCAGCAGACCCACGGCACCCATCGAGATCCCGAACACCGACCAGCCCATCGCAAACATTGCTTCCCCGGTCCAGTCGAAACGCAGCTCTTCCAGCATCAGCGCCATCGGCAGGGTAACGAGGAAGGCGCCGACGAACTGCAACACCGCGATGCTCAGAAGATCGCCCTGCTGCAGGTTGCGCTTCTGATAAAGCGTGCCGTAGGTGACAGAGAACATGGCGGCAAGGTTGATCAGGATCGGCAAGCCGAGCCCGACAAGCCCCCGCTCCAGCGTGTCGAGGAGTTGGGGCGAGATGGCGATGATGATGCCCGCAAAGCCGATCACGATGCCGAGCTTCTGCAAAGGCCGAAGCCGCTCGCCGATCAGGAAGGGCGCAGCCAGTGCTGTCAGCAGCGGCTGCAGCCCGGCGATGATGCCGGACAGCCCCGCCGGGACGCCCTGCCCGATCGCCCACCAGACACCGGCAAGATAGAGACCGTGCAGGAACACGCCGGACACGATGCCGTGGAGGATGGCGGCGGGTTTCCGCGGCCAGCGGGCGCCGACAATCAGACAGAGGAGGGTGAAGGCGACTGCCGCAAGCGCATGCCGCGCCGCCATGAAGGTTAGCGGATCGGCATGAGTGACGGCGAACTTGGCAACAAGCCAGCCGGTGGACCAGAGGAGGACGAAAAGGGCCGGAGCCAATCGATCGAGCATGTCAGGGGGTCCGGCAGCTGGGCGGAAAAGAACATGCTTCGTAGAGAGCCCGCCGCTCTGCGTCAAAGCAGAAAAACTGACAGGTGAGGTCAAACATACTGATTGCGGTCGCGCATCGCGAGCCAGGACATCGAACCCGCGCCCAAAACTTATGCAGCAAAGCTGGTATTCGGACACAACAACCGCAAATGCCGAAAGATGGAGTGCGTAGAACAAGCGTCCGGGCAAGCTAGCATGCTTCTTGCATTACAACCGAGCTTGTATTCAAATGGTTGCAAAGGAGGACCGCGTCATTGGCATTCGATGAAATGGTGACTGCGAGTGGCGATCCAAGACCGCCTTACCGGGACTACCAGAGTTGGTATGCAAGCCAGAACCCGGCACATCTTCTCCAGAAAACCCGGGATGCCGAGAACTTCTTCCGCAAGACCGGCATCACCTTCGCAGTCTACGGTCATGCCGACAGCTCGGAAAAACTGATCCCCTTCGACATTATCCCGCGCATCATATCGGCTCGCGAATGGCGGCGCCTCGCTCAAGGCATCGAGCAGCGGGTACTTGCGCTCAACGCTTTCCTCGAGGACATCTACCACAAGCAGGAAATCATCCGTGCCGGCCGCATTCCGCGCGAGCTGATCGAGAAGAATGT
>CAYNED010000127.1:0-7679 GCA_964396135.1 uncultured Neorhizobium sp.
CGCTTGACCGCTTCCCAGGCGCCGCGGGCGGTGATGCCCATCTTCTTGTGGTCGTAGCCTGCCGAGCCGCCGGAGGCGAAAGCGTCGTCCAGCCAGAAGTCAGCCTCTTGCGCAAGGGCATTGGCGGTATCGGAAAATGTCGCGGTGCCCTTGTCGGCAGCGACAACGAAATAAGGGTCGTCGCCGTCAAGCCGCACCGTGTTTTCAGGACCGATGACCTCCGTGCCGATGATGTTATCGGTCACTGATAGCAGCGTGCGGATGAAGGTCTTGTAGGCGTCGCGTCCCGCATTGAAGATCTCGTCGCGCGAGCCGCCTACCGGGAGGGCCTTGGGAACAAAGCCGCCTTTGGCGCCGACTGGGACAATCACGGCATTCTTGACCTGCTGCGCCTTCACAAGACCGAGCACTTCCGTGCGATAATCTTCTGCCCGATCAGACCAGCGCAAACCGCCTCGCGCCACCTTCCCGAAACGCAGATGCACGCCCTCCACCTCGGTTCCGTAGACGAAGATCTCGCGGAAGGGGCGCGGTTCGGGTAGGCCGTCAAGGAGCTTGGGGTCGAACTTGAATGCCATTGCCGGACGCGGCAGACCCTGTTGGTCTCTTTGGAAGTAATTGGTGCGCAATGTTGCGTCGATTGCGTTGATGTAGCGCCGGAAAATCCGGTCGTCGTCGAGGCTTGGGACACCGGACAGCGCCTCTTCCAGCTCTGCATGGCGCCTAGCGAGGTTCTTTGTGCGGGTCTTTTCCGCGACGGAGAGCGCGAAGCTGTCATGAAACAGCTGGAAGACGGCACGGGAGATGGCCGGATAGCGGGCGAGTGTGTCCGCGATCAATGGCTGCGAGTACACGATGCCCGCCTGCCGCAGGTAACGGGCATAAGCCCGCAGCACGGCGGTTTCGCGGGTGGTCAGTCCAGACAGGAGAACAAGGCGGTTGAAGGAGTCATTGTCCGCCATACCGTTGAAGGCGGCGATAAAGGCTTCCTCCAGACGAGCCGCGTCGCGTTCAAGGCTGAACGGCAGCTGGTGGCGCAACTGCAGCTCCATGTCGTGCAGGACGACCGGCTTGAGGTTATTGTCGGTGCTGACGTTGATGTCGAAGGTCTGCTCGCTGACGACGCGAAAGCCGAGATTTTCCAGAAGCGGCACGCGGCGCGACAGGGACAGATGTTCCGGTTGATGGAAGATCTTGAGACGAAGCGTCTCCGCCTTGTCTTGCGGACGCGTGTAAAAGGCGATCCGAATTGATTCACCTGCCGCACAGGCGGTCAAGGACTGCAGATCCGCGAAAGCTTCTTCAGGCGCGAAGGCTTCCTGGAAGGCCTTGTTGACCGAAAGCCTTGTTTGTTCATCCGCCAGGGCCGAAAATCTCTCGTCCCAAGGAGTAGAGATTTCGCGGATGGCTTCCTCCAGCTTCGCCTGCTGGATGCGCGGGGTCCGTCCGCCACGGCGGCCAATGATGATGTGCACGCGAGCGACACCGCCTTCCGGGAATGCGGGGTAGTAGGCCGAGAGGTGTCCGTCATAGGTCGTGGCGAGATAGTCGCTCACCTTCTCGCGAACCTGCGAGTTGTAATTCTCGCGCGGCACATAGACGATGACAGATACGAACCGATCGAAGTGATCGATGCGTGGGAGCACGCGCACCCGCGGCCGCTCGCTGAGCTCCATTATCTGCTCGCAGAAGCGCGTAAGCGTGGGGACGTCGATCTGGAAGAGGTCGTCGCGGGGGTAGGACTCGAGTGTGTTGGTGAGCATTCGCCCTGAATGGCTGTTCGGATCGAAAGAAAACTGCTCCTCGACACGTTGCGCTTTGGCGCGCAGCAGCGGGATGTCCCTGACGGAATGAGTGTAGGCGGTGGCGGTGAACAATCCCACCACCCGCAGTTCCCCGATGACTTCACCCTTGGCGTCCAGGCGCTTGATCCCAACATAATCCATGTAGGCGCGGCGATGGACGACCGACTTGACGTTGGCTTTGGTGACGATCAGGAAGTCCGGTCCCTCGAGAAACTCAAGAATTTCGGGAGTTGTGGTGACGGCGTCCTTTCCGTGGCGAAGAACCAGGACATCCGGGTTGGACAGGATACCCAAACCTCGGCCCTTGCTCCGCTCGACAGTGGCATCGGCACCCTTGCCGGAATAGACGTATTCGCGCATGCCGAGGAAGGTGAAATTGTCGTCGCGTAGCCAATCGAGGAAAGCCAGCGCCTCGTCCCGATCGACTTTTCGTCTGCCTGCTGCATTGGAACGCAACTGTTCTGCGGCGCCTTCCAGGAGGTCCAGCATCGGCCTCCAGTCGGTGATCGCAAGATGCACCTGTTCCAGGACGTTGTGGATGCGGGCAACCAGGCCTTCTTCCTCCGCGGTTGAAAGCGGTGGCAGGTGAACCTGGATCAGGCTTACATGATGGGCTGGATCACCCGGATGATCTGCGGAACGTAGTACCGCTTCCTTTCCCGGCTCGAGAAGAAGGATAGGATGCACTGCGAGGTAGAGCTCGCGGTGGCTGCTGGTCACCTCCCCCATGACGGAATCGAAAAGGAAGGGCATGTTCCTGTCAATCACGGTCAGGACATGCACCGCTACCCCGTCAGGTTCGACACCTTCTACCGGTTGAATGGTGATGGAAGGACGGATCCGCGCCCAGTTATCAAGGCAATCCTGAGCGTGTGCGGCGGACGCCGCCAACATCTGGGGTGTGTAATTTTCCAGATCGTCATTGCTGGCCCGACCGAAGAGGACGAAGGGTTCGAGGAATGGCCGAGAACTCTCCGCAGCTACCTTCTTGGCGTTCTCGATCTGCTTGTCCCGCTTCGGGTTCTGCCTGCCCATGTCATTCTCCGTGTGCTGGCGTCAACATGATGTCGTTGGACAGGATCCGTCAACCGTCGGCCTCCGGATCCGGTGACTGATGTGTAGGACACAATTGCTTCGACAATGCATGTGGAGCAGAGTTATTGACAAGCGACTGTGAAAAAACGATCAAGCGGGGCCGAAACGGAAACGCAGATATGGAAAATCCCGGCGCTGTCATCGTTATCTCCAGCCACGTGGTTCGTGGGTCGGTGGGCAATCGGGCAGCTGTTTTCGCATTAGAAACGTTGGGAATCCCTGTTTGGGCGCTGCCGACTGTGGTTCTTCCTTGGCATCCTGGGCATGGCCCCTCCACGCGCCTCACCTTTTCCGTTGATGACTTCGATGCCGTGATCGATGATCTCGTTCGCTCTCGCTGGGGCGGTGAGGTGAAGGCCGTTTTGACCGGCTATTTTGGAAGCGAAGGCCAGCCAAGGGCCGTGGCAAGACTTATTCGTTCTCTGAGGGAACGCAATCCGGACCTTCTTTACGTTTGCGACCCGGTCATGGGCGACCTCGGTGGGCTCTATATTCCACAAGCTACCGCAGAAGCGATCCGCGACGAACTGATACCGCTTGCAAACCTGGCTACGCCCAACCGCTACGAACTTGCATGGCTCTCGGGCAGTGAGCTCAATAGCAACACCGCGATCATGGAGGCGGCGCTTGCGCTCGGGCCGTCAAAGATGCTGGTCACCTCCGCAGTTCCGATGATGGCAGGCGGGACCGGCAACCTCTATCTCACGGGCACGCATGCGCTGCTTGCCGAGCATCGTCTGATCGATAATCCCCCGAACGGTCTCGGAGATCTACTTTCAGCGCTGTTCCTCGCGCGCCTCTTGACGGGTGCGCCCGAGGAGCGCGCGCTTCAGCTGGCGACGGCGAGCGTCTATGAGATCCTCGCGCGAACCGCCAAACGCGGCAGTGATGAGCTTACTCTGGAGACTGATGCCGAAAGTCTGGCAACGCCCATGGCAATGGTGCACATGCGACGCCTCATCCACCCGCTTCAGCGGGTACGGCGTTAGCGGCAAAGCGCCTCCGTACCCCGCAACAAATTCAGGATAATCCAAACCGATGCAGCAGTTTCCAGAGCGCCTCCTGACCGGATACCGCAACTTTATGAACGGCCGCTACACCGCCGAGCGAGACAGATATCGGACTTTGGCTGACGCGGGCCAGCATCCCCACACTCTGGTAGTCGCCTGTTGCGATTCCCGCGCAGCACCGGAAACTATCTTCGACTGCGGCCCTGGTGAGTTGTTTGTTGTACGCAATGTTGCAAACATGGTGCCGCCCTACGAGCCCGATGGGCAGTATCATGCCACGTCGGCGGCAATCGAGTTCGCGGTGCAGGCGCTAAATATCGCCAATATCGTTATCATGGGCCACGGCCGCTGCGGTGGGATCAAGGCTGCGCTGGACCCGAACATGGAGCCCTTGTCGCCAGGAGACTTTATCGGAAAATGGATGGGACTCGTGCGTCCGGCAGCCGATCAGATCCAGAGCAACGACCTGATGACCCAGAGCGAGCGCCAGACGGCGCTGGAGCGGGTGTCGATCCGCAATTCGCTCAGCAATCTGAGAACGTTTCCCTATGTGCGTGCTCTTGAAGAGCAGGGCAAGCTGCAGCTCGACGGCGCCTGGTTCGACATCTCTTCAGGTGAGCTTTGGTTGATGGACCGCGAAACGGGCGATTTTGCCAGACCCTTGGGCGACAATTCGGCGGCAGATTCCTAATCTGCCGCCGAACGGCATCTGTCTCAGCCGTCGATACGTGCGCCAATATGCGCGATGGCCTGCTGATAGACCGTCGCTGCGTTCCAGCCTTGGATTGCAACATAGTTCGGTTCGCCGGGCTGGTAGCCTGCGCCAGGACGCCAGCCATGGCCTACCAGGAAGTTCGCGGTCGATGCCAGGGCATCGGCACGAGAACCAACCAGATCCACATGACCATCCCCGTCGCCGTCAACGCCGTAGCGAACCACGTTTACCGGAAGGAATTGGGTCTGACCGATTTCGCCGTGTGCTGCACCCTTGGCAGATGGGCTGAGGTCACCGCGCTGAACCAAGGTCAAAGCAGCATAAAGCTGCTCGGTGAAATAGTCGGAGCGGCGGCAGTCGTAGGCAAGCGTCGCAACGGCAGACAGCGTGTTCTGGTTGCCGAGAAAGCTTCCGAAGCCCGTTTCCATTCCCCAGATCGCGAGGAGGGGGCCGGCCGGAACGCCATAGCGGCGCTCAATCGAGGCCAGTAGCTGTGCGTGGGTGTTCTTCATTTTCTTGCCGCGAGCAATGATGGTAGTCCCGCCGCGCTTCTCCATGAACTGGTCAAAGGACAGCTTGAAGCTCTTTTGCCCGCGATCCGCGCGAATGGTGTCGCGGTTGTAGGAGACGTTAGCAAACGCCCGTTCGACCACCTGAGGCGAAATCCCACTGGCAACAGCCTGGGGTTTGAAAGCCTGAACCCAGCTGGAAAAACCGCTGCTGTCATTTCCGCATTGCGCTGCCGCAGCGGGCGCCGCCATGGACATGAGAGCCGCTGCAAATGTTGTCGCGCGCAGAGTATTCAACATAATCGATCCGCTTCTAATGGGCGCACCGCCCGTTTCTGGTTTAATGAAGCTTTATGGGACTCGTATCAGGGGCTTCAACTCATCGGGACTGAATTATTCGTGAGGAGAAGCGCCCGGCGCTACTGCTAGCGCCGGTTCAAAGCATTTTGATTTCAAGCAGCCAGTGTGCGCGGCTTGATGAGGCCACGGTTCACCAGCAGTTCGGCGATCTGGATGGCGTTCAAGGCAGCGCCCTTGCGAAGGTTGTCGGAAACAACCCAGATGTTCAGGCCGTTCTCGACAGTGGCGTCCTCGCGGATGCGCGAAATATAGGTCGCGTCTTCGCCGGCGCATTCAATCGGAGTGATGTAGCCGCCGTTCTCATGCTTGTCGATGACGAGGCAACCGGGAGCTTCACGCAGGATGTCGCGCGCCTGATCGGCTGTGATCTCGTTCTCGAATTCGATGTTGACGGACTCGGAATGGCCAATGAAGACGGGAACGCGCACTGCCGTGCAGGTTACGCGGATCTTCGGATCCAGCATCTTCTTCGTTTCGGCTAGAACCTTCCACTCTTCCTTCGTGTAACCGTCTTCCATGAAGCTATCGATGTGCGGAATGACATTGAAGGCAATGCGCTTGGTGAACTTCTTGGATTCGACGGGATCGGCCACGAAAACGGCGCGCGTCTGCGTGAAGAGCTCGTCCATGCCTTCCTTGCCAGCACCAGAGACCGACTGATAGGTCGAAACGACAACGCGCTTGATCTTGGCAAAATCGTGCAGCGGTTTCAGCGCAACGACCAGTTGGGCGGTCGAGCAATTGGGGTTGGCAATAATGTTCTTCTTGCGGAAGCCTTCGATCGCGTCAGCGTTCACTTCTGGAACGATCAGCGGGACTTCCTGATCGTAACGCCAGGCAGAGGAGTTATCGATGACGACGCAGCCTTTGGCCCCGATCTTCGGGGACCACTTCTGAGAGATGGTGCCGCCGGCCGACATGAGGCAGATGTCGGTGTCGGAGAAGTCGTGGTTCTCGAGGTTGGAAACCTTCAAGGTCTTGTCGCCGTAGGAAACTTCCGTGCCCTGGGAGCGGGCGGATGCCAAAGCGACAACTTCGTCAGCAGGAAAGTCCCGCTCGGAAAGAATGTTGAGCATTTCGCGCCCGACATTGCCGGTTGCCCCGACGACTGCAATCTTGAAACCCATGATCTTTGCTCTCTTTCTGTCTCTCCTCGATCCGTGAGGGGGAAGCCGCGAACAAATCGCAGGCTCCTTGTCCCCGGCCTAACCGGGGAGAGAGCGGTGGCCAGAGACGTCAGACGGTTTTCGTCGTCGTTTTGGCCGTGGTTTTATTGAAGGCGGCAAAGCACAGGCTCAGCGCGGCAAAAATTGCCGGCTGCAAATCAGCAGCGATGTCGAACTCGCGGCAGTTCATAAGATGCTTTCCCGTTCGAGGTTGGTGTTTAGAACATTCTGATTTGGAGTCAAGCGTGGCCATTGTCGCGGGCGCTTGACCACGTGTCTTGCCTTTGCGGTGCCCGCCCAGCCGGGCACCGCATGAGGCTTGCCTTACGCAGAAAGACTTGCAAATTCCTTGAGGATTGCATCGCCCATCTCTTCCGTGCCGACCTGGCGGCAGCCATTGGCCATGATGTCTCCGGTGCGGATGCCCTGATCCAGAACATTGGCAATTGCCTTCTCCAGCCGGTCCGCTTCTGCAACCATGTTGAAGGAGTAGCGAAGGCACATGGCGAAGGAGGCGATCATGGCGATTGGGTTGGCAGTGCCCTTGCCGGCAATATCCGGTGCCGAGCCGTGAACCGGCTCATAAAGAGCCTTGCGCTTGCCGGTCTTGGCATCGGGAGCGCCGAGCGAGGCTGACGGCAGCATGCCAAGCGAACCCGTCAACATGGCTGCGACGTCTGAGAGCATGTCCCCGAAGAGGTTGTCCGTTACGATGACGTCGAATTGCTTCGGGGCGCGGACAAGCTGCATGCCACCGGCGTCGGCCAACATGTGCTCGAGCTGTACGTCGGAGAAGGAGCGCTTGTGAGTTTCCGTCACGACCTGGTTCCAAAGGACACCGGACTTCATGACGTTGCGCTTTTCCATGGAGCAGACGCGGTTGTTGCGGGTGCGAGCAAGTTCGAAAGCGACGCTTGCGATGCGCTCGATTTCGTAGGTGTCGTACACCTGGGTGTCTATCCCGCGCTTCTGGCCGTTGCCGAGGTCAACAATCTCCTTCGGTTCCCCAAAGTAAACGC
>CAYNED010000128.1:0-7668 GCA_964396135.1 uncultured Neorhizobium sp.
ACGACGATGACGTCCTTGTTGCGGTAGAAGAAGCCATCGCAGGTGGCGCAGGCCGAAACGCCAAATCCTTGAAACCGGTTTTCGCTCTCAATGCCCAACCACTTGGCCTTTGCGCCTGTCGCAATGATCAAGGTTTCAGCTGTCCATGTCGCGCCAGAATCGGTGCGCGCCGTGAATGGTCGGCGCGACAGGTCGACGTCGGTGACGATGTCGTTGACGATCTCGGCGCCGACATGGGTTGCTTGATGGAGCATCTGCTCCATCAGCCAGGGGCCCTGGATAGGGTCCGCGAAGCCGGGATAATTTTCCACGTCCGTGGTGATCATCAACTGGCCGCCTTGCTCCATGCCAGCGATCAATACCGGCTTAAGCATGGCGCGTGCAGCATAGATGGCGGCTGTATAGCCGGCGGGGCCAGATCCGATGATCAGAACCTCGGTGTGACGGGCAGACATGGCCTTTCCTTTCGGCGGGCAGAATGTGGCGCGGATGCGCTTCTCCATATAGGAAGGCCGCAAGCAATCCGCTGCTGTGTGGAGGCATTTAAAGTTGTTCCATGCGCCACATCAAGGGCAGCATTGGATTAACAACAGAACACTTCGTGACATCGAGATCTCAGGCGCGACAGCTCGCCTTGCGTTCATATGACTTTCGGCTAAAAGCGTGCGGGAAAACGAAGGGGATGACCGTGCTTCGCGCCGATCTCGATGTCATAGATATGAAGATCCTGCGCGAGCTTCAGCAGGACGGTCGCATGACCAATGTGGAGCTCGCCGAACGCGTCGGCATCTCCGCACCGCCCTGCCTGCGTCGCGTGCGAAAGCTTGAAGAGGCAGGGATCATTGAAGGCTACCACGCGCTTCTCAATGGCCCCAAGCTCGGCTTCGACCTCGTGGCCTTCTGTATGGTGGGGCTCAAGCGCCAGACGGATGCGGAACTGAAGTCCTTTGCCTCGCGCGTGGGAAATTGGCCAGTCGTTCGGGAAGCGTGGATGGTTTCGGGCGACAGCGATTTCCTTTTGCGATGCACGGCTGAAAACCTCGGCATCTTCCAGAACTTCGTCATGGAAGTCCTGACAGCCGACGACCTCGTGGATACCGTGCGCACAATGCTGACGATCCGGCAGGTGAAGAAGCTGGGTTTGGTGGAGGTGTGAGGCGACCGTAACTACGACCCGCGCTATGAACCCTTATATCGCTGGCGCTGACGCTGCTGCGAAGACGGGTATGACTTGTGAGACCTCGTTGTAGGCAACATGATTGACTTGCGGCAGGTCAAGAAAGCGATAGCTCGCCGAAGGTGCAATCATTCTTTCAGAAGCGCTTTATACGCATTTTCCAGTCCCTCGGCTTCGTCTGAGAGGCTGAACCCTTCCGTGACATGATCGCGCGCTACCCGGCCAATTTCAACGGTCCGCGCTGGATCCGTAAGAAATCCCTCGATGGTATCGCGTAGAGGTTCATATTCCCCTGCACGAACAACCGATCCTGTTTCCCCCGGCGCTATCTGTTCCGCATACGCCCCGGCGTTACTTGCCACCACCGCCGTCTGCGAGGCCATGGCCTCAAGCGGGGTCAGGCCGAAGCCTTCATTACGGGATGGCGCCACGTAGAGCGTTAGGCGCCGGTACCAGATCTTGATGTCATCCACTTCGCCCAAGAAGCGGATGCGATCGGATAGGCCGGCTCGGCCGACCATTTCCTGAAGCTCTGCGCCGAATGCCTGATGCTCTGCCGTCACGCGACCGCATACCACCGCCGTCCATTCCGGATGCTCTGGCAACAGCTCGATCATGGCCCGCACGAATAGATCCGTACCCTTCTGATGGCGCACGCGGCCGAAGCAGCCGACGAGATACTTGCCGGGCAGGCCGGTGGCCGCGATGGTGTCCTCGGACCCCTGGGGCGGGTGAAACTCGTCGAGGTCCACCCCATGGCGTATCACCGTGTGCGGCACCTCCAGGAAGGATCCTGACCGTGCGCTGGTTGCGACCACAGCATCCATGTGGCGGATCAGCCATTTGGTGTAGCGGGAGTGGTTGCGCTGGGCGGCCGACGTGAACAGCAGCTTCAGCGGCATCCGCAAGACTGTCTTCAGCAACAAGCCGAAGAGCATCTCGTTGTTGCGACGGGCATGCCAAACCCGGGACTGGTAGCCCTCCGGCCGACGCCAAAGCAAAGGCAGGTCGCGCCAGCGCATCCTGGGAAGGTGATCAGGCAAGCCCGGTCCCAAAGTGACAATCCCACGACCGCGGCGTGCCTGTTCCGGCACAAGTTGCACGACGGTTGAGGTCACGCCGGAAAGACGCCTTTTGAAATGCGGCGCAATGACCGTGATATGACGAAGGGATGCCAAGGATCGACCGTCAGCCCCAGGTGACGGAAAGGATCTCGTAGGCCTTGGAACCGCCAGGCGCATTTACCTCGATCGAATCGCCTACTTCCTTGCCGATCATCGCCCGAGCGATCGGTGAGGAGACAGAGATGCGGCCGGCTTTTACATCGGCTTCCTGATCGCCGACGATCTGGTAGCTCTTCTGTTCCTCGGTATCTTCATCAACGAGCTTGACGGTCGCGCCAAACTTTACCTTGGAGCCCGACAGCTTCGACAGGTCGATGACCTCGGCCCGAGCGATCAGGTCTTCCAGTTCTCCGACCCGCCCTTCGTTGTGGCTCTGCGCTTCCTTGGCAGCATGATATTCGGCGTTTTCGGAAAGGTCGCCATGTGCGCGCGCCTCGGCAATAGCCTCGATGATGCGAGGACGCTCTTCCTGCTGGCGCCAACGCAGTTCTTCCTGCAACTGGGTAAAGCCATTTTGCGTCATCGGTACCTTATCGACCATATCCATGTCCTTCATGCAGTGGCCACGCTAGCCGTGGCCACAAAAAGAAACAGGTTCCGGAGTAAAACTTCGGAACCATCGCGCATCAAATTTTCCGGAACTATAACAGATCAACCGTCGTCATTTCCAGCATTTTCGAGATGGAGCGCCGCAGCGCTCTTTCAAGAGGAAGGAAGCCCGCCATTTCGCACGTTGACGCGTGAGACCAGAACGTATAGTGAACATGCTAATGAAGAAAAGCCTGAAACAGCGCCTCGCCATTTTGTCAGATGCCGCCAAGTATGATGCTTCGTGTGCCTCCAGTGGCACCGTGCGGCGTTCGTCCGCTGGCACGGGAGGGTTAGGATCAACGGAAGGATCCGGCATTTGTCATGCCTATGCACCCGATGGCCGATGCATCTCGCTCCTCAAGATCCTGCTCACCAACTTCTGCATTTATGACTGCGCCTACTGCATCAATCGTTCTTCCAGTAATGTGGAGCGGGCACGGTTTTCGGTGGAGGAAGTCATCTGGCTGACGCTAGAGTTCTACCGGCGCAATTACATTGAAGGCCTGTTTCTGTCCTCGGGAATCATCCGCTCTTCAGACCATACGATGGAAGAGATGGTTCGTATCGCGCGGGAGCTTCGCACGACGCACAATTTCCGAGGCTATATTCATCTGAAATCCATCCCGGAAGCGTCGCCCAGGCTGATAGAGGAAGCAGGTCTTTATGCCGACCGGCTGTCACTCAACATCGAGCTTCCGACGGATGCTGGTATCAGCCGCTATGCGCCGGAGAAGCGGCCGGAAGGAATCCGCCGGTCGATGGGTGAGCTTCGCTTGAAGATCGAGGAGATGGGCGACCCGACGCTGCAGACCAAGCGCAAGCGGCGCTTCGCACCGGCCGGCCAGAGCACGCAGATGATCGTGGGTGCCGACGGCGCGGACGATGCGACGATCCTTGGCACAAGCGCACGGCTCTATGGCAGCTACGGGTTGAAGCGGGTCTACTACTCGGCTTTCAGCCCCATTCCCGATTCATCGAAGAACCTGCCGCTGATCAAGCCGCCGCTGATGCGAGAGCATCGCCTTTACCAGGCGGACTGGCTGTACCGTTTCTACGGCTTCGATGTCAGAGAAATTACCTCCACCCGCGCCGACGGCATGCTCGATCTCGACCTGGATCCGAAGCTGGCCTGGGCGCTGGCGAACCGGGATCGCTTCCCAGTAGACATCAACCGCGCGGACCGGGAAATGTTGCTGCGGGTGCCGGGTTTCGGGACCAAGACGGTGAGGTCTATCCTGTCTTCGCGACGATTTACACGGCTGCGCCTTGAGGACCTGAAGCGGCTTAATGTGTCGTTGAAGAAGGTACAGCCCTTCATCACCGCTGAGGGGTGGACGCCGCATCGTCTGGTTGACCGGCCAGACCTGCGGACGATGTTCGAGCCGAAACCGGAACAGCTGTCGCTGCTTTGATGTATTCCGTGACGTTGAAGGGCAGGGGTGATCTCGGTGAGTGGCGCGATGCCGCACGGGCCTTGCTTCAAGGCGGCGTGCTGCCGGAACGGGTCGCGTGGCAGAGTGCCGGGCAGGGGTATGGGCTGTTCGGCGAAGGCGAGACCCAGCTTCCGCCGCCGTTGCCGCAGACCCCTCCGATCTCGGTGCCGCCCGATTTCATCAAGCTCGCCGGCGCCGTGGTATGCCATTCCGATCCCGGCCGGTTTTCGCTGCTCTACCGGCTGTTATTTCGGCTGACGCATCAGCGTCGGCTGCTCGACGTTCTAACGGATGCTGATGTGGTGGCGGCACGGCAGTTGGCGAAGTCGGTCGGGCGCGACTACCACAAGATGACGGCCTTTGTCCGCTTCAAGGAACTGCCGCTGCCAGAGAATGCGGTAGGCCGGCGACGCTTCGTTGCCTGGTTCGAGCCGGACCACTTCATCGTTGAGCGGATCGCCCCCTTCTTCCAGCGGCGCTTCAACGACATGGACTGGCTGATTACCACGCCTAAGGGGTCGGCGTCCTGGGACGGAGAGATGCTGCGCACGACGGATGAGCCGGCGGAGAAGCCTGATCTGAAGGACGAGACCGACGATCTGTGGCGGACCTATTACGCCTCGATCTTCAATCCTGCCCGCCTCAAAGTGAAGGCGATGACGGCCGAGATGCCGAAGAAATACTGGAAGAACCTGCCGGAGGCGGAACTCATTCCCGGAATGATCGCCAATGCCGAGCGGAGTGTTCTCCAGATGGCGGCGCGGGCGGCGAGCGAGCCGCTGCCTTTCCATCACCGTCTGCAGCAAACGGCAGCCAGGGCTCCCGTCGCGCCTTGCGCGCCCGCCGGGACGTTGGCTTCGTTGAAAGAGGAGGCGCGCCACTGCACGCGCTGCGAGCTTCATTGCATGGCAACGCAGACGGTCTTTGGCGAAGGTCCGGAGAGCGCGAAGGTGATGGTGGTCGGCGAACAGCCGGGGGACCAGGAGGATCTGGCAGGCAAGCCCTTCGTCGGGCCGGCCGGACAGATGTTCAACGACGTGGCGCGGCAGGTCGGCCTCGATCGGCGTTCGCTCTACGTGACCAATGCGGTCAAACACTTCAAATACCAGGCGAAAGGCAAGCGGCGTATCCACCAGAAGCCGAACATGGGAGAGGTTCAGCAATGCCGCTGGTGGCTGGCGCAGGAGATCGAGTTGGTAAAACCGAAGCTGGTAGTGGCAATGGGAGCCACGGCGCTCTTCTCGCTCACGCAGCAGAAGGACCGGCTGGAGGACGTGCGCAGCCGCCCAATTCCGATGGAAGGCGACCGGACGCTGTTCGTCACCGTCCACCCGTCCTATCTTCTGCGCATTCCTGACCCGGAACGAAAGGCTGTCGAACTTCTCCGGTTCCGGGCGGATCTTGAGTCGGTTCAGAGGCTTGCGCGGAGTTTTGCGTAAGTCGCGTCAAGCTAAACTGCGAAACCTCAGGCCAGCGTCTGCGGACCGGTGACATAGGCATCCAGCCGCGCCAGAGTCTGCTTTCCGCCCTCGACCGCACCGAATTCGAGGGTGGCATCGCGAGCCTCGGCGGACGGAAATACCATGGTGATGGTGATGCGCGTGCCGTCGCCTTCTGCCTCGAGAGTGATCATTCCGGTGAACCATGGGGGCTCGCCGATTTCGCTGCCGTGATCATAGGCGATGCGCTCGGGCGGAGTGATCTCGGTGTAGCGGATCCAGTTCGGCCAGTCCTTGTCGCGGCCATGCATCGTGTAGCGCCACAGCCCGCCGACGGAGAAGTCCATCTCATGGGTCTCTGTCTTGAATTCGTCCGGTCCCCACCATTGGTCCAGGTGACCGGCCTCTGTCAGCATCTTGAACACGAGGTCGCGCGGAGCGGCGATGAAGCGATCGACTCTCAGGGTTCGGCTCGGATCGAGTTGTGTCGTCATATCGATGTCTCCAGCTGTTGTTTGACAAGATGCTCCAGACGGTCGAAATTCTGCTCGTTTGCCGCGGCGATGAATTTCTGCAGTTGCAGGTTCTCCGCGGTTGGTTGGAAGAGCATTCTCCAGCACAGCCGCGTGCCGTGATCCTCCTGCAGGAAGTCCATCTCCATCGTGAAGACGTGCATGGGTTCGTGGTGCAGGAAGACGATACGTTCGGGTGCGACGATCTCCTGGAATGTGGAGCGGTTCGGGAACTCGGTGCCGTTCGAGGCGGTCATGATGATGCGCCATTCGCCGCCGGGGCGGAAATCGAATGCCTCGATCCTGTTGGTGAAGCCGTGAGGCCCCCACCAGACAGCGAGCTTGTCCGGATCCGCGAAGGCATCGAATAGCGTCACAGGAGCGACAGCGAACAGCCTTTCGTTGAGGATTTCCATTGAGTCGGTCATTTCCTTCCCTCCGCCTTCCCGTCTTCGGCCGGTAATGTCGCGAGATAGCCCTCCAGCCTGTCGAGGCGTTTCTCCCAGAGCTGGCGGTACTCGCCCAGCCATCCGTCCACCAGTTCCAGGGGCGCCAGTTCCAGCCGGCAAGGACGCCATTGGGCGTTGCGGCTGCGGGAGACAAGTTTTGCGCGCTCCAGGACCTTCAGGTGTTTGGAGACAGCGGGTAGGCTCATGTTGAAGGGCGCGGCGAGTTCGTTGACCGTTGCCTCGCCATGCGCCAACCGAGCAAGGATCGCCCGACGCGTGGGATCGGCAAGAGCGGATAGGGTTGCGGACAGGTGATCGATAGCCAACAACTTAGCCATGTAGTTAATTAACGATATGGCTAAATACAAAAGAAAAGGAAGCCGGTCAACAAGGTTGACCGGCTATAGCTTCTTTTAGAAGCGGCAGCTCAGAAATAGCTCTGCAGCGGACGCACTTCGAGGTTGCCGGCCTTCAGCGCGCGGATTGCCATAGCGGCGGCTTCGGCGCCGGCCATGGTCGTATAATAGGGCACCTTCTGCATCAGCGTTGCTCGCCTCAGGGACTTGGAGTCGGAAATCGCCTTGTTGCCGTCGGTGGTGTTGATCACCAGTTGGACCTGGCGGTTGCGGATGGCGTCCTCCACATGCGGTCGACCCTCCAGAACCTTGTTGATCTTCGTCGCCGTGATGCCGTTTTCGGCAAGGAAGCGGCAGGTGCCGCCGGTTGCCAGCACCTTGAAGCCGCTCTCGATCAGCAGACGAATCGCCGGGAGAACGCGTGCCTTGTCTTCGTCGCGGACCGAGACGAAGACCGTTCCGTCGCGCGGCAGTTCAACGCTTGCGCCGAGCTGCGACTTGGCGAAAGCAAGCGCGAAGTCGGTGTCGAGGCCGATGACTTCGCCTGTCGAGCGCATCTCGGGGCCGAGCAACGTGTCGACGCCGGG
>CAYNED010000129.1:0-1321 GCA_964396135.1 uncultured Neorhizobium sp.
GGGATGCCCGCGGGCATTTGTACAATGGAAAGAAGACTGTCCTGACCTGACAGGGCTCTTGATTGAACCGGAACACCGAACACTGGCAGGGGTGTCATAGAGGCAGCCATACCAGGCAGATGGGCGGCGCCGCCGGCTCCCGCGATTACGACCTTGAAGCCTTCGTCACGCGCGCCTTTGGCGAAGCTGACCAGCCGGTCCGGCGTGCGGTGAGCCGATATGATTCTGGCCTCATAGCCGATGTCGAGCTGGTCGAGCGTGTCGGCAGCGTTCTTCATCGTTTCCCAGTCTGACTGGCTTCCCATGATGATGGCGACGGCGGGCCTATCGGAGGTCATGTCTTGCCTCCTCAGGCAATGATGTCGGGAAGGATTTGATCTTCGAGCTGGGTAATCCGGTCCTTGATGACCAGTTTCTTTTTCTTCATTCGCTGGATGCGCAGCGCTTCGCAGCCGGTCTGGATCATCGCGTTGATGGCGGAATCATAGTCTTCATGCTCTTGTCTAAGCCTTGCCAGCGCCAGCCGAATATCCGCCTGTTCCTGGTCCGCCATCATCGCTGTCCCCATTCGAATTCACCTCTGCCCATCGCCGGCAATGTGCGCAAGCTCCTACCACCAAACGGCATTAACTGGAAGTTATGCCAGGCCATGAATTTGCCTCGTTCAAAACACGATTTGACCTTCGACAAAGGGGACCGATCGTGTCACACTTCCTTCGTAAACCTGAAGCCTTTGGCCAAGGGATGGCCGGGGATAGGTTTGTCAAGGAGGACTTGCCACATGACCATTCAGGCTCATATTGCGTCGCTCGAACAAAAACATGGTGCTCTCGAAGACGAGTTGCAGACCGTTTTGTCATCTCCCTCTGCCGACGATCGGGAAATCGCCGACATCAAGCGCCGCAAGCTTCGTCTCAAAGACCAGATGGAGCGTCTGAAGTCATCCACGCGTCACTGAGGCCCGTGGACCATGTCCTGCCGCGGCCCCGTATAACAGAGTAGGGGCAGTAGAGCGGCTCACTCAATTCAACGGAAGCAGTCTGGCCGTGGCCGTGAAGGTCACGACCAGAACTGATCGAGCCAAAGGTTCAGCCTGTCGAAGCCGCTGTTGTGGATGGAGTAGACCCGTCTCGTTCCGACATTGCTGACAGTTACCAGATCACAATCAAGCAAAGCCTTGAGATGCTGGGACACCGCCGGTCGGCTGATCGGCAAGCCTTGCGCCAATTCATTGACAGTCTTGGGAGCGCGCCGAAGCTCCTCCAGCAGGTGTCGCCGGTTGGGATCTGCAATGGCGGCGAAAGGATCCGGTCGGGTCATG
>CAYNED010000129.1:1421-7649 GCA_964396135.1 uncultured Neorhizobium sp.
CCGTAGGTCAGGGGATAGAAGACCTCCGTTTTCAGATGACGGATGATCCAGGCGCCCGCCATGGTTGCCACCAGCGCCACGGGGAACAGGGTGGCGGATGCGACGAGGTTTTCGGTATCCAGGGCGCCAAGAGCGAAATAGGGGATCAGCTTTATGGCATTGACCAGCGCGAAGAAGCGCACGCTCGCGCCTGTGTAGGACTTGGGGTCGAGCTTGAGCGGCAAGGTATAGATCTGGAAAGGTGGGCCACCTGCATGGGCGACGAAGCTCGCATAACCGGATAGGGTGCCCCAGGCCGTTGCCGCAACGGGGCGATGCTCTCTGGGCGCTTCCTCTGCCGCAGTCCGAGGCCCGTAGACTTGATAGAAATAGCGAGCCGCAAACACGATCGTCGACACCGCGATGACGAACTTGAGGGCGTCCGGTGAGACATAGGCCGAGGTCGCCCAGCCGAGGCCGATGCCCAGGATACCTCCCGGCAGGATCATCATCAGGGTGCGCCTGTCGTTGTAGCCGCGCCATGCCCACAGCGCGACGATGTCCATCACGATGAGGATCGGCAGAAAGATCGCCGCGGCTTGAAGCGGATCGACCACCAGCGCCAGAAGCGGCACGCCCATCAACGCAAACGCGCCTCCGAAACCTCCCTTGGACAGCCCGACGAGAACGACGGCCGGGATGGCTGCGGCGAAGAAGATGAAATCCAGATGCATGAGGGGCAGTTGATCCAAGTATCGGTCCGGTCTATCGAACGGGGAGGGGACGGTACTCGTCTCATAAATCGGCCGAACAGGAAACACCATGAGCGAACCCGACAACCGTTGCCGACTCGTCTTGATCCTGCCGTCGAATGACGACGTCGACCAGCAGGCTGCGCAGCTTGAAGAGGCGCTTGCAGCGGGTGACGTTGCGACAGTCATTCTCCCGCAATACGGCCGCGACGACCAGCAGTTCCAGATCGTGGCAGAGCGCCTGGTGCCGATCGTTCAGGCTCATGGTGCCGCGGCGCTAATTGCCGGCGACAGTCGAATTGCCGGTCGCGCCAAGGCCGACGGCCTGCACTTCGAAGGGCGCGCTGAAGATCTGCACGATACGCTTGCCAAGCACACGCCAAAGATGATCGTGGGTGCGGGCGGCGCTTCCGACCGCCATCGCGCGCTGGAGATCGGTGAGGCGCAGCCGGACTACATCTTCTTCGGCAAGCTGGAGGGAGACATCAAAGCGGAGCCGCATCCGAAGAACCTCGGGCTGGGCGAGTGGTGGGCTTCGATGGTCGAAATCCCCTGCATCGTCATGGGCGGCAACGACGTCTCCTCGGTGGCTGCTGTTTGCGAGACCGGTGCCGAATTCGTGGCACTGCGCACGGCCGTTTTCGATCATCCCGAGGGTGCCGGCGCCGCGGTTGCCGTTGCGAATGCCCTTCTGGACGAAAAAGCGCCACGGTTTGAGGCTTGATGGCCATATGCGGTCAATCCCTCTTTTCTGCAGTCTCGGCACCCTGTTCTTGGCGACAGCGCTTGCCGACCGTCTAATCATCGCCCCTGCGCTTGCTCAACAGTCCGAGAGGGCGGTTACGCGGCCACTCGACCCCGTGGCTGAGCCGATGAAGAGAGGACGGGTCGAGGGTGGCGGCGAGACAGAGGGCCAGCCAGACGGTATTGTTCCTTCCGGTGGGGTGCAACTCTACCAGCGCATGGGCGTGACGCTTCCGCCAGCGCCACCCGAGAAACCCTATGAAGGCCCGGTCGACGAAGCCTATGGTGCCTATCAGCGAGGGCTTTATGTAACGGCGCTCGAGAAGGCCTTGCCGCGTGCGCAGCAGGGTGATGCCGCGGCCCAGACGCTGGTGGCGGAGATGATGACCAAGGGTCTTGGCATCAAGCGCGACCCGAAGGGTGCCGCCTTCTGGTATGGTCAGGCCGCCGAGCGCGGTGATCCGGCGGCGATGTTCCAGTACGCGCTTTTGCTGATGTCCGGGCGAAACGTAGAACGGGACAAGACGAAGGCCGATGAGTACATGCGCAAGGCTGCGGAGGCCGGCAATGCTTCTGCACAGTTCAACTGGGGGCAGATACTCATTTCAGATAATCCCGGCGAGAAAGGCTTGAAGCTCGCGCTGCCATTCTACGAGAAGGCGGCTGAACAGGGGCTGGCAGATGCTCAATATGCCGTGGCGCAGCTTTATGTCGCGGTGAGCGATGTGCCTCAAGAGAAAAAGGCAAAGGCGCGGGTTTGGCTGGAACGGGCGGCAAAGGCCGGGTTCGACACGGCACAACTCGACATGGGCATCTGGCTCGTCAACGGCGTGGGCGGCGAGCGAAACTTCGACGAGGGTTTCCACTGGCTGCGAACTGCTGCCCTTCGCGGCAATGTGGTTGCGCAGAACAAGCTGGCGCATCTTTACGTCAATGCGCTCGGCACTCGTCCCGATCCCGTCGAGGCGGCCAAGTGGTATGTGTTATCGCGTCGGGCAGGTCTGAAAGACCCGGAGCTTGAGGATTTCTTCCTCGGCATCAACGAAGAACAGCAGAAGAAGGCGATCGAGGCGGCGAACCGCTTCCGGCGCAACGAGTAGCATTCCGCCGACGCCGTTGAGGAAAACGATCGCTGCAGGCAACATGGCTGCGGCTTCTTTCCGGCGTCTGCTGCCGTGGGAGACTTGAACTTGCCCGCATTTTGTGGTCTTGAAGCCGCCCATCATTGCATTGGCTATGACATCTGTCCTGCCGCAGTCGAATGCGCGGCAAGCGTCCGCACTTCAAGGATTTCCCTGCATGGCTCGTTCCGCTCTTCTCAACGTCATGGTTCAGGCTGCCGTCAAGGCCGGCAAATCGCTTTCGCGCGATTTCGGCGAGGTGCAGAACCTGCAGGTCTCGGTCAAGGGACCCAGCGACTTCGTCTCCCAGGCGGACCTGAAGGCGGAGAAGATCGTACGGGACGAGCTGATGAAGGCGCGCCCCACCTACGGCTTCCTGGGTGAAGAGGGCGGCGAGGAGATCGGCACGGATGGCGCGCACCGCTGGATCGTGGACCCGCTCGACGGCACCACGAACTTCCTTCACGGGATCCCACAGTTTGCCGTCTCGGTCGCGCTTGAGCGCAATGGCGAGATCGTCGCAGGCGTCATCTTCAACCCGGCGACTGACGAACTCTTCACCGCTGAACGCGGCGGCGGGGCCTTCCTCAACGACCGGCGCCTGCGCGTGGCAGCCCGCCGTACGCTCTCGGACTGCGTCATCGGCTGCGGCGTTCCGCATCTGGGCCGCAGCAATCACGGCAAGTTCCTCGTGGAGCTTCGCCATGTCATGGGGGAAGTCGCAGGCATGCGTCGCTTCGGCGCCGCGGCACTCGATCTCGCATATGTGGCAGCAGGGCGCCTGGACGGCTTCTGGGAGGCGGATCTTTCTCCTTGGGACGTGGCAGCAGGTCTGGTGCTGATCCGCGAGGCCGGCGGTTTTGCCAGCGACATGAAGGGCTCCACCCAGATCTTCGAGAGCCGCAACATTGTTGCCGGCAACGAGTATATCCAGAAGGCGCTGCTTGAGGTGGTCAATCGGCCCGTGCCGACCCGCTGAGGCAGCAAAGGCGCTCCGCGCAAGTGGTTGTGGGCGCTTCGGCACTTCAATTCGTCGCATTTTTCCACTAGCCTCCGGCCAAACAGTACCGGAGGCCGAGTCACGACATGGTGAATGCGAGAGTGGACGATCTGGATGAGTCGGAAACGAGCCGCGGCGGCTACAGCCACAAACTCTCCAATCCCGTCCCCTTTCTGTGGACGATGCTCATCTTCCTCATCCTGGTCGGGTTCATAGCCGCTATTCTTTACCGGCAGGCGCACAGTGCCTTCATGACGAATCCCGGGTTGAACGGCTTCATCCTCGGCGTCCTGATCATCGGCATCGTGCTTGTCTTCAACCAGGTTGTCAGCCTCATTCCCGAGGTTCGCTGGTTCAACTCGTATCGCGCGGCCGGAAGTGCCGACAAGGTCGGGCGTGAGCCGAGGCTTCTGGCGCCGATGCGGGCCTTGATTGGCCGGCGGCAGACCATGTCGCTGTCGCCGTCATCGCAGCGCTCCATCCTCGATTCGATCGGCACACGGCTGGACGAGTCCCGGGAGATTTCGCGCTACCTGATCGGGCTTCTCGTGTTTCTCGGGTTGCTTGGAACATTCTGGGGCCTGATCGGGACGATCAGTTCGATCAGCACCGTCATCCAGACGCTCGACCCCAATGGCGGTGACACGAATGACGTGCTTGCTGCGTTGAAGAGTGGGCTCACGGCCCCGCTTGCGGGTATGGGCACGGCCTTTTCGTCCTCGTTGCTGGGCCTGTCCGGCTCCTTGATCCTCGGCTTTCTCGATATCCAGGCGGGGCGTGCACAAAACCGCTTTTATACCGAGCTTGAGAATTGGCTCTCTTCCGTTACCGACGTCGGCTTCGATCTTGCGCCCACGGCGGGTGCCGGTGCGTTGGCCGGCTCTTCGGAGGAGATGAAGGCCCTGATGGACCAGTTGCGCAAGCTGACCGCGGCACAGGCCAAGGCAACAGATGGTGGCCAGAACGAGAAGTCGCTGTCGGCGATGGCGAACCTCGCGGAAGGTATCCAGGGGCTGGTGAAGAACATGCGCAACGAGCAGCAGATGCTGCGTGACTGGATCGAGGCGCAGCAGGAAGAGGCCAAGGCCCTGCGGCGCACGCTGGACCGGCTTTCCGAGAAGATCGGGAGCAAATAAGGAATGGCGCTTGTCAAGAACCGTCGCCGGGAGCGCGGGGTAGACTACTGGCCCGGCTTCGTGGATGCGCTTTCTACGCTTCTGCTCGCAATCATGTTCCTGCTGACGGTCTTCGTGCTGGCGCAGTTCATTCTCAGCCGCGAGATCACGGGACGTGACGAAGTTCTCAATCGGCTGAACAGCCAGATCGCGGAACTGACACAACTGCTGGCGCTGGAAAAGGGCAATGCGCAGGATCTGGAGGATACGCTTGCCAATCTTCAGTCCTCGCTTGCTTCCTCCGAAAGCGAACGAAGCCGGCTGCAGTCGCTGCTTGAGCAAGGTGCTGGAAGCAGCGATGCGGCAAACGCTCGTGTAGGGGAACTAACTGACCAACTGAATGAAGAGCAGCAGGTTAGCGCTCGCGCAATGAACCAGATCGAGCTCCTCAACCAGCAGATTGCTGCTCTGCGTGCGCAGATTGCGGCGGTGGAGCAAGCACTGCAGGCTTCGGAGGCGAAGGACCAGTCATCGCAGGCACAGATCGCCGATCTCGGCCGGCGCTTGAATGTTGCGCTGGCGCAGCGGGTGCAGGAACTCAACCGCTATCGTTCGGATTTCTTCGGGCGCCTGCGCGAGATCCTCTCGGACCGGGAAAACATTCGCATCGTCGGCGACCGCTTTGTCTTCCAGTCCGAAGTTCTCTTCCCCGTCGGCGGCTCCGAGCTTGATGATGCGGGACGTGCGGAGATGGACAAACTCGCGGCTGCTCTCCTGGAGCTGGCGCGGGAAATCCCGCCGGAGATCAACTGGGTCCTACGAGTGGACGGACATACTGACAACTCGCCTCTGAGCGGGACGGGGCGCTACCGCGACAACTGGGAGCTTTCTTCTGCCCGAGCGACATCCGTGGTGAAGCACCTGATCTCTCAGGGCGTGCCGGCGAACCGGCTGGTTGCCGCCGGCTTTGGCGAATTTCAGCCGATTGCGGAAGGCGAAACGCCGGAGGTTCGCAATCAGAACCGGCGCATCGAGCTGAAGCTCACAGAGCGCTGACGGCGTCGCGCTCGATGTCGTGGAATTGCAAGCGTGCCAGGCGAGCGTAGAGGCCCCCCTTGGCGATCAGGCTCTGGTGGGTGCCTTCCTCGACGATGCGACCCTCGTCCATCACCAGGATGCGGTTGGCCTTCAGCACGGTTGCCAAACGGTGGGCGATGACCAGCGTCGTCCGGTCCGTCATCAGCCCATCGAGCGCCTTTTGCACCAGCGTCTCGCTTTCCGCGTCCAATGCCGATGTCGCCTCGTCGAGAAGCAAAACGGGCGCGTCTTTCAATATGGCGCGAGCGATGGCGATCCGCTGGCGCTGTCCGCCGGAAAGCGTGATGCCGCGCTCGCCCACCGGCGTATCATATCCTTGCTCAAGCCTGGCGATGAACTCGTCGGCCTGGGCGGCGATGGCTGCAGCGCGAACGGCATCATTGGTTGCGTCGGGTGTACCGAAGGCGATGTTGTCATGG
>CAYNED010000130.1:0-7644 GCA_964396135.1 uncultured Neorhizobium sp.
CAGGTCGACACGGCCCGCGAGGCGATCATCCGGGGTGACTGGTTCGGCCAGGGCCCAGGCGAGGGTATCATCAAGCGCATCATTCCCGACAGCCACACGGACTTCATCTTCTCCGTTGCGGCAGAGGAATTCGGGATCCTGTTCTGCATGCTGCTGGTGGCGATCTTTGCGTTCATCGTGCTGCGCGGTCTCAGCCACGCGTTCAAGGAGCGCAATGACTTCAACCGCTTTGCCGTCGCCGGGCTCGTCCTGCAGATCGGTATTCAGTCGATGATCAATGTCGGTGTGAACTTGGAATTGATGCCGGCCAAAGGCATGACGCTGCCACTCATTTCCTATGGCGGCTCGTCGATGATCGCGATCTGCGTCACCGCGGGCTTCATCCTCGCGCTCACGCGACACCGCCCGGAGAAGCGGGCGCAGGAACGTAGTCTCTTCCGCGTCGCCACCGGTGTTCCGGCGGAGTAGCATGATGAGCAAGGGCATTATCTTTCTCGCAGCTGGCGGAACCGGCGGTCATCTGTTTCCAGCAGAAGCGCTTGGTCATGAGCTGCGAGCGCGTGGCTATGCCGTCCACCTCATCACCGATAGCCGTGCCGAACGGTTTGCCGGCACGTTCCCGGCCGATGAAGTTCACGTCGTTCCGTCGGCCACCTTGGCTTCGAAGAACCCGATCGCGCTGCTGATGACCGGCTGGAAGCTTTGGACCGGGCTCCGTACCGCCCGACGATTGATCGCGCGCCTGAAGCCCATCGCAGTGGTGGGCTTTGGCGGTTATCCGACAGTGCCGCCCCTGCTGGCGTCCGCGTCGATGGGCGTACCCTCGATCATCCACGAGCAGAATGCAGTCATGGGGCGCGCCAACAAGGCGCTCGCCGGCCGTGTCCAGGCAATTGCAGGCGGCTTCCTGCCGGAGGGTAGCGGAACCTATGCGGGCAAGACGGTGATCACCGGAAACCCGGTGCGACCGGCGGTGCTCGAGGCGGCAAAGACCGTCTACCGCCCATCAACCGATGCCCAGGAGTTCCGGCTTCTGGTCTTTGGCGGCAGCCAGGGAGCCCAGTTCTTTTCCAAGGCCATCCCTGCTGCGGTCGCTTTGCTCGAGCCGGCTGATCGCGCTCGGCTCAATGTCACACAGCAGGCGCGTAGCGATGATTCGGCGGCGGTTACGCAGGCTTATCGCACGATTGGCGTGCCCGCAGAGGTCTCTCCTTTCTTTGGTGATATGGCGGAACGCCTCGCTGCGGCCCATCTCGTCATTTGCCGCTCCGGTGCCTCGACCGTCTCGGAGATTGCGGTGATCGGTCGTCCTTCGCTTCTGGTGCCTTATCCTCATGCGCTCGATCACGATCAGGCCGCGAACGCTGCAGCACTCGTGGCCAAGGGCGGCGCGGAGGTGACGCCGCAGTCGGAGCTTTCGCCGGAGCGCCTGGCGCAGCTGATCTCGGCTGCGATGAAGGAGCCCGAACGCCTGCAGGCAATGGCAACGGCTGCGAAACAGACTGGCCGTCCGGACGCTGCAGCCTTGCTCGCTGACCTGGTTGTGTCTATTTCCGCGCGTCAGACGGTACAGGAATATAAAGGAGCGCATCCATGAAGATGCCGAAGGCCATCGGGCTCGTTCATTTCATCGGCATCGGCGGGATCGGCATGAGCGGCATTGCCGAGGTGCTGCATAATCTCGGCCATCGGGTGCAGGGTTCGGACCAGTCGGACGGTGCCAATGTTCAGCGCCTGCGTGACAAGGGCATTCCCGTATTTGTTGGCCACGTCGCCGACAACTTGGGAGATGCCGAAGTTGTGGTCGTCTCGACTGCGATCAAGAAGGACAATCCGGAACTGGTTGCCGCCCGTGAAAAGTCGCTGCCCATCGTCCGACGTGCGGAAATGCTGGCCGAACTGATGCGTTTCCGGAATGCGATCGCCATCGGCGGCACGCACGGCAAGACGACTACGACCTCGATGGTTGCCACCCTTCTGGATGCCGGAGGGCTTGATCCGACCGTCATCAACGGCGGCATCATCAACGCCTACGGCACGAATGCCCGTATGGGCGAGGGCGAGTGGATGGTTGTCGAAGCCGACGAATCAGACGGCACTTTCCTGAAGCTTCCGGCTGACGTGGCCGTCGTCACCAATATCGATCCGGAACATCTCGACCACTATGGCAGCTTCGACGCCGTGCGCGCGGCCTTCCGCCAGTTCGTCGAGAACGTCCCTTTCTACGGCTTCGGCGTCCTTTGCATCGACCATCCGGAGGTGCAGGCGCTGGTTGGGCGGATAGAGGATCGCAAGATCGTCACCTATGGTGAAAACCCGCAAGCCGACGCACGCTTCTCCAATGTCCGGATGGAAGGCACGAAGGCGATCTTCGACGTGGAGATCCGACGCCGCCGTACCGGCAGGGTTTTCGAGTTCAAGGACCTGGCCTTGCCGATGCCGGGCCGTCACAATATCTCGAACGCCACCGCTGCGATCGCTGTGGCCAACCGGCTTGGGATCTCGGAGGACAATATCCGCAAGGGTCTGGCCGCCTTTGGAGGCGTCAAGCGGCGCTTCACGCTGACCGGCACCTGGAACGGGGTCTCCGTGTTCGATGACTACGGGCATCATCCGGTGGAGATCAAGGCGGTGCTGAAGGCAGCCCGCGAGGCGTGCTCAGGGCGCATTATTGCCGTCCACCAGCCCCATCGGTTTTCGCGGCTCTCGAGCCTCTTCAACGATTTCTCGACCTGCTTCAATGACGCCGACAGCATTCTTCTGGCACCGGTTTATGCTGCCGGCGAGGAGCCTATCGATGGCATCAATTCGGAGTCCTTGGTAGCGCAGATCCGCGCCGGAGGCCATCGGGACGCGCGCTTCATCAGCGGACCTTCGGAGTTGGCGCCAATTGTCGCGGGCCTTGCGAAGCCGGGTGATTTCGTGATTCTTCTGGGGGCTGGCAATATCACCCAATGGGCAGCGGTACTGCCGAAGGAATTGGAAAGCATTTCGAGGCAGTAGGCATGAAACAGGTGAACGGGGAAAAACTGCTGGCGTCGCTCGGGCAGGGCGTCAAGGACCTGCGCGGACGGCTGACGCCGGACGCGCCGATGGATCGCGTCACCTGGTTTCAGGCCGGTGGGCTTGCGGAGCTGATGTTCCAGCCGCACGACGTCGATGATCTGGCCACTTTCCTGAAGATCCTGCCGGATGATGTTCCGCTGACGGTTGTCGGGGTAGGTTCCAACCTGCTTGTGCGCGATGGCGGGATCCCTGGCGTGGTTCTGCGGCTTTCGGCCAAGGGATTCGGTCAGGTCGATCTCATGGGGGAGCACCGAATCCGGGCTGGCGCCATCTGCCCTGATAAACATGTTGCCGCCATGGCGATGGACAACGGCATCGGTGGCTTTGCGTTCTACTATGGCATCCCCGGCTCCATCGGCGGCGCGTTGCGCATGAATGCCGGCGCGAACGGCACCGAGACGGTGGACCGCCTGGTCGAGGTTCATGCGGTGGATCGAAGCGGACAAAGGCATGTCCTGAGCAAGGCTGACATGGGCTATAGCTATCGGCATTCGAACGCTCCGGCCGACATGATCTTCACCCATGCCGTCTTCGAGGGATACGCTGACGACCGCGCAAAGATCCGTCAGGAGATGGACGCTGTTCGCCAGCATCGCGAAACCGTGCAACCCGTCAAGGAAAAGACGGGTGGTTCGACCTTCAAGAATCCAGAAGGCCACTCCGCCTGGAAGCTGATCGACGAGGCCGGTTGCCGTGGGTTGGTCTGTGGCGGCGCACAGATGTCCTCGCTCCACTGCAACTTCATGATCAATACAGGCCATGCCAGCGGGTATGATCTGGAATATCTGGGCGAGATGGTGCGGCAGCGGGTCTTCGAAAACGCGGGAATCAAACTGCAGTGGGAAATTAAGCGGCTCGGCATATTTATGCCCGGGCGCGAGGTCCGTCCTTTCCAGGGCGTGACCGCAGACTAGCCGCTTCCACCGATGATGTTGAATAAAAAGGTTGGCATCCCAGCGGGTTGGCAGCCTTTTTTATTGTGTTGAATCAAGTCTAGCGAGGCCTGCTGCCTGTTTGAATTATCAGCACAATCTGGCGCGAGTTAACGAAAGTAAACGGTTCATTAACCATATCGCGGCAGTATGGGATCAGCGAGGGAGGCGGCCCAGAAGTGGAGCCAGCCTGACGCAAGCAAACTGTGGCATGGATGCGTTCTTTTTCCGGAGGTCGTCGATGAGTGGCAAGCATGTGGCTGTTCTGATGGGAGGTTTTTCCTCCGAGCGGCCCGTCAGCCTGTCCTCGGGAAGCGCCTGCGTTGATGCTCTCAAAGCGGAAGGCTATCGGGTCACGGCTGTTGACGTCGATCGCAATGTCGCCGCTGTGTTGTCCGACCTTCGTCCGGACGTTGCCTTCAATGCTTTGCATGGTCCCTACGGCGAAGACGGCACGATTCAGGGCGTGCTGGAATATCTGCAGATTCCCTATACGCACTCCGGTGTTCTCGCCTCCGCCCTTTCGATGGACAAAGGGCAGGCGAAGCACGTGGCCAAGGCTGCCGGGATACCTGTTGCTGAGGCGCGGGTGATGAGTCGCTTCGATATTGGCAATCAGCATCCGATCGATCCGCCTTATGTGGTGAAGCCGGTGCGCGAAGGTTCTTCCTTCGGCGTGGTGATCGTTCAGCAGGATCAGTCGCATCCGCCGCAGATCCTCGCCTCGGACGAATGGCATTACGGCGACGAAGTCATGGTCGAGCGCTATATCGGTGGTCGCGACCTGACTTGCGCCGTCATGGGCGATCAGGTTCTCGACATCATCGAAATCGTGCCCCTCGGTCACGGCTTCTACAACTATGATGCCAAGTATGTGGCGGGTGGCTCCAAGCATATCCTGCCAGCGGAAATTTCACCGGATGTTTACCAAAACATTCAATCCTACGCACTCAAGGCGCACCAGGCGATGGGCTGCCGCGGCGTGAGTCGCTCCGACTTCCGCTACGACGACCGCTTCACCGAAAACGGCGAGATCATCTGGCTGGAGGTCAACACTCAGCCGGGGATGACCCCGACCTCGCTGGTGCCCGAGATGGCGGCTCACGCCGGTTATACGTTTGGTGAGCTTGTTCGTTGGATGGTGGAGGACGCATCGTGTTTGCGTTGAGCGGCAAAATTCCGGGTCGGTCTGCCCGTGTGGCGGCGGCATCCTTTGCGGGCGTCGATGACCGTCGTGTGCTGCCGCGGCCGCTGCGTCGGATCGTGCGCTTCGCGGTTAGTCTTGCAACCGGTCGCATCTATATTCCGCGTCATGTCGGGACAGTTTCCACCTTTGCCTTTCTTGCGGCTGTCGGCTTCTATGGGATGTCGGTCGGTGGCCATACGGAAGTGGTCGCCCAGTCGGTGACTGCGTCGGCGGGCTTCGCCATCGAAGATGTTCGGGTCTCCGGCAATGATCAGACATCCGAGATCGACATCCTGCAGCTTCTTGGTCTTGATGGCACCACGTCTCTAGTGGCGCTCGATATCGAGGCTGCCCGCAAGCAACTTGCTCAGCTTCCTTGGGTCGAATATGCGGAAGTCCGTAAGGTCTATCCGAAGACCATCGAGGTCATGCTTCGAGAGCGTCAGGCCTTCGGGATCTGGCAGCACGGGGACGAGCTATCGCTGATCGAGCGCGACGGCAAAATCATCGCACCGCTGCGCGACAGCAAGTTCGCGACCCTGCCGCTCTTCGTAGGACGTGACGCCGAAACTGCTGCGGCCTCGTTCGTGCAGGAGCTAGCTGGCTGGCCGGAGCTTAAAGATCGCGTCCGTGCCTATGTTCGCGTTGCAGGGCGTCGTTGGGATCTGCATCTCGATACAGGCGTGGTCCTGAAGCTTCCCGAGCACAACGTCGACAAGGCTCTCGCGGTCCTGTCTCGCTTCGAAGCAGAGCAGGGTGTCCTCGATCGAGACATTGCTGCCGTCGATCTGCGTCTTGAAGACCGCACCACTGTCCAGCTGACGGCCGGGGCAATGGATCGTCGCAAGGAAGCCCTCGAAGCGCGGACCAAGGCTCTCAAGAAAGCGGGAGTGGCATCATGAGCCTGTTCGGTTCCTCCGACTTCCTGCCGCGCCTGAAGCCGCTCTCCTCAAAGCGCAGCCACGTCGTGTCCGTTCTGGATGTCGGTTCGACCAAGGTTGTCTGCATGATCGGCCGCCTGACGCCGCGCCAGGAAAGCCTGGTGCTGCCGGGTCGCACGCACAATGTCGAGATCATCGGCATCGGCCATCAGCGTTCGCGTGGCGTCAAATCCGGTGTGATTGCGGATCTCGATGCGGCAGAAAGCGTCGTGCGGCTTGCCGTTGATGCTGCCGAACGCATGGCGGGAATTACCGTCGATAGCCTGATCGTCAATATTTCCGCTGGCCGACTTGCAAGTGACGTCTACACCGCCACCATCGATCTTGGCGGTCAAGAGGTTCAGGGGGCTGATCTTCGCAGGGTCTTGATCTCGGCCAGCCAGCAATCGCAGCGCCAGGATCGGGCGATCCTCCATTCCCTGGCGACGGGTTATTCGCTTGATGGCGAGCGCGGCATCCGCGATCCGCTTGGCATGTTCGGCGACGTGCTGGGGGTCGACATGCATGTGGTGACGGCCGAACGCGCCATGCTCAAGAATATCGAACTCTGCGTCAATCGCGCTCACCTCTCGGTCGAGGGCATGGTTGCGACGCCCTATGCGAGCGGGCTTTCCGCTCTTGTCGACGATGAGGTCGAACTGGGCTGCGCCGCAATCGACATGGGCGGTGGCACCACGACAATTTCCGTCTTTGCCGAAGGAAAGCTGGTCCATACCGATGCCATTGGGCTGGGTGGACATCACGTTACCACCGATCTCGCGCGCGGGCTCTCCACACGCATCGACGATGCCGAGCGCCTTAAGGTCGTCCATGGCTCGGCGCTTCCTAACGGTGCAGACGAGCGTGAACTCATCTCCATTCCCCCGATCGGCGAGGACGATCGTGACCAGCCGACGCAGGTGCCTCGTGCGCTCGTCACACGCATTGTGCGCGCCCGCATCGAAGAAACGCTTGAATTGATCCGCGACCGCATCCAGGCATCGGGCTTCAGCCCGGTTGTCGGCAAGCGCGTCGTTTTGACAGGTGGCGCCAGCCAGCTGACAGGCCTGCCGGAAACGGCACGGCGTATCCTGGCGCGCAATGTCCGCATCGGGCGGCCCATGGGCGTGTCCGGATTGCCTGTTGCCGCAAAGGGCCCGGCGTTTTCAACTGCAGTTGGATTGATGATCTACCCGCAGGTCGCGGACATGGAAACGCATGCGTCGCAGGGTGGCCTGATCGCCTCCCTCGGCAATGGCAACGGCAGACTGTCCCGCATGGGCCAGTGGCTGAAGGAAAGTTTTTGACCAACCGCCCATGAGGGCGGCGTCTGAAGAAGTTGCGACAAATCGGCCGGCGGCGATGCGGCCAAAGTGAGAAGGAACGGGTAAAATGACTATCAAGCTGCAAAAGCCCGATATCACCGAGCTGAAGCCACGGATCACCGTCTTCGGCGTCGGCGGTGGCGGCGGCAATGCTGTCAACAACATGATCTCGGCCGGGCTGGAAGGCGTCGATTTCGTCGTAGCCAACACCGATG
>CAYNED010000131.1:0-2582 GCA_964396135.1 uncultured Neorhizobium sp.
TTGGTGTTCACCATCGAGCCGTTCCTCTCGCTCGGTGCCGACTGGGCCGAGGACGGCGGCAATGGCGACCCCTGGACACTTTACAGCGAGCCGAGAGCGCCAACCGTTCAATACGAGCATACGATCGTCGCGACGCGTAACGGGCCTCTCATCCTGACGCTGGCCGAGTAAGAGCCGCTTTAAGTGTCGGAGCGGGCGGGCTCCGGCGGCCTGTCCAGTCATTGAACAGGGTCTCGCCGGATTTTGCCACGCCGCGGAGGGCGTTGGTTGCGGCTGGGCATCATGCCCGACCGCCACCGGCGACCTCATGTCGCCTGGGTCGAATCTATCGACTGCTTCTGTTTAAAGCAGGAGGGGAGGATAGGTTCACCGATCAGCCGGACAAGGCAAGTTCTGGTAAACGAAGTCTGAACTGTGAGTTCGACCGATCTACCGTGTGCCGCAAATGTTCCACATCAAGACAGCGGAGCTTGCCTGCGGGATGCACGCCTGTGGATAACCGGCCGTTCGGATGAATGGGGTGGGAACCGGGGCGAGGGCGGCGGATCTGCCGCCCTCGTTTCCTGATAGCTTGTTACATCTGTTCCTTCTGAGCGCCGCTGTTTGGTTTTGCCGGGCCGAGAACCGGCTTCTGCCCGAGTGGTGCCATAGGAACCGGCTTGAAGTCGCCCTTTCCATCGATGGAGCTGCCTTCCGACCAGCGGCCGGGCGCAGGGTTGTCGTCTCCCAGGGTGAAGCCGAGGAAGGAATAGCTGAATTCCTGGTTTTCCTTTTCCTGCGGGAAGCTGTTGGGGATCGGAAACGCGCCGCTTGCGCCGCCGAGTTCTTCCAGCGCAGCCATCCACTGGTTCTGGTGCATAGTGTCGCGGGCGATCAGGAAGGAAAGCATGTCCTTCATGCCTGGATCATTGGTCATATTGTAGAGGCGCACCGCCAGGACGCGGCCCGTTGATTCTGCTGCGACGTTGGCGGTCATATCGGCGGCGATGTTACCGCTGGCATAGATATGCGACATATCGAATGGGACGCCGTCGGAATCGACCGGCATTGCAGAAAGTCCAGCGGAAAGGAGATTCTTGAGGTTCAAGCCGCCAAGTACGGCACCACCGATCGGGTCGGCCGCGACCTCTTCTTTCATGCTGAGTGGCGCGCCTTCAAGGTTCATTGCGACCGCCGTGGCAAGCATCTCGATGTGGCCGAGTTCTTCCGCCGCAGTGTTCATCAGAAGGTCACGGAATTTGGGATTGCCGCGCGCGCCGCAAGCCTGGAAGAAATACTGCATGGCAACGCGAATCTCACCTTCGACACCGCCGATCGCCTGTTGCAGGGCGCGTGCGAACAGGGGATCGGGGGTTTCGACTCGGACGGGATATTGAAGTTTTCCGTCGGTATAGAACATCGTTCTCTCCTTCGTGTTGGGGACGGGCGCCGAACAAACGTTTGCGCGCATGGTTCCTGGCAAAAGATGCGAGCCTGCGCTTTTTGACTTGGGCTGCAGCGGTGGCGGCAGCGCGGAACTGTGCATCCTGCAATGGCACGAGATGCATCAACTCCCCGCATTGGTTGATCAACATTGCGCGTTTGCTCAATCGCGACCTGCGGTGGCATAAGCCGGCATGGCTACTTACCAGTCTCCACAAACGTCTCCTGCTCTCATCGGCCTTGCCGGCGCACTTGCGATGGCTGCGGCGATGGGCTTCGGGCGTTTCGTTTATACGCCCATCCTGCCGGGCATGATGGAAGGTGCTGCCCTTTCTGCCGCCGATGCCGGCCTGATCGCAGGGGCGAACTTCGTGGGCTACCTGCTCGGCGCGATCCTGGCGGCCTTTGGCTGGGGCGAAGGGCGCGAGCGCAAGATCGCGCTTCTGGGGCTTGCAGCAACAGCCGGATTGCTGGCTGCCATGGCGGCGGCGACGAGCCTTCCCGCCTTCCTCGCGATCCGGCTCCTGGCGGGTCTTGCCAGTGCCTTTGCGATGATCTTCACCTCGTCGCTCGTCCTGCCGCACGCGGTGGCGAACGAACAGGTGCCGCTCCTCCATTTCGGCGGTGTCGGCTTCGGGATTGCCCTTTCATCCGCCTTCGTCTTCCTCATCAACCTGATGGCCGGCGATGGTGCTCATGGCTGGCGGCTGAGCTGGATCGGCAGCGCGGTTTTTGCCGTCTTCGTGCTGTTGATCGTTTACCGGTTGCTGCCGCGCCCGGTACCGGGTGCCGGCAAGCTGCGGGAGCCGGTCTTGCGCTGGCGGCAGCCGCTCCTGCTCGTGACAGTTTCCTACGGTCTGTTCGGCTTCGGCTATGTCATCACCGCGACATTTCTCGTGGCCATCGCCCGTTCAACGGCGGCGGGACCGGTGGTGGAAACGCTTGCCTGGTTCATCACCGGAACGGCAGCTGCGCTGTCACTCTTTGTCTGGCGCGTGCTGGTCCGGCGGGTCGGGGTGGAGGCCACCTACGCCGCCTGCATTGCACTCGAGGCTCTCGGCGTGCTCGGTTCGGTGCTTCTGCCGCCGGTTGCCGGGGCGCTGGTCGGCGGTCTCTTCCTGGGCCTGACCTTCATGGCGGTGACCGCCTATGGGCTGCAG
>CAYNED010000131.1:2682-7523 GCA_964396135.1 uncultured Neorhizobium sp.
CCCACAGCCGATCATGGCCACAACTGCGCAAACGAGTGCTGCCCAAGTGTTCAAGTCATTCTTCCCGCAACCAAAACTCTTCTTCTTGTCCGCCGCACTCTGGTCGGCGATCGCTATCGTCTTCTGGTATACGGTCGGGGAGGGATGGGGGTCCGCTTTCGGAGCGCCGGCCGTGGCGGTCGATGCGCAGCCTGAGGTCGGGATCTCGACCTTCTGGTCGCCCGCTTTCCTGTGGTTCTATATCTATTTTGGTCTCGTCACGCTGATCTTTGCCGCCTTCTGGTTCTGGTATCAGCCGCATCGCTGGCAGATGTGGTCGCTCCTTGGATCAGCGCTCATTCTCTTTACGACCTACTTCCAGGTACAGGTGAGTGTCGCGATCAACAACTGGTACGGTCCCTTCTGGGACCTCGTGCAGCAGGCCGTGTCGCAGTCCGCGCCGGTGACGGCCGAGCAGTTCTACGGGCAGATCGGCGTGTTCCTGGGGATCGCGATGGTGGCGGTGGCGGTGGCCGTCATCACCCGCTTCTTCGTCAGCCACTACATCTTCCGCTGGCGCACGGCGATGAACGAATACTACATGTCGCACTGGGCGAAGCTGCGAAAGATCGAAGGTGCCTCTCAGCGTGTTCAGGAAGACACGATGCGCTTCTCGACCACAGTGGAGGGACTAGGCGTCAGCTTCATCGACTCCGTCATGACGCTGATTGCCTTCACGCCCGTACTGATGCGGCTATCGGCAAACATCACGGAGTTGCCGCTGATCGGCGAGATTCCCTATCCGCTGGTCACCGCCGCGGTACTCTGGTCGGTGTTTGGCACGCTGTTCATGGCATTGGTCGGCATCAAGCTGCCCGGGCTGGAGTTCCGCAACCAGCGCGTCGAGGCCGCCTATCGCAAGGAACTTGTCTATGGCGAGGACCATGAGGATCGCGCGGAGCCGATGACGGTTGCCGAGCTCTTCGACAATGTCCGTCGCAACTACTTCACGCTCTATTTCCACTACCTTTATTTCAACATCGCACGGATCTTCTACCTGCAGATCAACAACATCTTCTCCTTGTTGATCCTGGCGCCGTCGATCATCGCTGGCCGCATTTCGCTGGGTGCGCTGAACCAGATCTCCGGTGCTTTTGGACAGGTGACATCCTCGTTCCAGTATCTCGTTTCTTCCTGGCCAACGATCGTTGAACTCCTGTCGATCTACAAGCGCCTGCGCGCCTTCGAGAAGGCGATCGATGACGAGCCGCTGCCCGAGATCGATCGGCATTATCTGGAGCGTGAGGCCATGGGTGGTGAACTGGAAGCAGACCGGCCGACCTGAGGTGCAGACAGCCGTTTTCGCCGCCTCGGAAAAATCCGCACGGTTTTGAGGGGAGAGGGCAGGCGGTTTATACAAGGGGTTGGTGTTTCAGGCTTTCCGCCTGCCCCGGCTGCTGCTTGATCTGTCGGGAAGTTCCCTGCTGTCCCGGCAGTTGCTGCAGCATCATCGGCACCGAGCCCGGTTCGCGACCCGGTGCCCCTTTCCGATCACGCCCAATTGTCGCGTATCCGGCTGATCCGGGGACGTTCGTGAATGGAAAAAAGCTTTAAGTTCTTAATTTTGAACGCGAAAAGATTCTCCTGGGCCGGAAAACGTCCTCGCCTACAATCCTGAGGGGCCGTTGTCGCTGCCGGGCTGCAACTCTCGCATCGCCTCTTGATAGGTGACGCAGGCAACGTCCTCGCGACCGCAGACCTCTTCTGCCAGTCGCTCCATCGCCCGCCAGTAGGCTCCATCATTCATCTTGACGAAGTGCAGGCCGATCTGAAGCGGGATGCGCTCGCCTTCGTATTGTTTGTCGAAGGCTGCGCGGAAGGCTGCATAGGCTCGCTCCTCGAACTCGGCGGAACGGCTGGGGTTCTCGACGCCGGCGGAATGACGGATGAAGAGGTTGTAGTCCATCGCGATGATCGGCCGGCTCTTCGGCCCCTCGGGGATCAACGGCAGGCCGAAGCGCACGACGCCTGCCTTTCCTTCCGGAAGCGCCGGGCTTCTGGTCACCGTGCTTGCATCGTATAGGAAACCTGCCTGCCGTTCGGCCTTAAACAGCGTAGCGGGAGCCGAGAGATAGGGCGCGCGGAAGCCGTGAATTTCGTTTTCGACGAAGTTTCGCCAGCCTTCGGGCTCGTCTTGCGCCGCGCCGTTTGCTTTCCAGGCGTCGGCGAGGATGGAGCGAAACTTTGCCATTTCGGCAGTCCAGTCGGCGACCGACCAGTCGGCGCCGTCAAAATGGCCGCAGGTGTGGCTGGCAATTTCATGACCCTCGCGATGCGCCTGCCAGACATGGTCGAGGCGCGTTCGGGCCTCCTCGCGCGTCTGCGCAAAACCGATATTCGACCGGCCGGCCTTTCGGCCAGGCCCTTTGTAAGATGCGGCATCCGCCTTGGCGATCACCAGCGAACAAGAGAGGAAATAGGTGAAGCGGGCATCCGCGTTTCTCGCAAAGTCTCGGCTGCGCTGCCAAAGCGTGTTGTCTCCGGCGCCATCAAAGGAGATCAGCAGAAGCTGCCGGGCCTTGGGCGCCTCATTGGCAATGGAGACCGAGGGGAGGCAAAGGGCGAGCGAAAGAGACAGGACGAAACGAAAGGACATGGGCACCACAATTCATCAAGGGATGGCATCCTCTGTGTCGGGAATACGGCAAAGCTTTGGACAGGCTGGCGCGATGCCGGTTTTGTGGTTAACTGCCGCGCATCCCGCAACGGAGGACATTCGAGACCATGCTCCTGCTCGTCATCAGCCTCATCCTGTTCTTCGCCATCCATCTGACACGCGTGATTGCGCCGGGTTGGCGAGCGACCGTCATCGCGGCGAGAGGCGAACGCATGTGGAAACTTGGCTATACGGTTGCCAGTATTGCCTCGCTGGCGCTTGTGCTCCATGCCTTCGGCGAGGCACGGCAGGAAACAGGAATCCTCTACACACCGCCGATCTGGATGGCGCATCTGACTTCGCTTTTGATGCTGGTCGCGATCATCTGTCTCGTGGCGAGCCTGATGCCGCCGGGGCATATCGCGACCAAGACCAAGCATCCGATGGTGCTGTCCGTGAAGATCTGGGCGCTCGCTCACCTGCTTGCCAACGGCGAAACCTCCTCCGTCATCCTGTTTGCAGGGTTCCTGGCTTGGGGTGTCGTCCTTCGAATTGCGCTCAAGCGGCGGGAGCGGAGCGGCGAACTGGTACGACGGCCGTTTGTTTCGGCGCGCTATGACGTGCTGGCCGCGGTGATCGGGCTCGTCGTCTATCTCCTCTTTATCTGGCGCCTGCATGTCTGGCTGATCGGTGTCCAGCCGCTGCCGGTTTGAGATTCGCCGCCGCTACCCCTTACATCATGCGGAAAATGCGCTAGAAGGCGCCTTTCCGCATGAATGGACGTGATGGGCCTCGGGGCCGGAGACAGGAATGGCGCAGGACAACGACAGCTTTATCCGTGAGGTGAACGAGGAACTCCGTTCGGAGCGCTTGAAAACCGTCTGGAGCCGCTTTGGCAAGATCATCATTGCGGTCGCGATCCTGATCGTCGTGGGAACCGCGGGATATCGCGGATATCAATACTGGCAAAGCCACAACGCGTCGGCCTCCGGCGATCGCTTCCTGGCGGCTCTGAACCTCGCATCGCAAGACAAGCATGACGAGGCGCTCGCCGCGTTCCAAGCGCTGGAGCAGGACGGCACCGGCTCCTATCCCGTCCTGGCGCAGATGCGCGCGGCCGCCGTGATGGCGCAAAAAGGTGATACGGAAGGTGCCATATCCGCCTTCTCAGCCGTTGCGGCCAGCACTGCCGCCCCCGATGCCATGCGCGACGTGGCGCGACTTCGGTCGGCCTGGTTGCTGATCGACGCCGGCACCTATGAGCAGGTTTCTGCCGAAGCCGAGGTCCTGACGGGCGGCAATCATGCACTGCGCAACTCGGCGCGTGAGGCGCTCGGGCTTTCCGCCTACAAGGCCGGCGACATGGTGCGCGCCAAAGAGTGGTTCCAGGCGATCGCCGACGATGCGGCGGCACCCCGCAACGTGGCGAACCGCGCGCAGATCATGCTCGACAACATCGCCGCATCCGGCAAGGCGCCCTAAGTCCCGTAAGGGAAGGGCTGAAGGAAGAAAAGCATGAGCTTCACGGTCGCGATCGTCGGACGTCCCAACGTCGGCAAGTCTACGTTGTTCAACCGGCTGGTGGGCAAGAAGCTCGCGCTGGTGGACGACACGCCGGGCGTCACCCGCGACCGCCGGCCGGGCGACGCCAAGCTGGTCGATTTGCGGTTTACCATCATCGATACGGCCGGCCTGGAAGAGACGGGACCCGATACGCTGGAAGGCCGCATGCGGGCGCAGACCGAAACGGCGATCGACGACGCCGATCTCACCCTTTTTGTCGTCGACGCCAAGATGGGCCTAACGCCGCTCGACAAGACCTTTGGAGAACTCTTGCGCCGCAGCGGCAAGCCGGTGGTGCTGGTGGCCAACAAGTCGGAAGCCAAGGGCTCTGACGGCGGCTTCTACGACGCCTATACGCTGGGTCTCGGTGAGCCGGTGCCGATTTCGGCCGAGCACGGGCAGGGCATGATCGACCTGCGCGATGCGATCGTCGAGGCGATCGGCGAGGAGCGGGCGTTTTCTGACGAAGACGCTGAGGCGGTCACCGATGTCAGCATCTCGGCATCCGAGCTTGGCGACGATGAAGACGAGGATTTCGAGCCCGCCTATGACGAGACAAAGCCGCTGCGCGTGGCCATCGTCGGGCGCCCGAATGCCGGTAAATCGACGCTGATCAACCGTTTTCTCGGCGAGGACCGGCTGC
>CAYNED010000132.1:0-7498 GCA_964396135.1 uncultured Neorhizobium sp.
GGCAAATTCGGCGGCATTGTCATAGACACGCGTGCGGCTCGGCAGTTGGCCCGACATGAACGACGCCCGCGCCGGTGCGCAAAGCGGACTTGCCGTATAGGTGTTGGCGAAGCGCACGGAGCGCTTCGCCAGAGATTTCAGATGCGGGGCATGAAGGAAATCGGCGGGGCCATCTGGAAAGAAGGTCCCGTTCAACTGATCCACCATCAGGATCAGCACATTCGGTTGCGACTGCACTTGAGGCTTCCTCAGAGTCCGAGTTCTGCGTCGACAGCTTCCTTGGCCGGCTCGCCGTCAAACGTCGTGACGCCGGCAAGCCATGGTTCGTATGCGGAAGGATTCTCCTTCAGCCACGCCTTGGCTGCATCCTTGGCATCGTCGCCTCCCAGGATCTCGCCCATCAGGACATTCTCCATCTCAACGGTGAAGGTGAGTTGCTTGAAGAAGGTTGCGGCGTTCGGGCATTGCTCCGACCACCCCGTACGGGCAAGCGTATAAACTTCGGCACCGCCATAGTTCGCACCAAAATATTCGTCGCCGCCCGAAAGATAGGTGAGATCGAACTGCGCGTTCATCGGATGCGGTGCCCAGGCAAGGAAAACGATCGCGTTTCCGGCGTTGCTGGCGCGTTCGACCTGCGCCAGCATGGCCTGCTCGCCCGATTCCACCAGTTCCCAGTCCTTTAAATCGAAATCGCCAGAATCGATCATTTTCTGGATGTTGGTATTGGCCGGCGCACCCGGCTCGATTCCATAGATCTTCTGCCCAAAAGCATCGGCATGCTCAGCGAGATCAGCGAAATCCTTCACGCCTTCTTTCTCGGCGGCAGCGGTCGGAACGGCGAGCGTGAACTTTGCGCCTTCCAGGTTCTTGGTCAGCACCTCGGCTGCCTTGGCAGAATTCAAGTCGTCGATGAAGGCCTGCTGCGCCGGCATCCAGTTGCCGAGGAAGACGTCGATCTCGCCGTTCTTCATCGACTGGTAGCCGATCGGAACAGAAAGCGTTTTGATGTCCGGCTCGTATCCCAAGGTTTCAAGGATGAAGGCGGCAACACCGTTGGTGGCGGTGATATCCGTCCAGCCCGGATCCGACAGACGGATGGTTTTGCAGGCTTCGGCATCTGCGGCCGTGGCAGATACGGGAGCAAGAACGGTGACGATAGCAGTCGTGCAGGCGAAGGCGCCAGCGGCCAGTATTGACTTACGAGTCATGCTTGTACCCCTTGTTCTATTTGCTAGACTTATTGAAGCTAAGGCTGCACCGCCTGTAAAGGCCGTGATTTCGAATAGGGGCCATAAAGGGGATTTATTTTGCGCGCGCCGGTGGATCTGGGCTGGTTGCGACTGCTCGTGGCGATTTCCCGCCACGGATCGCTGTCGGCCGCCGCGCGGATGCATGGCGTCAGCCAACCCGCCGTGAGTTACCAGATACGGCAACTGGAAGCAGCATTCGGGGTGCCGCTTCTTGTTCGGCAGCACCGCGGTGTCGCACTGACCTCGGAAGGTCAGAAGATCCTGGAGGTGGTGGAGAGAACGGTGTCGGAGATAGACACTCTGGCCGGCCAGTTCCATGCTCGCTCCAAGCGGCCAGCGCTGCGACTGTGTACGGACTATGCCTTCGCTGCCCTTTGGCTCATACCCCGAATGCACGGGTTCCGGCTTCTATACCCCGACCTCGATATACAGATCGTCTCGACCCAGCGACTAGAGCCGGATTGGTCTGAGGGAGCCGAGATTGCCGTAGCCTTTGGTACAAAAGCTCAGTTCTCACACTCGGGCCGGCTGTTGATGCCTGAACGGGTCGTCCCAATTTGCTCCCAGGCCCTGCTGGAACGCGCTGGAGAACAGGCTGTGCTCCTATCGACTGCCCCTTTGGTGCATCTCGACACCACCGTTTCCTCGCCTTGGTTTAACTGGCTCAGCTATTTCGAGGGCACTGGGATCCACCACCAGAGGCCTTCTGGCAGTGGCGACCTCAGCTTCAACACCTATGCAATGGTGGTGCAGGCAGCAGTAGGAGGCCAGGGGGTCGCGCTTGGATGGCTCGGCCTGATCGACCCATTGCTGGCATCCGGAACGCTTGTCCGCGCCGGACCGGAGCTGGCGGCAAAGGACCGGGGATATTGGGTCATAACGTCCCGTTCTCCGCATCCGAACGGGGAGCGGCTCGCCGAATGGTTGCTCGCGGAGGCCAGCATTGATGCTTCAGCCTAGTTTCGGGCAGTCATGGTGCGGGCATTGAGCCAGTTGTGCCAGCCCTCTTCCGTGCCGTTAAAGACGTTGAGGTCTATCTTCCCGTTCACTCCCTGCGACAGGCCTGAGCCGGAATACTGCCAGAAGACCCATTTGCGGCCAGGATAGACCTTTGAGGGATGCTGAGCGACGGCGCGCAGCCAGAAGGGATAGTTCTCGAAGTGGCCGCGCAGGTTGTCCGCGTAGAAGTCGGGCGCGGTGTAGATCACGGGACGCTTGCCATAGTGGCGCTCGAGCATGTCCATGAAGACCTGCATCTTTTCGCGCGCCTTTTCCGGCGAAAGCTTGAAACGGCAGCTGGACTCGCCATTGTATTCAACGTCGATCACCGGCGGCAGCGCGTCGGGATCATTTGGCACGTTGCGGATAAACCACTCGGCCTGCTGGCTTGCGACGCGGCACCAGTAGAAGAAGTGGTAGGCGCCACGGGCGACACCGGCCTCCTTGGCCTTGCGCCAGTTGGTCTTGAACATCGGATCGACATGATCGCCGCCATCTGTGGCCTTGATATAGGCGAAGTTCGCTCCCTGGGAGCGAAGCTTCGGCCAATCGATGTTCCCCTGCCAGCGCGAGACGTCGACCCCATGCACCGCATAGTGCTTCGGCGCTACCTTGCCGAAGTTGATGGGCTTCGCATCGCGGAAGCGCTGGCTGTAGACGCGCGATCGCCCCTGAGATCTTCCGCCCGGATCCTGGGGCAGAAGCATCGCAACGGGCCGCTCCGCCGGTGTCGGCATGCCGACCGTGGTGGTGATTGGGCCGAAAGCCTGTGTCTGCGGCGCTTCATCCGCCCAGGCGAGCGCTTCTGGCGGCGCCGAAGCGGCGGCCGCGACTGAGGCTCGGGGAACAGGTGCTGCGGGGGTGACGGAACTGGTCACTTCGCGGGACGGGATGCCGGCAACCAAGCCTTCCGGGCCTGTGCTCGACGTGCAGCCGGTAAGGATAAGGCCGGCGAGAAAGACTGCAGGCAGAGCCGAAGAACGCATGTGAACCCATACTCAGAACAGAACGCCACCAAGGCCGCGGCGCGGTGAAGCGAGGAAAAACCTAACGGGAGATTACCGAGAAAGACTGAATCCAATCTTAACCAGCGCATCGGCACGGGCCGGTTCGGTAGGACATCGAAGATCGTGCGACCGTGAACTCACGAAATCTCGAAGGCGAAGTGCCAAACCGATGCCATCATTGGAACATTTCGCCGCCGCGGACGGTTCAGAGTCGGATCACATCGAAAGATGTCGTGCCACCTTTCAATCTGGGAGAGTCCAATGACCGAACGCGATACGAATCGAGGATCCGGATTCAACCCCGGCTCCAGCCCGACCCCTGGCGGCACCGCCACCGGCCCATCATCAACCTCCGCCGTGAAAGCTTCCGCTTCAGACGCTGCCCATTCGGCATCCGCAGCTGCCTCGCAAGCAGGCGGCAACCTGAAAGAGAAGCTCAACGAGGACTGGCAGAGCGCAAAGTCGGCTGCTCAGGCCCAGATCGGTCAGGCAAAGCAGCATGCGACGGACGCCGTTGACGAGCAGAAGAACTTTGCCTCGGAGCGCGTCAGCGGCTTTGCAGCAGCCATCGAGAAGGTCGGCGAGGAGCTGGAGCAAGGCGACCAGCGGGATCAGCGCGAGATCGGGCGTTACGCCAAGCAGATCGGCTCCAGCATCCATCGCTTTGCCGATGACATGAAGGGCAAGGACATGGCCGAGATTGCCGGAATGGCAGAGGATTTCGGGCGGCGGCAACCGGCTGCCTTTATCGGGATTGCCGCGCTCGCAGGTTTTGCCGCAAGCCGCTTCCTGACTGCCACGACCGAGCGTCGCACCGGCCAATCGACATCCACGCCCGTATCCCCATCCCCATCCAGTGGCGCAGGAGGCACGACCGCCACCCGCAGCTACACCACCCCAACCGCAACGACAGCAACAAAGCCTGTAAGCCCGGCCAGCGGAACCGGCTATGCCACAGGCTATTCACCGGAGGGTAACAGCAATGTCTAATCAGGTGGAAAACCGTCCCCTTTCCGAGCTGGTGAGCGGTCTCGTGTCCGACTTTACCGGTCTCTTCCGCAAGGAAATCGACCTCGCTAAAACCGAAGCCTCGGAAAAGATGTCTCAGGCGCTGGTCGGCGTGGAAGCTTTCGCGGCCGGCATCGTGTTCGCGATCGCCGCTGTCGGGGTTCTTCTCGCAGCGCTCGTCAACGGACTTGCAGCATTCTTCGTTGCCCAGGGCATGCGTGAGCCCGGTGCCGATGCCCTGTCCGCTGTGATCGTGGGTGTTATCGTTGCCATTCTGGCAGTGGTGATGATCCGGAAAGGCCTTTCGACCCTTCGCGGCGAGAACCTCAAGTTTGACCGCACCTCGTCGTCCATTCGCCGAGATGCCCAGATGATCAAGGAGCGCGTCTGATGACCAGTAGCGATACGAAACGGGCAGAAGAGCTCGAGCACGAAATTGCACAGGACCGCCTGCGCATCGAAGAGCGGATGGACGCGATCCAGGCGAAGATGTCACCGGGACAGCTCATCGACGAGGCGCTCAACTACGCAAAATCCAGCGGCGGCGGCGAGTATATCGCCAATCTCGGCAATGCCATGAAGACCAACCCGATTCCCGTTGCATTGATGGGCATCAGCATGGCTTGGCTGATGGCAAATCCTGGCGCCAACAAGCAGGAGGACGACCACCACTATCAGGACGAGCCGGAGTATCCGCTGGCACCCGTGACCGGACAGGTTCGCCGGGTTGGCCCGGCGACCGGTGACGGTGCGAGCCGTTACAGCCATTTCACCGACGAAGCGGGTGGTCGCTTCAGGGCCCTGACGGACGCAAGCGGTCGGCGTGCGGGCCACTTCATGGACGAGGCAGGCAAGACCTATCGCGGTTTTGCCGATGCGACCGGCCAGCAGGTTCACGACATTCGTGACGAGGCAGGCCGGCTGTTCGACGAAGCATCCGGCTGGATCTCCAAGACCTGGCGGCAGATGGGCTCTTCCGCCAGCCGAGCAGGGAGTTCGGTGATGGGCAGCGCCCGCTCCATGGGAAACAGTGCGATGTCCATGGGAGGATCCGTGCGCGGCCAGGCCTCCCAGCTCAATGAAGGCATCCTGAAGCAGTTCCAGGACCAGCCCCTGATCGGTGGCGCACTGGCCTTCGCGCTTGGCGCTGCGATCGGTGCGGCACTGCCCAATACGCGTCGTGAGAACGAGGCGCTTGGCGAAAGTGCCGAGGAGTTCCGCAACCAGATGTCGGCGAAAGCCTCGGACACCCTGCACAAGGCCGAGGAAGTTGCCTCGGATGTTTATGACAAGGCAGCTTCCGTAGCCGCGGAAGTCCACGATACCACCCGCGACAAGATCGCCGAGGAAGCGCGCAACTACCAGCGCACCGGTGGCGAGGGCCAGAACACCCGTCCGACCTAAGCTCAAGGCGGGAAGACAAAATGAAAGGCTCTCGCGCATGCGGGAGCCTTTTTGCATTCCAGCCTGATCGGCTTCCCCACGCCGCCGTTTGTCGACCGGCGAGCTGCTTGGCACCCGAAGTCTGCTTGGCTACATCAGATCGGTGCCCGCCCCACGTCACAAGGAGCCTCCATGGACAAGCCTCGCATCACGATCCTCTACTGCACACAGTGCAACTGGCTATTGCGAGCCGGCTGGATGGCGCAGGAACTGCTGCAGACGTTTTCCGATGGCCTGGGTGAGGTGGCGCTGATTCCTGGGACCGGCGGCAGCTTCGAGATCCGGCTGGAAGACACGCTTTTGTGGGAGCGCAAGCGCGATGGCGGCTTCCCGGGACCCAGAGAACTGAAGCAGAGGGTGCGCGACATGATCGACCCGCAGCGCGATCTCGGCCATCTCGACCGAGCCGCTGCGCCCTCCGGCGAAGCGGAGTCCGGCTAAGCACGCCGACCCTTTTGTCGCGACCGGTACATAAACTACAAAAAGCCAGTTGACAGTGAGAGGCCACCCCCGTACATGGCTCTCCGTCGCCCAGATGGCGGAATTGGTAGACGCGCCAGCTTCAGGTGCTGGTACTCGAAAGGGTGTGGAGGTTCGAGTCCTCTTCTGGGCACCAGTCCATTTAGAACGTGTCGATAACGTTCATCTTCCTGATATTACTATGTTTAGCCCACCCACTGCTGCACAAGGGTGACACGCAAGCATGCATCTGCGAATAGCCTCCCCGATGCCCCTATTTCACCTGGTATCCGAAGGAGCAGGCGGCATGAGCAAGTACTACGTCAACAAGTTCCTCTTCATGGTCGACCGGGATCCGGAATACCTCAAGCGCTACATCGAGGATCCACGCGGTCTTGTAGCAACCTATCGGGCCGAAGCTTCTGGGAAACGAGGTTGAGGCCTCGACCGTGCATGCACTGACGGAAAAGGAACGCGAGGCGCTGGTCAACCACGACTTCGTCGCCTTGTTTGAAATGGGCGCGCACTTCTTCCTGAACCTGACGTTGTTCATCGGGATCTATGACGCGCCCTATATGGCAAAGTCCGGCCCGCTCGCGTTTCAGCGAGAATTTGCAGCTAAGCTGCAGCATTGGCGCGAGCTCGAATATCCGTCCGTGGCCACCTAAACGCGCTTGTTCATGTGCAACGACCAGCGCCGCGCGGGCCGGCGGGGCCCGCGCGGCGGGAGGTTCTACTCCGCTGGAGAGAGAGCGGAGACCTCCACCGTTCCGGACCGCCGCAGGGGACGGCTGCCGGTCAGGATGCGAACGAGCATGTAGAAGACAGGCGTCATGAAGATGCCGAAGAAGGTCACGCCGATCATGCCGGAGAAGACGGCGACGCCCATGGCCGAGCGCATTTCTGCACCCGCGCCAGTCGAAATCACCAGCGGCACGACGCCCATGATGAAGGCCATCGATGTCATCAGGATCGGGCGAAGGCGAAGGCGGCTTGATTCCACCGCTGCCTCGAAGGGCGTTCGTCCCTCCAGTTCAAGCTCTCGGGCGAATTCCACGATCAGGATCGCGTTCTTTGCCGACAAGCCCACAAGAACCACAAGGCCGATCTGGGTGAAGATGTTGTTGTCACCTCCCGTCAGCCAAACACCGGTCAAGGCCGCCAACACACCCATTGGAACAATCATGATGATCGCGATCGGTAGTGTCAGACTCTCATACTGGGCCGCCAGCACGAGATAGACGAGCAGCAGCGCCAGCGGAAACACGACGATACTGGAGTTACCGGCGAGGATCTCCTGGTAGGTGAGGTCGGTCCACTCGAAATCGA
>CAYNED010000133.1:0-7443 GCA_964396135.1 uncultured Neorhizobium sp.
GCTCCTGCTCGTCACGACAGGCGGCAAGGCCTACACGCTCGGCGCCGACAAGCTACCGGGCGGCCGCGGCCATGGCGAGCCGATCCGCATCATGGTCGACATGGAGAACGATCAGGATATCCTAACGGCCTTCGTCCACGATCCGTCACGCAAGCTGATCCTCGCCTCCACCGCCGGAAATGGTTTCGTCGTGGCCGAAAGCGAGATGGTCGCCAACACCCGCAAGGGCAAGCAGATCATGAATGTCGGGATGCCTGACGAGGCAAAGCTGGTCGTGCCGGTATCAGGCGATCATGTCGCCGTCGTCGGTGAGAACCGTAAACTGCTCGTCTTCCCGCTCATGCAACTGCCTGAAATGACGCGCGGCAAGGGCGTGCGCCTACAGCGCTACAAGGACGGCGGTATTTCAGACGTGAAGTGCTTTGCGATCGACCGGGGCCTGACCTGGGAAGATACCGCCGGGCGCCTGTTCACCAAGACGAGGGATGAGCTCGTTGAATGGCTGGGCGATCGCGCCACCGCTGGCCGGCTTGTGCCGAAAGGCTTTCCACGCAGCGGCAAGTTTTCTGGGTGATTAGGTTTAAGCCTCGGTGTTAGAAAGACCTCATAGGCAGTGGAAGGAAAGCGCGATCAAGTCGGTGTTGCCGGCGCGGTCGCCCGCCCTGTGCACGTCTGCCATACCGAATGTGCCACCAGCGCCAGCACGAGGATCGCGCCACCGATCAGCGTCTGCGCCGTCGGCACTTCCGCAAACACCATCCAGACCCAGATCGGTGCAAGAATGGTCTCCAAGAGGTAGAACATGCCGACTTCCGGGCCGCTGAGATAGCGCGGACCGGTGGCTAGGCACCAGAAGGCGAGCGGAATCATGACCGCGCCGTCAAAGATGACCCAAGCCGGTGCGGCGACATGGAAGCCGTTGTTAGCGACAAAGGCGAGGCCGATCAGCGCGGGCAGGATCGTTGCCACCAGCGGCACGAAGCCCATGTCGCGGCCGCTCTTGCGGCTGATGGTGATGGCTGCCGCAAGCAGGGCCGACGTCATCAACGCCATCATGTCTCCCAGCAATCCGCCCATCTTCAGGCCGCCGGAAACGATGAGCGTCACGCCCGCCACCATGGCAGCCATTGTGAGGAGGGTGGAGCGAGACGGAACTTCCTTCAGAACCAGCCAGCCGAACAGGGCGGCGAACATCGGCGTGAAAGCCACGATGAAGACGACGTTTGCCGTGGCAGTGTTGAAGACGGCACCCAGGAAAGTCATCGTCGATATGCCGTAGCAGAGGCCGGCTACAAGACCCGCACTGCCGGGGACCAGAACCGGCGCCTTGCTCGCAACCACGCGCAGCACCAGCCACAGCGTCAGCGCAGCAGCGAAGGTGACGATGCTGCGCAAGGCGATGACCGACCAGGCATCGCCCTGTCCCAGCTTCACGAGCGGTACGTCGAACGACAGTGCAAGGCCGCCGACCGTAGTGAGCACGAGGCCCTTCGTATGAGGTGTCATGGAGTTTTCCGGTTATGCGTCCGAAGTTGGGTCGAAATGTTCCCAGCCCCGCGCGGTCAGGTGCTCCTGCGGCTGGAAGCGAGTCTTGTAGCCCATCTTTGCCGAGCCCTTCACCCAATAGCCGAGATAAACATGCGGCAGGCCAAGCGCCCGGGTGCGATTGATGTGGTCGAGGATCATGAAGGTGCCGAGAGAGCGCTTCGTCAGATCTGTATCGAAGAACGAGTAAACCATCGACAGCCCGTCGCTCATCATGTCGGTCAGCGCCACGGCCAGGAGCTCACCCCTCGGCTTCTCGCCGATGCCGTCGCCCGGTTCACGAAGGCGATACTCGATGATGCGCGTGTTGACGTGGCTGTCCTCCACCATGATCGCGTAGTCCAACGCCGACATGTCCGACATGCCGCCCTGCTGGTGGCGGTCGTCGAGATAGCGCCGGAACAGCGAGAACTGCTCCGTCGACGGTTGGGCCGGCTGGATGGTCGCGATGATGTCGCTGTTGGCCGCCAGCACGCGCCGCATGGTCCGCGTCGGCTGGAACTCTTCGGCCAGGATACGAACGGAAACGCAGGCGCGGCAGGTCTCGCAGGCGGGGCGGTAGGCAATGTTCTGCGAGCGTCGAAACCCCCCCTGCGTCAGGAGATCGTTCATCTCCGCCGCGCGCGGCCCCACCAGATGTGTAAATACCTTGCGCTCCAACTGTCCGGGCAGATACGGGCAGGTCGCCGGAGCCGTCAGGTAAAACTGCGGGGAGTGCGTTGTCTGAGTGTTCATCGCGGCGCGACAGGTCCCGTCTTGGCTTCGTGCTGATGCCGTAACAGCCATACCATGGCGCAGATTGGCAAAAGGTCAACAGTCCGGCAAAGCTTGCCGGACTGGAATACGTTGGAACAATGCTGAGGCGTCAGTTCGTGCGCACCAGCACCGTGCCCAGCAGCATGTCGTGAATGAGGCGCGAGCGCTCCGTAAACAACCCGGCCAGCAGGATCAGTGGCGTCAGAACCGAGTTGATGATCCAGAACAGCACCGTGTGGACCATGGCGGTCATGAAATCCATGCGCCGTCCGTCGAGCCGCACCATCATGATCCCCATGGCCCGCATGCCGGGAGTCGCCTGGCTCGGGCCGCCAAGCGTCATGCCGAAGTAAAGCAGCGCAACGATTACAAAGAGCACCGGATACAGAAAGAAGCCGAGCCCCAGCGTGATGATGCCGAGAAAGAAAACGACGACAGCCGCCGGAATGCACAAAAGCAGCACGATCGCGTAGTCCATCACAAAGGCGAATGCCCGCCGTGTCAGGACCCCGCTATAGGCGCGCCAGTCGTCCGGTGCAGCCTGGGCAGGGTTCGGGTCTATGGCCATATCCGTCGTCTCCAATTGGTGCATTGGATATGGGAGGCGAAGCCCTTCGGCGCAAGCCGTCGCATATCCCGACCTTACCCCTTAGCCAGAGAGCGAGCCGCTTCGACGGCAAAATAGCTGAGAATGCCGTCGCAGCCGGCGCGCTTGAAGCAGAGCAGCGTTTCCATCATGATCCGGTCGCCGTCGATCCAGCCATTCATGGCTGCCGCCTTGATCTGCGTGTATTCGCCTGAGACTTGGTAGGCGAAAGTGGGCAGGCCAAAGGCCTCCTTCAGGCGCCAGCAAATGTCGAGATAGGCAAGGCCGGGCTTTACCATCAGCATATCGGCGCCTTCCTCGACGTCGAGTGCGGCATCGCGCAGCGCCTCTGTGCCATTGGCGGGGTTGATGTAGTAGGTGTTCTTGTTGCCTTTCAGCAAACCGCCGGTGTTGATCGCCTCTCGATAGGGTCCGTAGAAGCCGGAGGAGAACTTCGTGGCATAGGACATGAGGCCAACCTCCTGATGCCCGGCGGCATCCAGTCCGCGACGGATTGCACCGATGCGCCCATCCATCATGTCGGATGGCGCGATGATGTCGGCACCGGCATCTGCCTGCATCACCGCCGCCTTGACGATCTGGTCGACCGTCTCGTCGTTGACGATCTCGCCGTCGCGCAAGATGCCGTCATGCCCATGGCTGGTGAAGGGGTCGAGCGCCACATCTGTAATCAGCCCAATCTCGGGCACCGCTTTCTTTGCGGCGCGCACGAACTGGTGGATCAGGTTATCCCGCGCAAGGATCTCTGAGCCGGTCGGATCGCGCTTTTCCATTTCCACGTCCGGGAATGGGGCGATTGCCGGGATACCCAGATCAGCCGCCTCACGAACTGCCTCCACCGCCTTGTCGACGCTCATCCGGTTCACCCCAGGCATGGCGGCAATGGGGTCGACGATACCCGAACCTGGCACAAGGAAGATCGGCCAGATCAGGTCGTCAGCCGTCAGCCGGTTTTCCTGCACAAGGCGCCGGGTCCAAGCCGCCTTGCGGTTACGGCGCATGCGACGATGTCCGGTGATCTCGTCAACCAGGTGGGTCTTGTCGCTCATGGTATGTCTCGCTTCTTACTTCTGGATGGCGCTCAATATCATTTCGCCAACGGATTGCGAATGGGCGCAGGGTCGCACCGGCAGATGGGTAGCCCTGCCTGTCCGCACTGGCTATCATGGATATATGGAGCCTGATTCACCGATAGTTCCCAAGCGCACTCTGTCTCAGATCCTCTTCGTGGTCTTCCTGCGGCTTGTTGCACTCGCCTGTCTCTGGTTCGGGCTGCAGTATTGGAGCATGCTCGTGGGATATTCGCTGGAGGGCAGGGGGCGCTTCGACCTTCTGGCCTTGCCCTGGCAGGTAGCAGCGCCGACGCTCGCCGTGCTTTTTCCGGTAGCTTCGCTCGGCCTCTGGCTCGCCGTTTCCTGGGGGCCGGTTCTGTGGGTGCTTGCGGTGGCCGTGCAGTATTTCATGTACGCGATGTGGTCCGATGTCTTCGGCACCCACCGCATCGTCTTGGCGTTCCATGCCCTTGTCGCGGTCCTTTATGGGTTGTTTCGCCTCGCTTTATGGCTGGAGGAGCGCCGGAAGACGGAGCAGGTAACTCCTGATTTACCGTAACGCGAAAGCTTTGGCGGGCGCAATTTGAATGATTTTTCTGCTTAAGTCATTGATAGTTATGAGCAGAAATTCTCTCCATCGACGGTTGCCTCGGATCAGCCGCAATCGGGATAGCTCACGTAAGCTCCTGTTAAACATACCTTTTAAGTCGAATTTTATGGGCCTTCGATAATCTCCCTCACAAGGCGGGAAGAAAACAAAAACCGCCAAACAAAACAGTGAGGCAGAGATCATGAACACGAAAATGAAGCCGCAGGTAGCGGTCGCAGCAGACCCGCGTGAAGATAGCATTCGCTCGCTCTACATGGAATCGCTCCACCTGGTCGAGCGACTCCACCGCCGCCTTCTCGACGTCATCAAGGACGAGTTCGACCGTCAGGGTCGCGACGACATCAACGCCGTCCAGGCACTCCTCCTCTTCAATATCGGCAATTCGGAATTGTCGGCGGGCGAACTTCGCTCCCGCGGCTACTATCTCGGCTCCAACGTCTCCTACAACGTCAAGAAGCTCGTCGACCTCGGCTTCATCAACCATCAGCGTTCCCGCATCGACCGCCGCTCGGTCCGCATCAGCCTGACGGAAGAAGGCCAGGAAATCGCCGAAACTGTTGCCAAGCTCTATGAGCGCCACATTGGCTCGATCGAAAAGGTCGGTGGTATCGGCGAGGGCGAATTCGCCCAGATGAACAAGCTCCTCCAGCGCCTCGACCGCTTCTGGAACGACTCGATCGCTTACCGCCTGTAATCCACGACAGGCACCTGCGGCACCCCCACCTCCAGTCCGACTATCACAACCGGATGCGTCCCCTGCGCGTCCGGTTTTGCGTTGCGCAGAAAGCACATCAACAACGTTACATCATTGGTCACGCGGACGTCATCGAAGGTCCGGAAGGGGCAACCTCGCAGAGACACGAAACGGCCATATTGCCGTGTGATCCGCGATCAGGGCTGCTGGGACTGGAATCACCTTGGTGTCGTCGCCGGCTGCGCATTTTGCGCCTTTGTTAACCATGTCCCGCTAGGTCTGATGGCTTGCCGCGGGAATAGATGGGTAGGATGATGTCGAAGAAAATTGGTTCTGAACAAGTCTCCCGCCGGATGCTCTTGCGCTCCGCTGCGTCTTTTGGTGCAGCCGCACTTGCCACTCCGGCTCTCGCACAGACGGCGATCGACAATCTGATCGCCGCACCGCGCCGCGGAACCTGGGACGATCAGTTTGATGCCAAGGGCAGCTCGCGCACGGTTGCGGCGGTGTCCACCAATAATCCGGTTCTTGGAGCTCAGTCGCCGGCCAATATCCAGCAGGCGATGATGGACTACCAGATGATCGTCGCGAACGGCGGCTGGCCGCAGGTCAACCCGGCGCAGACCCTGCGCATTGGGGTTGTTGACGGCAGCGTTCAGCAGTTGCGTCAGCGCCTGATGATTTCCGGCGATCTGCCGCAATCTGCCGGCATGTCGGCTTCCTTCGATTCCTATGTCGATGGCGCCGTCAAGCGCTTCCAGGCGCGTCACGGCCTGCCGGCCGACGGCGTGATGGGCGAGTTCACCGTGAAGGCGATGAACATTTCCGCCGATACGCGCCTTCGCCAGCTTGAAACCAACCTTGTGCGCCTCCAGTCCATGTCCGGCGACCTTGGCCGCCGCTATGTGATGGTCAACATTCCGGCCGCCTATATCGAAGCGGTGGAAAATGGCCGCGTGGCGCTGCGCAATACTGCCATTGTCGGGAAGATCGATCGCCCGACCCACGCCATCAACTCCAAGATATACGAAGTCATTCTCAACCCGTACTGGACTGCACCGCGTTCCATCGTGGAGAAGGATATCGTGCCGTTGATGCGCAAGGATCCGACCTACCTGACGCGCAACAATATCCGTCTGTTTGATGGTAACGGCAATGAAGTGTCGCCGGAGACGGTGGACTGGAACGCCGCGAAGGCGCCGAACCTGATGTTCCGCCAGGACCCGGGCAAGATCAACGCCATGTCTTCGACGAAGATCAATTTCCACAATCCGCACAACGAATACATGCACGACACGCCACAGCAGGGCCTGTTCAACAAGCTGATGCGTTTTGAATCCTCCGGTTGTATCCGCGTCCAGAACGTTCGCGACCTGACCAACTGGCTGTTGAACGAGACGCCGGGCTGGGATCGCCAGAACATGGAGCGGGTGATCGCGAGCCGCGTCAGCACCCCAATCAAGCTGTCGGAGGAAGTTCCGGTCTATATCGTCTATATCACCGCATGGTCGGCCGCCGACGGCGTCGTTCAGTTCCGCGACGACATCTATCAGCTCGACGGCGCAACCGAGCTGGCGCTTCAGACGACAACCGGCATTGAACAGTCGGCCGGCCCTATCAGCGAACAGGACTTCCTGCCGCAGTGATCGCGCCACGCACGATCTTGCAAAGCCGCGGCCCGATGCCGCGGCTTTTTTGTTTCCACGACCGAGCGGGGGCTGCAAATGTCGCTCCCTGTATTGCCGAAAACCGGGCCACCCGCTAAGACGCGGGCACACGCATCCTGATCCCTTGAGGAGCCTTGTTATGTCGAACACCGACGCTTTCTTCTCCCGTCCGCTGGCCGAATCCGACCCGGACATCTTTGGCGCGATCGAGAAGGAGCTGGGTCGCCAGCGCCACGAGATCGAGCTGATTGCGTCGGAAAATATCGTCTCCCGCGCGGTGCTCGAAGCCCAGGGCTCGATCATGACCAACAAGTATGCCGAGGGTTATCCGGGCAAGCGTTATTACGGCGGCTGCCAGTTCGTAGACATCGCCGAGGAACTCGCCATCGAGCGCGCCAAGAAGCTGTTTGGTGTCAACTTTGCCAACGTCCAGCCGAATTCCGGAAGCCAGATGAACCAGGCAGTCTTCCTGGCGCTCTTGCAGCCTGGCGATACCTTCATGGGCCTTGACC
>CAYNED010000134.1:0-7436 GCA_964396135.1 uncultured Neorhizobium sp.
TCGTGACCGTCTATTCCGAAGACTAAGAGGCGGCGATGCTGTGGAAGAAGATTGCCGGCTTCTCGGACGACAAGATCATCCGCATCCCCACTTCTGATAATTTCTGGCAGATGGGCGACACCGGACCCTGCGGTCCCTGCTCGGAAATCTTCATCGACCAGGGAGAGCATGTCTGGGGTGGCCCCCCAGGCTCGCCTGAAGAGGATGGCGACCGCTTCCTGGAGTTCTGGAACCTCGTCTTCATGCAGTTCGACCAGACGGCGCCTGGCGAGCGCACGCCGCTGCCGCGACCCTCCATCGATACCGGGATGGGGCTCGAGCGTATGGCGTGCATCCTGCAAGGGGTCGGCAGCGTCTTCGAGACGGACCTGTTCCGGACGCTCATTTCGGCCACGGAAGAAGTGCTCGGCACAAAAGCCGAGGGTGATCAGGCAGCAAGTTTCCGCGTTATTGCGGACCACCTCCGCTCCTCTGCCTTCCTGATCGCCGATGGCGTGCTGCCGTCGAACGAAGGCCGCGGCTACGTGCTGCGCCGCATCATGCGCCGCGCCATGCGTCACATGCAGCTCCTGGGTGCCCGTGAACCGTTGATGTACACGCTGCTGCCGACACTCGTGCAGGAGATGGGGCGCGCCTATCCGGAACTTGTTCGCGCAGAAGCGCTGACGTCGGAAACGCTGAAGCTTGAGGAGACACGATTCCGCAAGACGCTCGATCGCGGGTTGACGCTGCTTTCGGACGCAACGGCGGATCTGTCGAAGGGCGACAGCCTGGACGGCGAGACCGCGTTCAAGCTTTACGATACCTATGGCTTCCCGCTCGACCTGACGCAGGATGCCTTGCGTGCCCGTGGCATCGGTGTCGATCTCACCAGTTTCAACGATGCCATGCAGCGACAGAAGGCAGAAGCGCGTGCCAGCTGGGCGGGTTCCGGCGACAAGGCAACGGAAACGATCTGGTTCGAGCTCAAGGAAAAGCACGGCGCAACCGAGTTCCTCGGCTATGATACGGAGACTGCCGAGGGCGTCGTCCAGGCGCTGGTTCGCGAAGGAATGAGCGTGGATTCTGTCGCAGCGGGCGATGAGGTCCAAGTGGTCGTCAACCAGACACCTTTCTACGGCGAGTCAGGCGGGCAAATGGGCGATACCGGCCTCATCACCACTGACAATGCGCGCCTGGAGGTCACCGACACCCAGAAGAAGGGCGAAGGTGTCTTCGTACACGTGGCGAAGGTCGTTTCCGGCATGCTCAAGATCGGGGAGCCAGTAGCGCTCACGGTCGATCACGGCCGCCGCTCGCAGCTGCGCGCCAACCATTCGGCAACCCACCTACTGCACGAGGCGCTACGCGAGATCCTCGGCACCCATGTGGCCCAGAAGGGCTCGCTGGTGGCGCCGGAGCGACTGCGCTTCGACATCTCGCATCCAAAGCCGATGTCGGGGGAAGAACTTCGGACCGTCGAGGAGATGGCAAACGCCATCGTCTTGCAGAACGCGCCGGTAACGACACGACTGATGAGCGTCGATGACGCAATCGCGGAAGGCGCGATGGCGCTCTTCGGCGAAAAGTATGGCGACGAGGTTCGCGTGGTGTCGATGGGGACGGCAGTCGTGGGCGATAAGGCTGGAAAGCCGTACTCCATAGAACTCTGCGGCGGCACGCACGTCAACGCCACCGGTGACATCGGCCTGGTGCGGGTTCTGGGCGAAAGCGCGGTCGGCGCCGGCGTTCGTCGAATCGAAGCTGTCACAGGCGCGGCAGCGTTCGCTTATCTTGCAGAGCAGGACGAGCGGGTGAAGACGCTTGCCTCGACGCTGAAGGTTCAGCCGGCCGAGCTCGTGTCCCGCGTCGAATCATTGATGGAAGAGCGTCGCAAGCTGGAGCGCGAATTGGCGGAAACCAAACGCCGTCTTGCCATGGGTGGCGGCCAGGATGGCGGTGCCAGCGAAGTCCGCGAGGTCGCCGGCATCAAGTATATGGGCAAGGTGCTCGAGGGTATCGACGCCAAGGACCTGAAGGGGCTGGCCGATGAAGGAAAGTCGAGCCTTGGCTCTGGCGTCGTCAGCCTCATCGGCGTTGCCTCGGATGGCAAGGCAAGTGCGGTTGTCGCAGTGACGCCCGACCTGACCGAGCGGTTCAGTGCGGTCGAGCTAGTTCGGATCGCTTCGGCCGCGCTTGGCGGCAAGGGCGGCGGCGGACGACCGGACATGGCGCAGGCAGGTGGTCCGGACGGCTCGAAGGCCAAAGAAGCCGTCGAGGCCGTGGCCGAAGCCCTCGGGGCCTGACATAACGGCTCGTCCAAGGGCCTGGAGACGGTATGGGACTGAACGGTCGAGCGGCAGTAGACGACGCGGTTGACATGGAAAGGGAGGGGCAGGGCCCTTCGCTTTTCTTCCATGCGCCGCAGTCCGTGGGCTTCAATAAGCTCAGGAAGCGGCTGCTGCGGCAAGTCCGGCAGGCCATCGACGATTTCCAGATGCTCAAGGAGCAGAAGCGTTGGCTGATCGGCGTGTCCGGCGGCAAGGATTCCTACGCGCTTCTCGCGATCCTGATGGATCTCAAATGGCGCGGTCTGTTGCCGGTCGAGCTCATCGCCTGCAACCTGGACCAGGGGCAGCCGAATTTCCCAAAGCATGTCTTGCCCGATTATCTTGAGTCGATCGGCGTGAAGCACCGCATCGAGTACCGCGATACCTATTCCATTGTGAAGGAGAAGGTGCCGCAAGGCGGTACCTATTGTTCGCTGTGCTCCAGGTTACGGCGAGGAAATCTCTATCGCATTGCGCGAGAGGAGGGCTGTGACGCACTCGTTCTCGGTCACCACCGGGAAGATATCCTCGAAACCTTCTTCATGAACTTCTTCCACGGCGGACGATTGGCTGGGATGCCGGCCAAGCTTTTGAACGACGAGCAAGATCTTTTCGTCCTTCGGCCGCTCTCCTATTGCGCCGAGGACGATCTGGCGCGCTTTGCCGCGGCCATGGAATTCCCGATCATTCCCTGCGATCTCTGCGGTTCCCAGGATGGCTTGCAGCGCAATGCCATGAAGGCCATGCTTGCCGACATCGAGGCCCGCATGCCCGGCCGCAAGGAGGCGATGCTGCGCGCCTTGGCACATGTCAATCCCTCGCATTTGCTGGATACAACGCTCTTCGACTTTGCTGGCCTTGCAGCCAACCCAATGCCGCCCAGGGAAAGCTAAGGTGCGCTGATGTCTCTGCCCCTGGATGTGATGAAGCTTGCCGACTGCCTGCGTCTTGCCGCCAAGGCGGAGATCCTTCCGCGGTTTCGCAAGTTGAACGCCAGCGACATCCGCTCGAAGACCGAGCCGACGGATCTGGTGACGGAGGCCGACGAGGCGGCGGAGCGTTTTATCCAGCGTGAAGTTGCGGCGATCGCTCCAGACGCACTCTTCGTTGGCGAAGAATCGGTGGCAGCCGATCCGGATCTCATGGCAAAACTTGCCGAGGCGGATCTGGCGGTGGTTGTCGATCCAATTGATGGCACCTTCAATTTCGCGTCCGGTATCCCGGCCTTCGGGGTCATGGCATCGGTCATATGGAAGGGCGAGACGGTTGCCGGCATTATCTATGATCCCATGGGCGATGACTGGATTATGGCCGAGAAGGGCGCCGGCGCATTCCTGCGGCGCCCCGATGGTGAAGAGATACGGCTGTCGGTCGCAGAGCCAGCACCGATTGAAGCAATGGTCGGCATGGCATCCACCGGCTACTTCTTTGGCGAGGCGCGGGAACGTGTGCTTGCAAACCTTGCGAAGGTCCGCTTTGTCGCCAGCTATCGCTGCGCGGCGCATGAGTACCGCACCCTCGCCAGTGGCCATGTGCATTTTGCCATGTACAACAAGCTGATGCCGTGGGACCACCTGGCCGGGACGCTGGTCGCCCTGGAAGCCGGCGGCTATGTAGCGCGGTTTGACGGCTCGGCCTATCTTCCGCACCATGTCGAGGGTGGTCTACTCATTGCGACCGATGAAGACAGCTGGCAGGTGCTAAGGCGGGAACTGCTGCAGATTTGAAAAAGGGCCCTCGCGGGCCCTTTTCCTTCACAACTGCTCAAACCGCCGGGTTTTGCGCCCGGAAGAGTTTTCCTCGCTCGCCGATCAGGACGAAGATCAGCCCGATGATGGAGACACAGAAGAACCCTGCGACCATCGGCAACGCTGTGCCGTCGAATGCCTGACCGATCATTGCGCCGATTGCCGCGCCTCCGAACGTGCCAAGGAAGCCGAGGACGGAGGAGGCGGTGCCCGCCACATGCCCCAGCGGTTCCATCGCCAGTGAGTTGAAGTTCGAGCCAATCCAGCCAAACTGGAACATCGCCAGCGCAAAGAAGGTGAGGAACAGCGGGAAGGGCATCGGCTGAGGGCCGAGAACCTGCACCACCAGCCAAAGGAAGGTGATGGCGATGAAGCCGAGCAAGGAGGCGTGCGACAAACGGCGCATGCCGAAGCGGCCAACCAGCCTCGCGTTGACGAAAGAAGACAGGGCCATCAGGGCTCCGATCGCTGCGAAAGCCACTGCAAACCAGGCGCCAAGATCGTAGATGCCGACATAGACCTGTTGGGCCGAGTTGATGAAGCCGAACAAGGCGCCGAATATGAACATGCTGGCGATGGCGTAGCAAAGAGCCAGGCGATCGGTCAGGACGATGCGGAAGCCCGCCACTACTCCACTGACCGTAAAGGGCCGGGTGTCTTCCGGACGTAAGGTTTCCGGGATCCTGATATACATCCAGATCCCTACTGCGGCGGCAACGACGGCCATGAACAGGAAGATCAGATGCCAGTCGCCGAAAAACAGGATGACCTGGCCGGTACCGGGAGCGATGACCGGTACCACCATGAAGACCATCATGATCAGCGACATGACTTCAGCCATGGCACGACCGCCGTAGATGTCGCGAACGATCGAGATTGTGATCACCCGCATGGCGGCCGATCCGATTCCTTGAATGAAGCGAAGAGCGAGGAGGCCTGCAAATGACGGCACAGCCACCACGGCAAGAGAGGCAAAGACGTAGACGACCAGGCCGAAAAGCATCGGACCACGGCGCCCAAAGCGGTCGGAGATCGGTCCGTATGCCAACTGCGCGATCCCGAATCCGAAGAGATATGCAGAAACGACATATTGGCGGTGGTTCTCGTCCTCAACGCCTAGGGCGGCGCCGATCTGCTGCAGGCCCGGAAGCATGATGTCGATCGCGAGTGCGTTGAGGGCCATCAGCGCAGCCATCAGCGAGATGAACTCGACCTTTCCCATCCCGCCCAGTCTCACGGTCGGCGATTGCGTATGTATTGTCACGGCAAAAAAATCCCAAAAAAGAAGAGAAGGCGCCGGGTCGCGGCGCCTTGCAAATAAAAGCAGTGAAACAGACCTAAGTCAGGCGGCGCCGCGAACGGTAATGCCCTTCTCGACGAGGTGGCTCTGAAGTTCGCCTGACTGGAACATCTCGCGCACGATGTCGCAACCGCCAAGGAACTCGCCCTTGACGTAGAGTTGCGGAATGGTGGGCCAGTTCGAGTAGTCCTTGATCCCCTGCCGGATTTCCTGGTCCGCCAGCACATCGATCCCTTTGTAGTCGAGGCCGAGGTAATCAAGAATCTGCACGACTTGTCCGGAGAAGCCGCATTGCGGGAATTGCGGGGTGCCCTTCATGAAAACGACCACGTCGTTCGCCTTCACTTCATTGTCGATAAACTCGTTGATTCCGCTCATGTCACTATCCTTTTGGATCTGGGTTCAAGGTCCAGACTGCTGACAGCTTAGATAGCAAGGTCACCCGGCATTATCCAGCGGTTGACACCGCTGCATGCAATCAAATTCCTTGATCAATGCCCTCTTCCTGCCAAGGGCGGGCGCTTGCGGTCAGTCTGGCGCTGAGGTCTGCAGCGCCAATGCGTGCAGGACGCCACCCATATTGCCTTTCAACGCGTCGTAGACCATCTGATGCTGCTGCACGCGCGTCTTGCCTCGAAAGGCTTCCGCGACCACTTCGGCGGCATAGTGATCGCCATCGCCGGCGAGGTCGCGAATGGTTACCCTGGCGCCGGGTATGCCTGATTTGATCATGTCTTCAATGTCGCCGGGGTTCATGGGCATAGCGTGTCGTTCTCCTTTGCGATTCAGCGCAGCTTTGGAAGCGGCCTGAACAAAGTGTGCATGAATGGCGTAGTCGCGTCAAAGAGTTCCCGACGAGACGTCGAGACCGTAGATCGTAACGTCAGGCCATAAACCCCGGGAACCAGCTCTCGTTGGCGTTGACCAGATCCACTACAGCAAGGTCGATCAGGTCGTCCACCGTCAGGCGGTCGCCGCCGACGCGACCAAGGCGTCGGAACGGAACGCCCGCACCTTCGGCGCTTGCTCCGACGAAGTTTGCAAGATCGGCTGGCACCGCGACAACGTACCGTGCCTGATCCTCGCCAAACAGGAGTGCATGCGCGGCCCCTCGTTGCTCTGCCAGCGTCACGGCAGCACCCAGGGTGGCAGCCATTGCCATCTCGGCGAGAGCCAAGACAAGGCCGCCGGAGGAGATGTCGTGGCAGGCCGTGACTTGTCCGCTACGGATAAGGCCTCGGACGAAATCGCCGTGACGGCGTTCAGCGTCGAGATCAACGGCCGGAGCCGGGCCATCGGTCGACCCTATGATATCGCGGAGGTAGATGGAGGAGCCGAGATGGCTACCGTCGGCTCCGATCATGATCAGTTCGTCGCCGTCTTTCATGCCGCCGATACGAGCCATTTTCGACCAGTCCGGGAGCAAGCCTACACCCGCAATCGTCGGGGTCGGCAGGATCGCCACGCCGTTCGTCTCGTTATAGAGCGAGACATTCCCCGACACGATCGGGAAGTCGAGCGCCTTGCAGGCTTGACCGATGCCTTGGATGGCGCCAACGAGCTGCCCCATGATTTCAGGCTTTTCGGGGTTTCCGAAATTGAGGTTGTCGGTTGCAGCCAACGGCTCCGCGCCCGTTGCCGTAATATTGCGCCAGCACTCGGCGACAGCCTGTTTGCCGCCCTCGAAGGGGTCGGCTTCCACATAGCGGGGCGTAACGTCCGACGAGAAGGCGAGAGCCTTGGTAGGATCTCCCTCAACGCGGACGACACCTGCGTCACCGCCAGGGCGTTGCAGGGAATTGCCTTGGATGATGGTATCATATTGCTCCCACACCCAGCGACGGCTGGACTGGTTGGGCGAGCCCACCAGCTTCAGCAATGTGCTGTTGTAGTCGTCCGGTTCAGCGATCTCGCTTGCCGGAAGGGGTGACCGCCCGACGCTCGCCATCCAGGGGCGGTCATATTCCGGTGCCTCGTCCCCCAATTCCTTGATGGGAAGATTTGCGACTTCTTTGCCCTGATGCAGGACGCGGAAGCGTAGGTCATCCGTAGTCTTGCCGACGATCGCGAAGTCGAGGC
>CAYNED010000135.1:0-7355 GCA_964396135.1 uncultured Neorhizobium sp.
GCCCGGGGTCTTCAAAAGGTCCGTAAAGCCGATGATGTTGGTCAGCGGCGAGCGCAGTTCGTAGGACACGTGCTGGACGAAGTCGTTCTTGATCTCGTCAGCCCGACGCAGTGCCTCGTTCTTCTCCATCAACGCCCGCTCTGCGCGGGCACTTGCCGTCATGTCGACGAAAGTCAGCATGGTCTGTGCGTTCGGCAGCGGCGTTACGGCGTAGTCTAGGATGAGGCCGGAATAAAGCTCCAGAGTTCCTTGCAGTGAAGGACGTTCATCATCGAAATTGGTGATCATCTGACCGAAACGGCGCCAACCATCTGGGCGGTCATAGGATGGCGCACAGGCTTCTTCGATAGCCCGGATATGAACGCCTGCATTGGCCTGTTCCGCCGTCACGCCCCAAAGCGCCCGGAAGGCGGGATTGGAGAGGCGCATGCGACCATCCGGACCGAACACCGCGACCCCTTCCGAAAGGTGATCGATGGTTTCGCCCTGCACCATCAGCAAGGTGTTGTAGCGTGTCTCGAGATCCACCTGCTCGGTGAGGTTCTCAAACACCCAAGTCGCGCCACCCTGCGGGTGAGCCGTGGCGATCACCCGCAGCGTCTGGCCGTTCGGCAGGTGCCAGAGATCGGTCTCCGTATCGAGCGACTGGTAGATCGACAGCGCACCTTCCTTCCAACTGCGCCAGTTCAGTGGCTCTGGCAGCTTGTTTTCGCCGCGCAGGCGCTCAAGCAGTTCGTTGTTGTCCGGACGGGAATCCAGGAAGGACAGGTCGAGGCCCCACAATGTCACAAAGGCCTGGTTGTAGAACTGCAAACGCCGGTCTCGGTCGAAGATCGCGACGGGCGTTGCCAAATGGTCCAAGGTTTCGGCATGGCTGCGCAGGGTACGCTTCAGCTCTTCCCGCACGGTCTCGGCTTCCGAAACATCCACCGCCATGCCAGCCGATCCCGTCGCCGCGACGACATCCACGATGTCGTAGATCGTCCGGTTGCCGTGGACAACCGTGGAGATCCGGTCATGAAAGGGAGACTCTGGCGTGACACTGGCGCGGATGGTTTCGCGCGCGATTGTGCCCAGGAACTCACGCCCTTCGTCGAGGGCCTGTGCCGGCGCTGTCGCGTCGACCGCGTCGCTGTAGGCATGATTGACCCAGGTCAGGCGCCCGCTGGTGTCGCGGCGCCAGACGGGCTGCTCAACCGCATCGAGCAGCGAGTGGAATAGCGTGATTGATCCCTGCAGCCGCTCGCGTTCGATCTTGAGTTCGGCCAGTTCCGCACGCAGGTTGTTCAGCGCGATGAAACGGACAAACGCCTTGCCCCCCGACACCCGACCCTGAACCTCAAGGATCTCGTTCCGGCTGGTCTCTGCCACAAGATCGAAGCTTCGCGCATCGCTACGCAATGTCTCGATGGCGCGTTCCAATTCGCTGGCCGATGTCGGGCGAAGCCAGCGGCCGAAGGCAAGGAACTCCGCATTTTGTTGAGGCGCCCCGGTCTCTACCGGCAGATGGCCAAGGAATTCCGGCTTGGATGTCGCGCCGTCCCAGATCACGATCCGACGGTTCTTGTCGGCAATCAGCGCCTCGTATTTTGAGATTTGCTGCTGAGCATCCGTGAGCGCGCTGCGCATCTCTTGTGTCTCGGCTTCCATGTTGCCGCGCTGGCGCACGAGCCATAGGACCGAAAGCAGCGCAGCACCGAGAGCTCCGACAACCAACGAGGATATGACCACCTCTGTCGAGGTGAAGAGCTTGGTGGCGGGTCCGAAATTCTGTGCGAAGGCTGCCGTCGTAGAGCCTGCGAGGCTGCTGCCGGCAAGCAGGGCCGAGATCGAGAACCGCGAAGGTTTGCGTGCACGAAACGTACCGAGGGCGCCGTTTCCGGACCCACCTACCGCCGCCGGATGGCAACAGGATCGTGCCTCCTGAAGGAGGCTCTTTTTGCTCACCGACATCCCCGGTCTGTCTCCGTCCTTTGCCGCATCATCGACAAGACATCCCACACCGCCCTTGCCCGAAGCAGGAGCGAATCGTCATTTGACACATTACTTGCTTAGGGAATCGCCGGGAAGCCTGACGGCAAAAAAGAAGCCGCAGCCCGTCAAGGCTGCGGCTTGCGATATCTTGTGGATATCGTGTCTAGATCTAGTACCTGTAATGCTCGGACTTGAACGGCCCTTGTGGCGAGACACCGATATAGCTGGCCTGCTCTGCCGAAAGCTCCGTGAGCTTCACCCCGAGCTTCGCGAGATGTAGGCGAGCAACCTTTTCGTCGAGATGCTTTGGCAGGATATAGACGTCGTTCTTGTACTCACCCTGCTTGGTGAACAGCTCGATCTGCGCCAGAACCTGGTTTGTGAAGGACGCAGACATGACGAATGACGGGTGACCGGTGGCGTTGCCGAGGTTCAGAAGACGACCTTCGGACAGAAGAATGATGCGGTTGCCCTTCGGGAACTCGATCATGTCGACCTGTGGCTTGACGTTGGTCCACTTCAGGTTCTTCAGCGCGGCAACCTGGATCTCGTTGTCGAAATGGCCGATATTGCCGACGATCGCCATGTCCTTCATGGCCCGCATATGATCGAGACGGATGACGTCCTTGTTGCCGGTCGTGGTGATGAAGATATCCGCGCTATCGACAACATCCTCGAGCACCACAACTTCATAGCCATCCATGGCAGCCTGCAGCGCGCAGATCGGGTCGACTTCGGTTACCTTGACGCGTGCACCGGCACCGGCAAGCGAAGCAGCCGAACCCTTGCCTACGTCGCCGTAGCCACAGACAACCGCGACCTTGCCGGCCATCATCACGTCGGTGCCGCGGCGAATGCCGTCGACCAGTGATTCCTTGCAGCCGTATTTGTTGTCGAACTTGGACTTGGTGACGCTGTCATTGACGTTGATCGCGGGGAAGGGCAGGAGGCCCTTCTTGCTGAGTTCGTAGAGCCGATGGACACCCGTCGTCGTTTCTTCCGTGACGCCCTTGATCGCGTCGCGCTGCTTGGTGAACCAGCCCGGCGATGCCTGCAGGCGCTTCTTGATCTGCGCGAACAGGATTTCTTCTTCTTCGGAGCCAGGATTGGAAAGAACGTCCTCGCCGGCTTCAGCGCGGGCGCCGAGCAGGATGTACATGGTGGCGTCGCCGCCGTCATCGAGGATCATGTTGGTGACGCCACCATCGGACCACTGGAAAATCTTGTCGGTATATTCCCAGTACTCGGTCAGCGTCTCGCCCTTGACGGCAAACACCGGAATGCCGCTTTCGGCAATGGCTGCCGCCGCATGATCCTGCGTTGAAAAGATATTGCACGATGCCCAACGGATGTCGGCGCCCAGAACCTTCAGCGTCTCGATCAGAACGGCGGTCTGGATGGTCATGTGAAGCGAGCCGGAGATGCGGGCGCCCTTCAGCGGCTTGCTGTCGCCGAACTCTTCACGGCAGGCCATCAGGCCCGGCATTTCGGTTTCCGCGATGTCCAATTCCTTGCGGCCATAGGCGGCAAGGCCGATATCGGCGACGATGTAGTCTTTTTCCGTGCTCATAAGCTCTCCAGCTGAAGTGGCCGGCCGCCATGATGCGGCACCGCCGATCGCAGTTTGGGAGCCGGTTTATCAGGCTTGCGTGTTAGAAGCAACGGAGACATAAAGAAGTCTTTATGTCTTTATGTCTGCGAAACCTCGGAAGCAAGCCGGTGCTGTTGAACGAACTAGGCTTCCTCGCCAAATCGTTCTGCCACCAGTCGCTCCAGGGCGTCGAGCGCCTCTTGCGCCTGCGGACCGGACGCGCTGACCTCGACGCTACAGCCGGGGCTCGCCGCCAGCATCATCAATCCCATGATCGACATGCCACCGACGGTCATTCCGTCCCGGCTCACTGTCACCTGCGCTTCAAACCGTCCCACGGTCTGCACGAATTTTGCAGAGGCACGTGCATGCAGCCCGCGCTTGTTAACGATCACCAGTTCGCGGGTCTGAGAGGACATTAAGGGCTTTCGTTACTTACCGCTGAGGACGCGACTGGCGACATTGATATACTTTCGGCCGGCCTCGGAGGCTTCAGCGAGCGCCCTGCCCATGTCGTTGTCTCCCCGGATCCCGGCAAGCTTGATCAGCATGGGGAGATTGACGCCTGCGATAACCTCGATACGGCCGCTGTCCATGACGGAAATGGAAAGGTTGGATGGAGTACCTCCGAACATGTCGGTCAAGATGATCACGCCGTGCCCGTCATCCGCCATCTTGACGGACTCAAGGATATCCTGGCGCCGCTGATCCATGTCGTCATCAGGGCCAATGGAGACCGTTTCGATAAACCTCTGCGGTCCCACGACATGCTCGACGGCGTGTCGGAACTCCTCAGCCAGCTTGCCATGCGTGACAAGCACTATTCCGATCATGAACTCCCCCTGCAACGGAAACTTGTGGGCCATATCGCAATGCAAAAAGGCCGTCCAGCGGTGGGCCGCCATCTTGGCGATGTAGGTCCTAAGTTCAAGTTAAAAATCGTTACTTCCCGGTCACAACGTCGTCGGTATGCCGACATCGGGGCAAAGTGCCGCAATCACTGCAAGCGGTTCGGGATGATTGTTCAACAGCCGGATCTGGGGGAGGTGGCCAATCTCGCCAATGTGCCAGGTTTCATCGGCGGGAGGGAGGCGTTCCGCAGTCAGCGGTTCCACAACAAGTACTGCCAGATCAAGGGCCGCCTCCGCTACGCTGGGGACGGTGGCTATACCGCTACCCCTTATCTCGAGAAGCCCGGCGATTGAGCGAGGGCGCGATGCGAATAATGTTTCGCCGCGTCGCGAGACGAAGACCTGATCGTCGGCGACAAGCGATGCGTTCCAGCCAGCCCGTCGCGCTGTCGCCAGGCACTGCAGTGCCAATGTCGACTTGCCAATACCGGAAGGACCGATGAAAAGCAGACCCGCCTTGCCCACGACGACCGCGGTTGCATGGACGTTGATCCGCTCCATCATCAGCCGCCGTCGCCGGATGGAAGCGATAGAGTGAATCGAGCGCCGCGAAGCGTTCCGGATTGAGGATCGGTAAGGTTCTCTGCCTTGAGCGTTCCTCCATGCGCCTCGGCGATCTGCCGGCTGATCGAAAGGCCGAGGCCGGAGTTCTGCCCGAAGCTTTCGCCCTCCGGCCTGTCAGTATAGAATCGCTCGAAGACGCGATCGAGATCCTCAGCCTGAATCCCCGGACCGTTGTCATCCACCTGAACATTGACGTGTCCGCGGGACTGAGACAGCTTGATGGTGATCCGGCCGTCCTTTTCGGGGACGAATGAACGGGCGTTCTCGATCAGGTTGGTGACGATCTGGCCAAGCCGCAGATCGTGCCCATAGACCATGAACGAAGGCTTGCTGCCTGCCTTGCTGTCGACGGTCAGAGTAATCTCCACCGCCTTCTTCCCGCTTCTGATCTGGCGGGAGATATCCACCATGTTGCGCAGCAAGACCTGCATGTCGACCGGGGTAGCGTCGCTACGAGCGAGTTCGGCGTCAAGTCGGGAGGCGTCGGAGATGTCACTAATGAGACGATCGAGGCGGCGAACATCGTGGAAGATGATCTCAGTCAGCCGCTGCTTGGACTCGTCCGACTTCGCCAACGGCAGAGTTTCCACCGCGCTTCGAAGGGAAGTCAGCGGATTCTTTAATTCGTGGCTGACATCGGCAGCGAAGCTTTCAATTGCATCAATGCGGTCATAGAGCGCCGTCGTCATCTCGCGAAGGGCGATGGATAGATTGCCGATCTCGTCCTGCCGATAAGCAAAATCGGGTATTTCCTCGCGCTGCCTGGCGCCCCGCCGCACGCGGATGGCGGCGGCGGCCAGTCGGCGCAGCGGGTTGGCGATCGTCGAGGACAGAAGAAGCGAAAGGAGAATATTGACGAGCGTCGCCACGCCGAAGACGCGCATGATGGCGAGGCGCTCGGCATGAACGATCTTGTCGATGTCGCCGGCCTGGGTCGAGAGCAGGAGGACGCCGAGGACGGCGCGGAAGCGCTGAACCGGAACAGCGACGGAAACAATCAGTTCGCCCCGTTCGTTGATGCGCACCACCGCGCCGCGAACGCCGGTCAGCGCATTCATCACCTCGGGATAGATCGAGCCGTCGCCACCGGGCGCTTCCTTGTAGACCGGCAGGTTTCGCTGCTGCAGCATGCGGTTGAACGTGCCTGCAATCCAGTCGCTCCAGCTCGTCGATTCCTGTTCCACAGGCGGCAGATCGAAGCGCAAGACCTGGGCACGCGAGTAGAGGTGGCGCGAGTCGAGGAGAAGGTTGGCATCGGCGTCGAAAAGGCGTGCGCGGGTGCGCGTCGGCGAGATCAACCGGCGCAGGACAGGCGCAACGCGATCGGAGTCTATTGGGAAATCCAGATCCTCGTCATTCGGGACAGGCGTGATGCTCTGCCCCGCCTGGAGCTCAAGGAGCTTTTCCGGATCGATGGTAATCGAATTGGTATCGACCGATGCCGATGCCGAGATCGCTCCTGCGATGATCTCTCCCTGAGTCAGCAGGCTCTCGACCCGGGCATCGATAAGTCCTTCGCGGAATTGGTTGAGATAGAGGATACCACCAACCAGAACCACGGTGGCGGCGATGTTGAAAAACAGGATCCGACGCGTCAGGCTGGAGAACACGGCGTGCCCGAACACGCGTCGGATCATCGTGAACGGGTGCGACCAGGAGCGGCCGGACGAACGGACTTCATCCGCGTCTGCTCCGTTGACAATATCCTCTTCCAGCAGTCGATCTGCCACCAAATGTCCTTTCGCAGGACGGGCTGTGCGCCCACAAGGAGCGCGTCTTCAGGACGGGCCTTACGCAGCTTCCCGGAAACGATACCCGACGCCGTAGAGCGTTTCGATCATATCGAAATCGACGTCAACCATCTTGAACTTCTTGCGCAAGCGCTTGATGTGGCTGTCGATCGTTCTATCGTCAACATACACCTGCTCGTCATAGGCTGCATCCATCAGGGCATCGCGGCTCTTGACCACGCCGGGACGCTGGGCGAGCGAGTGAAGGATCAGGAACTCGGTCACGGTGAGCGTGACGGGTTCTCCCCGCCAGGTGCAGGTATGTCGCTCCTGATCCATCAGCAATTGGCCACGTTCAATAGTGCGGGCCTGTTGCGCATCCGAACCGCCCTTCAACGTGCCGCCGGCACCTTGGCTTTCTCGAGCACTGGCCCGGCGCAGGATGGCCTTCACACGTTCTACCAGAAGCCGTTGAGAGAAGGGTTTCGTGATGAAGTCATCGGCGCCCATCTTCAAGCCGAACAGTTCATCGATCTCTTCATCCTTGGACGTCAGGAAGATCACCGGAATGTCCGACTTCTGCCG
>CAYNED010000136.1:0-7291 GCA_964396135.1 uncultured Neorhizobium sp.
CTTTGCGAGTTCGCGGGCGATCCCGGCGCCGATGCCGCTGGACGCGCCTGTGAGGAGAATAGTCTTGTTCATGCGTTTTCTCCCTGTTCAGCCCGATATCTGGCTTGAACAGAGGATATGCCCCCAGCATTGTCATCGGTATCCGCCTGACGCTTCCCACATTAGTAAGGAACTCTAACCAATGACGCCGGACCTCAATGCCCTTGCCGTCTTCATCACGGTTGCCGAAGAGAAGAATTTTCGGGCCACTGCCGACCGACTCGGGGTGACGCGTGCAGCGGTGAGTCAGACCATGAGAAAGCTGGAGGAGTCGATGGGCATCGCGCTTGTGAACCGTACGACCCGCAGCGTCTCCCTGACGGAAGCTGGAGAGCGTCTTTACACTGATGCCGCCCCGGCTCTTGCGGGCGTCCGCGCCGCCATAGAAGCAGCCGGCAACCTGCGCGACAGTCCCCGTGGCCAGCTGAACCTGGCCGTCTCCTCGATCGCCGAGAGCTTCCTGTCCGGTCCGCTGCTTGCTTCCTTCGCCGAGGACAACCCGCATGTCAGCATACACGTTACCGTTACGGATGATGTGTTCGACATTGTCGAAGAAGGGTATGATGCCGGCGTCAGGCTTGGCGAGGTAATTGCCCAGGACATGATCGCCGTCCCGGTTTCCGGCGACCAGCGCCAACTGGCGGTGGCATCACCGAATTACGTCGAACGTTTTGGTGTCCCCTCGCATCCCCGCGACTTGGTAAGCCACCGTACGATCGGCTGGCGCACAGCAGCCGGCCGTGCCTCCTACCGCTGGGAGTTTGCCGAAGACGGCAAGGAATTCGGCGTGGCCGTCGGAGATCACATCACGACGACGGACATGGCGCTGATGATCCGCCTTGCCGTGGCGGGAGCCGGCATCAGCTTCGGCATGGAAGAGAGCTTTCGGCCCTTCATCGAGCGGGGCGAACTGGTGCCGCTGCTGGAGGACTACTGCCCGCGTTTCCCCGGCTTCTACCTCTACTATCCAAGCCGCCGCAACATGGCGCCCAAGCTGCGGGCACTGGTGGATCATCTGCGACGAAACCGCCCGGCGTAGAGCGGCATCAAAAAGCGAGATGGCGCTTTATGCGTCCTCCTTCGCAACCTCTTTATTGTGACGGGGATTTATGATCTAGAGCGCCGAAATTGCGATCGAGCGCTCCCATCCGTTCCCTGTCCACAAGCGGCGCAGCGGCGTGATGCCGAGGCGGTGAAGGAGAGATTCATGACTGAACAGAACTACCCGGTTCACGCCGAAATCACAGGCCCGATCGTGATGATCGGCTTTGGGTCGATCGGCCGTGGCACGCTGCCGCTGATCGAGCGCCACTTCAAGTTCGACAAAAGCCGGATGGTCGTCATCGATCCGCGCGACGACGGCGCGGAACTGCTCGATAAGCATGGCATCAAGCACATCAAGGAATACGTGACGAAGGAGAACTACAAGGAACTCCTGAAGCCCCTGCTCGACGATGGCAAGGGCGGCCAGGGCTTCTGCGTCAACCTCTCCGTCGACACCGGATCGCTCGACCTGATGAAGCTTTGCCGCAAGATGGACATCCTCTACATCGACACCGTCGTGGAGCCATGGCTCGGCTTCTACTTCGACACCTCGATGGACAATTCAGAGCGCACAAACTATGCGCTGCGCGAGACCGTGCGCCAGGAAAAGGCGAAGAACCCTGGCGGCACAACGGCCGTCTCCACCTGCGGCGCAAATCCCGGCATGGTCTCCTGGTTCGTCAAGCAGGCCCTCGTCAACGTCGCCACCGAGATCGGTCTCAAGTTCGAAGAGCCGGCCGCGGATGATCGTGAAGGCTGGGCAAAGCTGATGAAGAAGGTGGGCGTCAAAGGCGTCCATATCGCCGAGCGCGACACACAGCGCACCAAGAACCCGAAGCCTCTCGACGTCTTCTGGAACACCTGGTCGGTAGAAGGCTTCATTTCCGAAGGTCTGCAGCCCTCGGAACTGGGCTGGGGGACGCACGAAAACTGGATGCCGAAGAACGCGAAGAAGCACAAAAAGGGCTGCAAGGCTGCGATCTATCTGGAACAGCCGGGTGCCAATACGCGCGTGCGCACCTGGTGCCCGACACCGGGACCGCAATACGGCTTCCTTGTGACCCATAACGAGTCCATCTCTATCGCCGACTACTACACCGTCCGCGACAAGGATGGTGAAGTCCGCTACCGCCCGACCTGCCACTACGCCTATCATCCCTGCAACGACGCCGTCCTGTCTCTGCATGAAATGTTCGGCAACGGCGGAAAGGCTCAAGCTGTCCAGCACGTTCTCGACGAAGACGAACTGGTCGACGGCGTCGACGAACTCGGTGTGCTTCTCTACGGCCATGAGAAGAATGCCTACTGGTTCGGATCGCGCCTCTCGCTCGAAGAGACCCGCCGCATCGCACCCTACCAGAACGCCACCGGTCTCCAGGTCACCTCCGCCGTGCTCGCGGGCATGGTCTGGGCGCTTGAAAACCCCAAGGCAGGGATCGTTGAGGCCGACGAAGTGGACTACAAGCGCTGCCTTGAAGTCCAGATGCCTTATCTCGGCCCGGTGGAAGGCCACTACACGGATTGGACCCCGCTTGATGGGCGCCCGGGTCTCTTTCCCGAGGATATCGACACGTCTGATCCCTGGCAGTTCAGGAACATCCTCGTTCGCTGAACACAGCACGAAAACCATCCGGCAGGGGGAATTGTCCCACAATAGGACGTTTCCCTTGTTGAAACTGGCGAAAAAAGCTGTGCAAGGCGCCTGGCTGCGCTAGATAGGGGGATCGTGTTGCCACGGCCTCCGCCGTGTAGAACTGCGGGAGACACTGACCATGAAATTCAAAGCGAGCCTCGTGCTCATTGCTGCAGCCACGCTGAGCGCTTGCGTATCCTCTGCACCGCCGCGCACTTCGCCGCAGCGGGTGGCGGCAGCGCCGCAGGGTGTCGAAGGCACCTGGGCAGATCCGAACGGCATCATCTCGACCTTCCAGGGCGGAACCTTCAACACCCGCTCCACCGACAGCAACACGCTTCTGGCCTCGGGCACCTATGTCAGTCTCTCGCCAACTCTGGTGGAGATCAACATGACCTCGCTGGTGCGCAACACCCAGTCGCGCGTCAATTGCGCTTTGGCGACACCAAGCCAGCTCAACTGCACGCAGGATAGCGGCGCGCAGTTCTCCCTGACCCGCCGCAGCTAAGGCCAGCGCGATCACCTTCCAGACCCCGCCCCGGCGGGGTTTTCGTTTTGCGCGCCTGGCCAAAACGTGCTGACCCACGCTGAAGGTTTGGCCTTGATGTCGCATGCTCTTGATGAAAACATGCGACCTATCCAGGGCGGGAACTGCGGACGCCCCGGATGAAGCAGGCCGCTACGCGATCGCGGGGCCAGCGAACTTAACCAGGAGATGAAGATGATGAAGACGTTGAGACTGGGACTGATGACGGCTTCGGCGGTCGCTCTTTTCGCCGGCACGGCACTTGCCGATTACGAACTCAATATCCTGCACATCAACGATCTTCACTCCCGCATCGAGGCAATCAACAAATACGACAGCACCTGCTCGGCGGAAGAAGCCACGAAGAACGAGTGCTTCGGGGGCATCGCCCGCGTCAAGACCGCCATCGACACCCGCCGTGGCGAGCTACAGGACGCCAATGTGCTGGTGCTGGATGCTGGCGACCAGTTTCAGGGCTCTTTGTTCTACAGCATGTTCAAGAGCGGCCCGATCGCCGACTTCATGAACGGCATTCGCTTTGACGCGATGGCGATCGGCAATCACGAGTTCGATGACGGTCCGGAGGAACTGCTGAAATTCATCGATGCCGCCGAATTCCCGATCATCTCCGGCAACACGATTGCGGCCGAAGGCAGCCCTGTCGCTGGAAAGTTCGAGCCGTACATCATCAAGGAGATGGGCGGCGAGAAAGTTGCCGTCGTATCGGTCCTTGCGACCGACACGGACGAAACGTCCTCGCCCGGGGAGCAGATCCGCTTCGAAGACGAGATCGAGTATCTCAACAAGGCAGTCTCTGACCTTGAGGGACAAGGCATCAACAAGATCGTACTGCTGTCCCATGTCGGCTATGAGCGCGACAAGCAGATCGCCGCAGCGGTTGACGGCATCGATGTGATCGTCGGCGGCCACAGCCACACGCTTCTTTCCAGCACGGACGAAAAGGCCGCCGGCCCGTACCCGACCCTCGTAAAGAACCCGGGCGGGACGGATGTTCCGATCGTCCAGGCTTATGCCTATTCCAAGTATCTTGGCGATCTGAAAGTCGTCTTTGACGACAATGGTGTGGTGACCTCGGCCGAAGGCGCGCCGCAGCTCCTGGACTCGGCCGTTGTTCCCGATGCGGGCTTTGCTGCCAAGGTAGAGGAGCTGGGCAAGCCGCTGGAAGAGCTGAAGCAGAAGGTTGTCGGTGCTTCGGAGGACACGATTGTGGGTGACCGTGACGTCTGCCGCGTTCAGGAATGCTCGATGGGCAATCTCGTTGCCGATGCGCAGCTGGATCGCGTCAAGGATCAGGGCATTACCATCTCGATCGCCAACAGCGGCGGCCTCCGCGCCTCGATCGATGCTGGTGATGTGACGATGGGAGAGGTCCTGACCGTCCTGCCATTCCAGAACACGATTGCGACGTTCCAGCTCAAGGGCTCCGATCTTGCCGCCGCGCTGGAGAACGGGGTTGGGCAGATCGAGGAAGTCGCCGGTCGTTTCCCGCAAGTCGCGGGGATGAAGTACTCCTTCGACAAGTCCAAAGCGCCGGGTGACCGCATCACCGACATCCAGGTTAAGGAAGGCGAAGGCTTTGTCCCGCTCGACCCGGAAAAGACCTACGGGGTCGTCACCAACAACTACGTTCGCGGCGGCGGCGACGGCTACAAGATCTTCGCGACCAGCGCGGTCAACCCTTACGACTTCGGTCCCAACCTGGAGCAGGCGGTTGCCGATTACCTGTCGGCGAACAATCCCTACAAGCCATATACGGATGGCCGCGTAACCGACGTCACGCCAGTTGCAGAGACTGCGCAGGCCGAGACTGACGCACCCGCCGCTGAGGCACCTGCGCCAGCACCGGCAGAACCGGCCGTCACCGCGCCAGCCGAGACTACGCAATCGTCGGTTCCCTCCACGACACCTGCTGAAACCGCTGTACCCTCGGCTGCACCTGCACAGGAGCCTGCCGCTGCTGCATCGACCAATGCTTCTGGCTCTTCTTCGAGGCACACAGTCGTTCGCGGCGAATCCCTCTGGAGGATTGCAGAAGCGACCTATGGCGACGGCCGCGCATGGACCAGGATCGCCGAGGCTAACGACCTTTCCAATCCGAACCTGCTCGCGATCGGCCAGGAGTTGGAGCTGCCGGCCAACTAAGGACGATTTGTCCTGCTCTTCGATGCGGCCCGGGCCTTTCCCGGGCCGTTTTTCGTGCATAGATAAAACCAAACCACCTGCGGCACCGTAATAGCCGCTGAAACAGCAATCGGAATCATCAGATGGACGTGACTGCCCGCCACATGCCGCCCGGCCACCCACAGATCAAGTTCGGGAAGGTCGGCGTTCTGCTCGTCAACCTCGGCACCCCCGACGGCACCGACTACTGGCCGATGCGGCGCTATCTGGCCGAATTCCTGTCCGACAAGCGCGTCATCGAGTGGTCGCGGCTCTACTGGTACCCGATCCTTTACGGCATCGTGCTCAACAAGCGCCCTCAGAAGGTCGGCAAGGCTTATGAGGAGATCTGGAACAAGGACCTGAACGAGAGCTATCTACGCACCTATACCCGCAACCAGGCGGAGCTGATGGCAACCGCGATGAAGGATCTGCCGAACGTCGTGGTCGACTGGGCGATGCGCTACGGCAACCCGTCGATCGCCTCCAAGATCGATGAATTGTACGCACAGGGCTGCGAACGGATCCTGCTCTTCCCGCTTTACCCGCAATATGCCGCTTCGACCACGGCCACCGTCAACGACAAGGCCTTCGAGCACCTGATGAAGATGCGTTGGCAGCCTGCGCTTCGCACCGTTCCCCCCTATCACGATGATCCGACCTATATCGATGCCCTCGCCATCTCGGTGGAAAAGGCCTTGGCGAAGATCGACTGGGAACCGGAAATGCTGGTCGCGTCCTTCCACGGCATCCCGCAGTCCTACTTTAAGCAGGGCGACCCCTACCACTGCCATTGTCAGAAGACTGGCCGGCTGCTGCGCGAGCGGCTAGGCCTGCCGAAAGAGAAGTTCATGGTCACCTTCCAGTCCCGCTTCGGACCCGAGGAATGGCTGCAGCCTTATACCGACAAGACCATGGAGAAGCTTGGCGACGAGGGCATCAAGCGCATTGCCGTGATCAATCCTGGCTTCGTGTCTGATTGCCTCGAGACATTGGAGGAGATCGCGGGTGAAGCGGGCGAAATCTTCCAGCATCACGGCGGCGAGAAATTCCTGCACATCCCCTGCCTCAACGACAGCCCCGAAGGCATGCGTGTGCTTGAGAAAGTGGTTCGGAGGGAGTTGCAGGGCTGGGTCTGAAGCCGTGCCAGCAAGCGCGTTTCCCTCCTGCGCCGGAACATGATAGCAATCCTCCATGAAGTGAGATGGAGGATTGAACATGGTTCTGGGCGGTTTCGATATCGTCGTCATTGCGATCGTGCTGCTGGTGATCCTCGTTCTGTTTGCGGGGATCAAGACGGTGCCGCAGGGCTACCGCTACACCGTCGAACGCTTCGGGCGCTATACGCGCACGCTGGATCCCGGCCTTAACCTCATTACCCCCTTCATCGAGCGCCTTGGCGCCAAGATGAATGTCATGGAGCAGGTGCTGGATATTCCCACGCAAGAGGTCATTACCAAGGACAACGCCAGCGTTTCAGCCGATGCAGTGGCCTTTTACCAGGTCCTGAACCCGGCGCAGGCGGCCTACCAGATTTCCAACCTTGAGAACGCAATCCAGAACCTGACGATGACCAATATTCGGTCCGTCATGGGTTCAATGGATCTCGACGAACTCCTGTCGAACCGCGAGGTAATCAACGAGCGGCTTCTGCGCGTCGTGGACGAGGCCGTTGGTCCCTGGGGGATCAAGGTGACCCGCGTGGAGATCAAGGACATCCAGCCTCCCCGCGACCTTGTGGAATCCATGGGACGGCAGATGAAGGCCGAGCGCGAGAAGCGCGCCCAGGTGCTGGAGGCTGAAGGCTCCCGCACTGCCCAAATCCTGCGTGCCGAAGGCGCCAAGCAGGCCGCCGTGCTGCACGCGGA
>CAYNED010000137.1:0-7248 GCA_964396135.1 uncultured Neorhizobium sp.
GCCCGCCGAGCGAGCGGGCCCAGTCGCCGAGGCCGACGAGGCCGAACAGGCTGGCCAGCGACCAGTCGAGACCCACCGCGAAAGAGGAGAACAGGCCGATCAGCAACGAGGCCGCCAGCGAGCCTTTGAGCGAGCCGAGCCCGCCGACGACGACCACCACGAAGACGATCACGCCGAGTTCCAGGCCCATGTTCGGATTGGTCGGATAGAAGGCGCCCGCCACCGCGCCGGCGAGCCCGGCCAGCGCCGCGCCGGTGCCGAAGACGAACATGAAGACCATCGGGATGTTGTGCCCCAGCGCCTCGGCCATGGCAGGCAGTCGCTCTGCTGCACGCACGACAATCCCGGTGCGTGTCCGTGTCAACAGCACCCACAGCACGGTGAACATCACGACAGCCACGCCGCCGATAAACAACCGATAGAAGGGATAATTGGCTCCGAAAATCTCGAAGGCGGAAAACCGCATTGCGGCAGGCATCTGATAGTTCACCGGAAAGTCACCGAAGAAGAGCTTGATCAGTTCCTCGATCATCAGCGCCAGACCAAAGGTGAGCAGGAGTTCGTGAGCATGACCATGGGCATGCACCCGCGGCAGAAGAAAGCGCTCGATGAGCATGCCGGTGATGCCCACCACGATTGGTGCCACTAGAACCCCGACCCAAAAGCCAAAGATGGACGACACGGCATAGGCGACATAGGCACCCAGCATGTAGAACGAGGCATGCGCGAAGTTCAGGACGCCCATCATGCCGAAGATGAGTGTCAGGCCGGCAGAGACCATGAACAGCAGAAGACCATAGGTCACGCCGTTCAGCGCGGAGATGAGAGCAAATTCCATGGCTTTTCCCGGATGAGAACAGCGGCGATCGACCCGGCCAGCGCAGTTGCTGGTCGGGTCAATGAGCGCTCCGTTTAGTCGGGCCGCTGCATCTTGCAGCTGTCCTGCACCGGATAAATCGCCTCATCGCCGGCAATCACCTTGACGGTTTCAAAACCCATGGTGGTGTCGTCGGCCGGATATTTCGGATTCTCGACAACCTTTGAAACCACAACCGGGCGGATGGTCTGGTGGTCCTCCTTGCGGACCGAAATCGGACCGAGCGGAGTTTCGTAGGTGGTATTCTCGAGTGCCAGTGCGATCTTCGTCACATCGATGTCACCGCCGCCGAAATCGACCGTACCCAGCGCCTGTTGGAGCGCGCCGAGCGCAAAGGTCGAATGTCCTTCGACAAAGATCGGGTAGTGACCCATTGCCGTCTTGTAGGTCTCGGCGAACGCGCCGTCGGTGGCGGCATTGTCGTAGTTGTTGGCGATGTAGTGGCCTAGTGCCGTCTTGCCGGCATTGGCGATGTTGCCGGGTTGATCGAGGAAGGCCGTGGCGAAGGTGACGTCCAGTCCGGCATCGCCGGCCGCCTTCATCAGCAGCAGTAGGTCGTTCGACCAGTTACCGGTAAAGACTGTCGTGGCACCGGTTGCCCTGATGCGTGCGACGAAGGGCGCAAAGTCCTGGATCTTGTTCACGTCATGCAGGACTTCATCGACGACTTCATAGCCGCCGGTTTGCGCTGCAGTGGCCACTGCCGCCTGCATGTCCTGACCCCAGGAATAGTTCTGGTTGATGGAGTAGACCTTCTCGCCGAGGTCCCCCGCCTCTTTCATGGCGCTGACCAGCGCATTCACTCGCATCGGCGCGGTCGCAGTATAGCGGAAATGATAGAACTGGCACTTCTGACCCGTGAGCTCCATCGCGTCCCCACCGAGATTGATGAAGATCACCTCTTTGCCAGGATTGCGAATGTTGTGCTTGCGGACATCCTCTGTGAGCTGGCCCGCAATGGCCGACGAAGCGCCCTGGAAGATGATGTCCACACCATCCGCGACGGCGTTGCGGAACTTGTCGGCGGCTTCGGGCGCACCACCGGCATTGTCATATTCGGTAACCACAACCGGCTCGCCGTTGAAGCCGCCAGCCTCGTTGATCCGATCTACACCAAATTTGACGGCGTTGGCATAAAGACGACCCGTTGACGTCTGCGCACCCGACAGGCTTTCGATGATCCCAATTTTCAGGGGTTCGGCTTGAACTGCCGTGGCGCCAAGCGCCGATGCGACCGTCACTGCGGTCATGACAAGACGTTTCATGTGGCTCTCCTCCCAGAGATCTCGGTCAATGTGCCTCTTTTCGAGGGCTGCATCAGTCCCCGACCTCCTAGACACGGAGGCAGTGAAACACAGAGATCCGGCCGTGTAAAGTTATAAGATATGTGATCACACACGATGTTTGCACCCCGGTGACCACCGCCCCGTTGTCTGCTTCTCAAATTGACCGTAGAACGCCTCGTTGGCTGATTGATCGGAGGTATCGGTCGCCGGACAAGCGCTCGACCTCTTTCGGGCGGCATCACGAGGCCCGTACGCATTGGATACTTTCGACCCGACCACCAAGAGTTCCCGTACTCTTCTTCCAGTCGATGTGACGACTGTGCAGGAGCGGGTGTATCAAAGCCTCAGGCTGGGACTCCTGAAAGGAGAATTCCTGCCGGGCGAGCAAGTGTCCATTCGCGCTCTTGCCGAGATATTCGGCACCAGCCCGATGCCGGTGCGTGAAGCGCTGGCGCGGCTGATCGCAGAACGCGCCATCGAGCAGTCAGGACCACGGACGCTCCGGGTTGCGCCCTATCTGGCGTCGGATCACGAAAACTACATTCGCGTCCGCATGCAGCTTGAAGGTTATGCAGCCGAACGAGCCGCGAGCGCTCCAAAAGACCCCGCTCTGATCGACCGTCTGCGGCGCCACAACGACAGCATCGCAGAGGCGCTGGTCATCCGGGACTTTGACGCCGCCCTTGCCGGCAACCAGGCATTCCATTTCGAGCTTTACCGGGCGGGCGGCTATCCCCAACTCCTCGACATCATCTCGACCCTCTGGCTTCGCACAGGCCCGATCGTTGCCTCCGCGCGCCAGGACGAGGCCATGTTCGAGCGGATTTTCAATATCGGCGTCCGGATCCACAATAACGCCATCGACGCTGTCGTGCAGCGCGACCGAGCCGCCGCCCGGCGGGCAATCAATCTCGACATCCGCTCCTCCCACCTGTCGATCCGGCGCTTCTACAAGCGCATCTCAGGCGACAACCACGGAACCACTGCTTAGGCTTCATCCCGACAGGTCATGGTGAGACGGGCGGACGGAGCACTTTCAAAGTAGAAAGCCGATCTAGCTCAGCGGGAACTGCGGACTTCCGTGAAAACCAAATCCGTGGAACGCATCCCGCGAGAAGCACCCATGCGACAGCGGAAAGCTGAGGGCCAGGGCTTAGCCCCTTCGCATCCTGGGAGCGCTGCTGATCAGCTGCCGGGTGTAGGGATCCTGCGGGCTGCGGAACAGGGTCTCGACAGGCCCCTCCTCCACCACCCGCCCAGTTCGCATCACGGCTACCCGGTCGGCTATGGCCTCCACCACCGCCAGGTCGTGGCTGATGAACAGGTATGACAGGCCGAACCTCTGCTTCAACTCCTGCAGGAGCAGCAGGACCTGCGCCTGCACCGAGACATCGAGGGCGCTGACCGGCTCGTCCAGGATGAGGATCTGCGCCTCGGCGGCGAGCGAGCGTGCTATGGCGATACGCTGCGCCTGTCCGCCCGAGAACTCGTGGGGATAGCGGCTCAGGGTGTCGGCCGGCATCTGGACCGCATCCATCAGGTCCGCCATCCGCGCCCGCCGCTTGGCCGCGCCATAGCCGTTCAGCAGTTTCAACGGCGTCTCCAGGATTTCGCCGATCGTCTTGCGCGGGTTGAGCGAGGCGAACGGGTCCTGGAAGACGTACTGGACAACCTTACCGAAGGCGCGCGCGCCCTGCCGGCGCAATTTACCCGCGCCTTGACCCGCAATCATCATGTCCCCCGCGGTCGGCTGTTCGAGCCCAACCAGCATACGGGCGAGCGTGCTCTTGCCCGAGCCGCTTTCGCCCACAATTGCCAACGTTTCCCCGCTCCGCAGGGCAAGCGAGACATGATCTACCGCCGTTACCATGTGGCGCCTGCCGCCAAACAGGGAGCGGCCACCTCCGAAGGTCTTGGTCAGATCGCGGACCTCGAGCGCATTCTCCGTCATGCGCGGTTCTCCGGCCGGAAGAGTACCGATACGCGTTCCAGGAAGGTCTTTCCCTGCCCGATCTCCGGAACACAAGCGATCAGCCGCTTCGTGTAATCGTGCTGGGGATTGGCCAGCAGGGCCCGTGTTAAGCCCGTTTCCACTACGGCACCGTCCTTCATCACGGCGACGCGGTCGCAGATTTCCGCCACCACGCCGAAGTCATGGGTGATGAACAGAAGCGCCATTCCCCTTTCCTTCTGCAGATCCCGCAGCAAATCGAGGATCTGCGCCTGGACCGTGACATCCAGAGCCGTCGTCGGCTCATCGGCAATGATGACGTCCGGATCATTGGCGAGCGCCATGGCAATGCCGACCCGCTGGCGCTGCCCGCCGGAAAGCTGATGGGGGAAGTGCCTTGCCCGCTCGCCGGCCTCCGGAATGCCGACCCGCTCGAGAAGCGCAATGCTCCGCTCCTGAAGGGAACGGCGGTCCAGCCTCTGATGGGCGGCGATTGCCTCCTCCACCTGCCGACCGATGGGATGCATCGGATGCAGCGTCGTCAGCGGGTCCTGGAAGATATAGGCAACCCGGCTTCCCCTGCAGGCAATCAGCTTGGTCTCCGGCATGGCGAGGACATCCTCGCCATGGAGGTAGATTGCGCCGTTGCGGATGATTCCGGGCGGAGAGTTCACGAGCCCCATAACAGATAGGGCGGTCACGCTCTTGCCCGACCCGCTCTCGCCGATCAATCCCAGGCACTCGCCCGGCCGAAGGTGCAGCGAGACATCCTTCACGGCGGCCGAATAGTGCCCGTTGCGGGTGAAGCCTGTTTCCAGCGCCTGGACATCCAGCACGGCATCCCGGTTGTCGGATGGCGGCCTTGCGCGAGCGGGATCGACTGTCGTGCGGGGACCGGGGCGCAGAAGCGCGCCGGACCGGAGCCGAGGATCGAGCACGTCGCGGATGCCGTCACCAAGGACATTCAGGCTGATGACGATGAGGAAGATCATGACGCCCGGCACGACGGAGACATGCGGCGCCGTGAAGAGTTGTGCCCTGCCCTCGCCGAGCATCGAGCCGAGATCGGCCTGCGGCGGTTGGGCGCCGAGCCCGAGGAAGCTGAGGCCCGCCGTCTCCAGGATCATCCATCCAGCGGTGGTCGACATGGTGATGACGATCACCGGCAGGACATTGGGGAGGATCTCGGTCGCAAGGATGGAGACATGGCCCTTGCCGGACAGACGTGCTGCATCGACAAACTCCGCGTGCGACAATGTCAGGGTCACGCCCCGAACGTTGCGGGCGAAAAAGGGGATGTTGACGACTGCGATCGCGTAAAGCGCGTTCATCAGCCCCGGCCCCAGCACCGCAACGATTGCAAGCGCCAAAAGGATGTAGGGAAAGGCCATCAGCATGTCGATGCCGCGCATCATCAGGTTGTCGGTCCGGCCGCCCGCATAGCCGGAGACGAGGCCGATCGCCGAACCGATCACCGCCGCGACCAGTGTTGCGGAAAAGCCGACGGTCATGGAGACGCGGCTGCCCCAGATGAGGCGACTGAGGATGTCGCGCCCCAACTCATCCGTGCCCAGAAGGTGGCCCTCGGAGAGGACGGGTCGTAGCCGCTCTGCCGGTGCCGTCGCATTCGGATCGGGCAGCAGCAGGACCGGCGCCAGGAGCGCGACCAGCACGAGCATCCCCAAGAGGCACAGCCCGATGGCCGCAAGTCGGTTATGGAGGAGCAGGCTCCAGGAGGAAACGCGCTGCGACCCCGCCTTCGGCGCCGGCACCACCATCAGGCTGTCGGTCATGAGCGGATCCTTGGGTCAAGCATGGTTTGCAGAATGTCCGCCGCGAGGTTGAAGAGGACATAGCTCGCTGCGACGACGAGGACCCCGCCTTGCACCAGGAGTATGTCGCGTGTTGAGATCGCGTTGACGAGCATGGCGCCGATACCGGGCCACTGGAAAACCGTCTCGATGTAGACGGCGCCGCCGAGTACGAAGCCGGCCTGAATCCCGATGACGGGGATGACGCTCACGAGCGCGGCACGAAAGGCGTGGCGGTAGATGACCTGCCGTTCCGGCAGCCCCTTAGCGCGGGCGGTGCGCACAAAGTCCTGACGGAGCACCTCCAGCATGGCAGCGCGCGTTAGCCGCGCTATCACACCGGCGGCGACAACGGCGAGGGTTGCCGCGGGCAGGATCAGGTGGAGCAGAAGGTCCTTCAGGTCACCGCCCCCATAGATCGCATACATGCCGCTTGCCGGCAGCAGCCGCCACTTCACCGCGAACAGCAGAATGAGGATCAGCCCGAGCCAGAAGGACGGCATGGAGATGCCGGCGAGTACCAGGAAAGTGACCACCCTATCGGCCCAGCCGAACTGGCGAACCGCCGAGACGACCCCTGCGAGAAGGCCAATCACCGAGCAGAGGATCAGCGACACGCCGGCAAGGACAAGTGTCGCCCGGAACCGTTCCAGCACCTCGTCGAGCACAGGACGATTAAGGGCAAAGGAGCGACCGAAGTCTCCCTGGAGGACATTGCCGATCCAGATGAAATACTGCTGCACGAGCGGCTTATCGAGCCCAAGATCACGGTTGATGCGCTCGACATTTTCCGGCGTCGCATAGGCGCCGAGTATGGCAGTCGCCGGATCGCCGGGGATCATCGACATCACCAGGAAGACGATCACGGAGAGGCCGAACAGAACGGGAAAGACCGAAAGTAGCCGCTTGGCGACATAGGCAGGCATGAGCAGCCTCCGAGAAGGGTTGCCGGTTCCCGTCCAGGAACCGGCAAAGGCAGGGGACGGCTACTTCGTGACGTCCTTCAGGTGCAGCAGGAACGACGGCTGGAGCTTGAAGCCTTGCACGGCTGCGGTCGTCACCGCGTTCTGGACCCAGTTCGCCACGAAGAGCCAGGGCGCCTCCTCATGGACGATCTCCTGCACTTTCGCATAAAGTTCGGCGCGCTCAGCCTGGTCCGTGGACCTCCGGGCCTTGGCCAGCAGTTCGTCAACCTCCGGGTTGGAATAGTAGCCGGAGTTGAAGCCACCATTTTCCGGCGAGGCCTCGGCACGAAGCGTCAGATAGGGTACCGTGTCGGGGTCGTTGGTCATCCAGGCCATCTCGGCCATGTCGGCCTTGCCT
>CAYNED010000138.1:0-7227 GCA_964396135.1 uncultured Neorhizobium sp.
CCTTCGTGAGCAGGCTGTCACGTCTTCTTCGAGCGCCGTTATGGCTTTCATCGCATCCTGGTCGTCGCCACAAGGACTGCCGCCATCACCCCGATCAGTCCGCTTGCCCAGGCGAGCAGCGGCGGCAAGGCGAAGATCAGCGGCATCAGAAGCATCACGAGGGCAAAAACAGCGTCGAGCGCCAGATGGGCCGGCATGGTGAGAACCGGCTTCCAGCCGAGCTCATAATCGGTTGCCAGAGAATAAAGGATGGCAAAGGCGCCGAGCAGCAGAAAGGCATAGAAGCCGATGCCATCGGCCTGGGTGAGAAAGGCAAGCGCAATCATGCCGATGCCGACGACATAGTCTGCGATCCCATGAACGAGCGTCGGCACAAAGCGCATTACAACCTCCCTGGAATACCAGAGGCGAAACAGGATAAGCGGCGCAAGGTTCCGGTCACTTCCAGCCCGAGACCCCAAGAGTGGGGGCAGTGTGCGGATCAACCGCGGTCACGATCGGCGAAAAGGAATGACGGCTGCGGCCGTCGCCGCTTGCCCCGCCTGCAGCAGGGCCTCGCGCAGGTCGGTGGCGGTGAACGGCTTGACGACAAGCGGTGCACCGACGTCGGCGCCTTTCTCGATCTCGTCGCTATAGCCGGTCATCAGCACGATCCCGACCCGCGGGAAAGCCCGGCGAAGCTGGTCGCGCAGTTCAAAGCCGTTCATGCCCGGCATCATCACGTCGCTCAGCACGACGTCGATATCGGCATGTTGGGCAAGAAGCGTCAGTGCCATCTGCCCGGAACTGGCGGTAAGGACGCTGATACCCACCTCCTCCACCGCAAGCTGGGCGGCCGTCAGCGAAGCGGGCGTGTCGTCGACCACCAGCACACGGCGCGGAAGGTTGGGCACGTCCGGGACCGTCTGCTGGGGCGGCGCCAGTTCGCCTTCGGTCCGGGGAAGGTAGATGGTGACCGCCGTGCCCTTGCCTTCCAGACTGTCAATCACCACCGCGCCGCCCGAGCGTTCGGCAAAGCTGTAGACCTGGGTCAGGCCAAGCCCGGAAGCGGCGTCTCCCTTGGTGCTGAAGAATGGTTCGAATACCCGGTCGACGATCTTGCGATGGATGCCCTCCCCCTGGTCCGTCACGGTGATTGCGACGCCAGGGCCTTTGAGACCTCCCGCTTCCGCTGCAAGATCTGTGATGTTGCGCGCCGTCACCGAGATCGTTCCCGCGACTGGCATGGCTTCGCGGGCGTTGGTGACGATGTTGATCAGCGCTGCATCCAGCGCACCGGGATCCACGGTGACCGGCCACAGATTGGGTGCCAGGGCCATTTCCAGCAGGTTGTTGCCGCTTGCGGCCTTCGCCAGCAGATCATGAAGGGTAACGATGCGGTCCTGCAGCAGGACAGGTTCGGCACCTCGGTTGGAGCGCCTGGAGAAGGAAAGCAGCCGCTGCGTCATGCCGCGCCCGCGGTCGACCGCGTCGACCATCAGGTCGAGGATCTGGTTCACCCGCTTCTCGTCGCTGCGCCGGCGGCGGATGCTTTCCACGCCGGACTGGAAGACCATCAGCAGATTGTTGAAATCATGCGCCACACCGCCCGTCAGCTTGCCGAGTGCATCCATCCGCTGCCAGTTGGCCATTGCCACGTCCTGACGCCGCCGCGCGTCGAGTTCGCGCCGAAAGAGATAAAGCGCCAGGCCGGAAAGACAGAGTGTGGCCACAGCGACGGCCGCCAGCAACTCATAGCCCCTCATGGTCAAGGCGTCATAGTCTGCGCGAGGCATGCCGACAGAAACGCTCCATGGCTGCCCGTTGACCGGGCTCTCCCAGACCCGCAGCGCCTCGCTTCCGCCGACCACCACGTCACGCAGCCCCTCGTGGCTGGCAGCCGATGCCAGAGCAGAAGATGCACCTCCGACCAGCACCGGGTCACCCGCCGTCGAAGCCACAAGCGTGCCGTCTGCGGCTTCAATCCAGCCCACCCAGGTCGCCGGCAACCCGTTTGCGCGAAGGACATCCGCAAGCGCCTGGGCGCGGATAACTGCGGTCAAGGCATAGATCGGCCTACCCTTCCTGACCACCGGCACACGCACAGGAAAGGCAACCATTGCACCGGAGCCCCGCGCGACGTTGCCAATAGCGGGGTTACCCGTCTCAAACAGCCGGAGGTGGCTCTCTTCCTCTATTACCCGGCCGCCACCGTTGCGCACTGGCGGCTCGGACAGCACGATCTTCCCGTCAGCATCGACCAGGCGGACGATTTCCCATATCGGCATGCGGGTGCGAAGGCGGGCCGCCAGTTCGGCAAAGGCCTTGCGTTGAAGCGGGGGGTCCAGCCGCGGGCTTTCGGACACGATCGCCAGCAGCTGGATCTGCGCCTCCAGCTCCCGGGAGATCGCAGCTGCAGCCCGCTGGCTGCGTTCGCGCAAGACATCGTCCAGCGCCTTTTTCTGCGCCTGGATGAAGTAGCTTCCGACAAGCCCGCTTATGACCGCGACGGGTATGAGTGCCGCAAGCAGCAGCAGCAGCATCGACCGTTTCAAGGTGGTGAAGGGACTGCTGCTCGGGGTGCTTCGCATCATCGACTCACTGCTTCCGCCTTCCGTAAGCTAGAGCAGTTTCTCTGCTGTGCAACCGCAGCCGCCCGGCCATACAGAGGTTCGTCGCCAAACGACAAAGGCGCCGCATCGCGACGCCCTCGTCTCGCCATTTAACTGGAAGCATCACATCCGTTGTGCAGTGGTTTCCATCCACGAACGGTGGCGCTGCTCGTCTGCCAGAGCCTTCTGGAAGAAAGCCTTTGACTTCGGAACGGCCTCCTGATGCGCGGCAGCGCGCTCATAGGCGGTGACCGTGTCGTCCTCGTTTGTCTTCATCGCCTTGAGGATGGCAGCGTCACCCATCAGGTCCGCCAAGGCAATCTTGCCGGTGGTGAGCATCTGCTTCATGTCACCTCCGGTCGGTGCGTCGATCCCCAGTTCCCGTGCCATCTCGTGCAGCACAGTCAGATGCTGCAGATGGTCTTGGCGGAAGGCCTCGACCTGAGTGCTCAAAGCCTTGTCATCAAGGCGCTCGATCGTCGATTCGTAGGCCGCAATCGCATCATGCTCGAGATAGATCAGGTTGGTGACGAGCTTTTCGATGCTCGATTCATTGCCGACCATGGTCACCATGTCTTCACTCCTGTTTCGTTCAACACGAAGCTGAAACACGGTGGGGCGCATGCGGTTCCCAAGGGTCTGGAAGCGAGGGGGCCAGCGCACCGAAGAACAGAAAAAGCCGCCGCCGAAAATTCCGGCAGCGGCTTCAATGACCTCGTAGAAGATTAAGCTCGGTCTTAGAACCGGTAGTTCACGCCAGCCTTGATGGTGTGGTCGCTGACATTGGTCTCGGAGGTGCTCCCGCTCGTGCCGGTCGGGAAGCTGCGCACGTCGCCGGTACGGGTGTAGTTGTATTCCACGCGGCCAGAAATCTGCTCGTTGAACTTCTGTTCAACGCCGGCGCCGACGAGCCAGCCGGGCTTCCAGCCATCGGGGCCTTCAGTGTCCGCGGTGTCGCGCAGGCTGGTCATCGTGCCGCCAGCCGTGCCGTAGATCAGCGTGTCACCAAGCGGCGCGCCGACCTTTGCCTTGGCAGCGAGACGATAACGCTCGCGCAGTTCGCCGCCTGGAACGTCTACTTCCGTATCGCCCATATGGGAGAGCTCGAGCTCGCCGCCAACGACTGCGCCGCCCAGTTCAGCATTGTAGCCACCCTGGATGCCACCCATGAATTCCTTCTCGCCGGAAAACGGGCTGCCGTGGTCGGAGCTCGTGCCGGCATGGAGACCGACATAGGCACCGGTCCAGCCGCCAGAAGACTCAGCGGGCGCATCATAGCTCGGTGCGGGCTCGGAATAGGTGAGGTCGGCAGCGCCAGCAGGTGCGGCGAATGCAGCAAAGATCGCCAGGGCGAAGGGCATCTTGTTCATGTTGTTTACTCCGTACAGCGCCTGCATCTTTTCAAAGCAGGCCATTACTCAATACACTTTGCAATCACGGCGGCGGCCGCCCCACTAGCCCTACGTGGCCATCCGCCGGAAGCTTCCTTCAACTTGTCAGGAATTGATAAAGGTTGTCTTAACTTTCCGGCTTCCGCAGCCTAGACCGGCATCTCCGATGGTCACGAAAACGCGAGCACAGACCAGGCTCGACGCGGCGCGGGAGACTGAACTCGAGCAGGATCCTGCCGCAGTAGCGCAACACGCGCCGATCATGAAAAAGGCCGGCAATCATGCCGGCCTTCCATCAACCTAACCAGAGAGAGACGTGCTGCTACTGGAGGAAACGCGGTACCGACGGCGCGGTGGATGCAGCACCATTCAGTTCCTGGGGTGCAGCTGCAGCCCCTGCTCCGCCAGCGTCCAGCCCGGTCGCGACAACGGAAACGCGGAATTTGCCGTCGAGATCGCGGTCGAAGATTGCGCCGACGACGATGTCGGCATCGTCCATGACTTCATCCCTGATGCGGCTTGCCGCCTCGTCGACCTCGAACAAGGTCATATCGGTGCCGCCCGAAATCGAGATCAGGACGCCTTTCGCGCCCCTCATGGAGATTTCGTCGAGCAGCGGATTGGCGATTGCAGCTTCTGCGGCGACGAGCGCACGGCCGTCGCCGGAAGCCTCACCGGTGCCCATCATGGCCCGGCCCATGCCCTTCATCACTGACTTGACGTCGGCAAAATCGAGGTTGATCAGGCCTTCCTTGACGATCAGGTCGGTAATGCAGCCGACGCCGGAAAAGAGCACCCGGTCTGCCGTCATGAAGGCATCCGCGAAAGTGGTTTTAGCATCCGCGATGCGAAACAGGTTCTGATTGGGAATGACGATCACCGTATCGGCAGCACGACGAAGCTCCTCGATTCCGGCATCTGCTGTCTTCATGCGACGGTTACCTTCAAAGGTAAACGGCTTCGTCACAACGCCGACTGTCAGGATACCTGCATCGCGAGCGGCCTGTGCAATGACCGGTGCTGCGCCTGTGCCTGTACCACCACCCATGCCGGCGGTGACAAAGCACATATGGCACCCCGAGAGGTGATCCATGATCTCATCAATCGATTCCTCAGCGGCCGCCCGTCCGATCTCCGGCAGCGAGCCAGCCCCCAACCCCTCCGTCACCGCTGTGCCAAGCTGGATACGGCGGCTCGCCTTCGAGGTCGCCAGCACCTGCGCATCAGTATTGGCAGCGATGAACTCAACGCCGGCCAATTCCTCGGCAATCATGTTGTTGATCGCGTTGCCGCCGCCGCCGCCGACGCCGATGACGGTGATCCTTGGCCGCATTTCCCTGATCGTCTGCTTCTTGTCTTCCGACATAGCGTGTCCCTCTGCGCACATTGCTCGCGGCCTGCTGCCCATGGCACAGCCGAATCGCTGATTAGAATAGGCCGGCAAGAAGGCAGAGGCTTGGCAAAAGAACAAGTCGCGGCCACATTCCCCGTTCTCTGAAGAGCCCATGCCGGCCGTGCACAAGAAAAGGCCCTGCCGAGGGGAGCGGCAGGGCGAGGACTGGAGGTCTTCATTGTTTTTGTTGGGCGGCAGCAGGGGGAACGCCGCCCGTTATTGTTCTAGATATGTACGCGGTCGCGGTCGCGCCAGTAGCGCAGGCGCATCCTTGGAGCGATTCGGCGGGCGATGAATGGCGCAGTCACCAACGATAGGACGATCCAAGCCGGCAGAAGGTATTTGGCGTAGTCGTTCAACATCGGGATCGACAGGATCGCGATCGCACCAAACCCGAAGACCACCGCGTTCACCATCATCGAGGCGATCACGGTAAGGTAGGTCTGGGTTTTGATCTTCTCCATCGGATTGAATCCACTGTTAGTGTCTGCTCCATAGGAAAACCCGCGCAATGCGATCTGGTTCCACCTTTCTTTAACCGGGCAATGATAGGCAGGCAGAATCGAAGACACTTGTTCGAGGCAGACCGTGGCAGCACCGTCTTTTCGTTTCAAACATTACGACCTGAAGGGCCAGCGCGCCGGCACCGTCATCGAGGTGACGTTGAGTGCGGTCAACAATGTGCGGCTGATGACGCCCGCCAACCTCCAGCGCTTCAAGGAACTGCTCGATTTTAAGTATGTCGGCGGTGTCGCCAAGAAGTCCCCGATCCGGCTTGTCGTGCCGGAAGACGGCCACTGGCATCTCATCGTCGACATGGAAGGTCATCACGGCATGGCAGATTCTGCCGTGAAGGTCATTCCGCCCGCCAGCGGCCAACGGCGCGCTTCTTAAGGTTCGCCGCGCTCCTTGCGCAGCTTTGCCCACCAATCCAGACGCTTGCGAATTTCCCGCTCGAAGCCGCGCTCTGGCGGATCGTAGAAGACCTGCCGCCCCATCTTTTCGGGAAAATAGTTCTGGCCGGAAAAGCCATCGGGTTCGTCGTGGTCGTAGCGGTAGCCGTCGCCATAGCCCTCGCCCTTCATCAGCTTGGTTGGCGCATTGAGAATGTGCTTTGGCGGCAGCAGAGAGCCGTTTTCCTTGGCCGCACGCATCGCGGCCTTGAATGCCGTGTAGACGCCATTCGACTTGGGCGCCGTGGCGAGATAGACGCAGGCCTGGGCAAGGGCCAGTTCACCTTCAGGCGATCCGAGATAATCGTACGCATCCTTTGCCGCGTTGCAGATGACGAGCGCCTGGGGATCAGCAAGGCCGATGTCCTCCACAGCCATGCGCACCAGCCGGCGGCCGAGATAGAGCGGGTCTTCACCGGCATCGAACATGCGCGCAAGATAATAGAGCGCGGCGTCGGGATCTGACCCTCGGACTGACTTGTGCAGCGCTGAAATCAGGTTGTAATGGCCGTCCTGGCCCTTGTCGTAGACGGGCGCGCGGCGCTGCACGATGCGGGTGAGGCCTTCTGTGTCGAAGACTTCATTCGAACGGGCTGCGCGCCACACTTCCTCGGCCAATGTCAAAACGGCCCGTCCATCCCCGTCGGCCATGCGGATCAGGCTCGCACGGGCGTCGGTATCAAGCGGCAGCGGTCTCTCCTCCACCTGCTCTGCCCGTGCAACAAGCTCCTCCAGGCTTGCCTCGTCGTGAGGGTGGAATGTGAGGACGCGCGCGCGCGACAAAAGAGCAGCATTCAGCTCGAAACTCGGATTCTCGGTCGTTGCGCCGACGAGGATCACCGTCCCGTCTTCCATGACCGGCAGGAAACTGTCCTGCTGGGCGCGGTTGAAGCGATGGA
>CAYNED010000139.1:0-7151 GCA_964396135.1 uncultured Neorhizobium sp.
GCGAAATAGGATCGACAAGGGTGTAAAGATCGTACTTTTGCTCGGCATGATACCGCCGTTATCGGGTCACAAGTGTAGTTGCAAATGACAACAACGCTAAGGGTTATGCTCTCGCTGCCTAATGGCGGTGCGGGAAATCCGAACCAAGTCCTCTAGGTTAGCCCCTTGAGGCGGGGTCCGAAGGCACCTGGCAACAGAAGCCTTCACCTTCTCTCCCTCGATGAATTTATGTATAATCGCACCGACGCGACCGCTTTTCGGCGCCTGCGCGCCGTGGCATAAGCAAGCTTCGTTACTTGATGAAATGAGAGAAGAACCGAATGGGGCAGGATCACATCCGCTACGATATCTTGGCACAGGACGCGCTGCGCGGCGTCATCCGCAAAGTATTGGCGGAGGTTGCAGCGACGGGCCGCCTGCCTGGGGACCACCATTTCTTCATCACCTTCCTGACCGGCGCACCGGGCGTTCGCATCTCCCAGCATCTGAAATCCAAGTATCCGGAGCAGATGACGATCGTCGTCCAGCACCAGTTCTGGGACCTCAAGATCTCCGACACGCAGTTCGAGATCGGACTCTCCTTCTCCGACACGCCGGAACGCCTGGTCATTCCTTTCAACGCGATTCGCGGTTTCTATGACCCATCGGTGAATTTCGAACTCGAGTTCGAAGTGCCGCTCGTGGGAGAGGAAGAACAGGTTTCGGCGGAAATCACCGCAATTCCGGTCGAAGCGGCGGGCCGCCCTGAGGCTGGTGAAGAGGGGTCCGAGGAAAAGAAGCCGGCATCGGTGGTATCGCTCGATTCCTTCCGCAAGAAGCAATAGCGGAGCGGATCTGCCATGAGCGGCGACGTGGTCAACCTTCGGCAGTTTCGCAAGACGAAGCAGCGCGTTGAAAAAGAACGGCAGGCGGAACAGAACCGCCTGACCTTCGGCCGCACGAAGGTGGAGAAGACGCTGACGACGGCGCTCAACGATAAAGCGGAGCGCGCACTTGATCAGGGACGCCTCGAAAAGCCGATCGACCAGGACTAGAGGCACCCAATTCCGACCTACTTGGCCGAATGTTGATTGCCAGCCGCAAATGCCTCTTTCCCGACCTGAGGCCCCCGTGATTCGAAAACACTCAGCCACTCTGCATGGTCATCGAACGAGCTTTTCGCTCGAGGATGAATTCTGGGATGAACTGAAGCGCATCGCTGTCGAGCGGCAGATGAGCATTGCCGGCTTGATCGCGCAAATCGATGACGATCGCGACCCCGACAGCAATCTTTCATCCGCTCTGCGCGTTTATGTTCTCCGCTGGCTGAAGAACCCTTCGTCGAACACGACTGGCACCGCCATCTAAGGCTGTACGCCGGGCAGGTTTTGCAGCGGTGGCGCCTGCAGCGAGGGGAGATCCCGGCGGAACACCTCGGGGCTTGGCGGGAGGCTCAGAACCGGAGGCGGCGACTGTTCCCGCCGACGGCGTTCCTCCTCGGCAGCCCTTGCGGCAGCCTCGGCCTGTTCCCGCTCGGCCCGAGCCTGAGCTTCCGCCTGCCGCCGCGCCTCTTCTTCCCGCCGCGACTGTTCCTCAGCCTCGGCGCGGTCGCGTGCCGCCTGCCGCTCGGCCGCGAGATAACGATAAAGCGCCACCTCGCGCCTCAGCCGCTGTTTTTCGAGAACGCTCGCCTGCAGCGCCTCGACGCGCCGGCGCTCCCGTTCAAAGGCGCGCAAGGACAGGAAATTGGCAAGCGGTGCCACGCTTACCTCAACTTGCGGATCACTGACGCTTCCCGCATAGCCAAGCCGGACGGTCGGATCGCCGCCAGCTACTGCCTCGTCGCCAGCCCCATAGGTGACCTCAAGCGCGCCGGTCAGCACATCTTCGAGCGGATCAATGCGGACCTCGCCGACAAAGCGTGTGTCACCCGCCGAAGCGGCGACGTTTTGTGCCCTCACCTCGCCTTCGGTGATGGTGAAGGGAACGGTGACGACCCCGAGGCGCGCCGATCCTGAGCGGACAGACTGCTCCGCGACGGGCAAGACCTTCTCCTCCGTCACCTCACCCTCAAGCTGATCGGCCTGCGCCAGAACCGCAGGAAGCGCGGCCGGATCGATGCCTTCGATGACAAGATCGGACAGTCGAAGCTCGCCAGAACCGTTAAGCGCCGCCATCAATGCGGCCGGCGATTGCGCGGTCGCTTCGGCCGAGACGGTGGCACTCACTCGGCCCGTCGCCACGGGCGCGCCGTCGCTCTGCCAGACCACCGAACCCAGATCGGCATTGTCCACCGTCAGCCGTGTCTGGAAGATGCCGGTGCCCTCGCCATTCGACATCGCAAGCCGGCCCGTCACCCGGCCACCCTGCCAGTCCCCCGCCATGTCTTCCACCGCCACCCCGCCATTGCGGTGAGCAATCGTTGCGGTAAAGCCGCTGACATCGCCCAACACACCGGGTCGGAAGATTTTCGCCTGCACCTGCATGCGGGCCTCGGCGGTGCCAAAGATCGGCAGGGAGAAGGGCTTGTCGGACAATGCCCCTGTCGCAGGATCGGTAAGCCCGCCATAGGCAGCCTCGCCGAGCCAGGCAAGGTCGAGCGTGTCGAGGGAGATATCTCCTGCCAGCAAAGGAAGCGTCGCGGCTCTGCCGATGACGAGCTCCTGGCTCGCGAGTTTGTTGCCGCTCACCTGCCCTGCCAGGTCGGAGAGCCGGATCGCATCCGCGGAGATTGCGACCCCCGCCGTCATCTCCACCGGCAGGCCCGTGCCGAACTGCGGCAAACCGATCCCCATCATCAGAAGATAGGGCTCAAGATCCTGCGAACGCAGTGCGAGCTCTCCCTGACCAGTGCCGAAGCCTTCGGCATCAAGCGCGACAGAGCCCGTCGCGCCGGCATGTGTGCTGTCGGTGTCATAGGAGACGGTCAGCGCGGCCGGATCAGTTCCCTTGCTGCGAAGCGAGAGCGACAGGCGCGCGGCGCCGTCTTCCCCGAGAGGCAGCGGCTCAAGTCCCGCCTGAGCGAGCAGGATGGGACTTTGGTCGTTCTCGGCCTCTACGGTAAGCGAGAACTCGCTGCCGGCGGTGACGTCGAACAGCGTCGGCATGGAAAGCTCTGCTGCCAGGCTGCTTCCGTTGCTGATTCCGGTGACGCGGACGGCCGCGCCAGCAATGTCGCCGCCAAGCCGCATGTCGGCTGCAAGCGAGGTGCCGGCAAACCAGCGGCCGCTTCTCGCCAGCCGGTCGAGAAGTGGATGCCGGGGCAGGCGGTCGCGTAGCATGGCAAAGAAGGGAGCAGGATCTTCGGCCTCCAGGCGCGCAGAGCCGGTGCCCGTGTAGGCGAGCAATGAGCCGGAGAGCTGGCCGCTTGCGGAAATGGTGGCCCCTTCGATATTGCCGATGGAGAGACGCTGCAGTGCCAACTCGCCCTCCGAGAGGGTGAAGACGGTATCGACTTTCTCTGCAGCAACCCCCAGCGCCGTGAACCGGTCGGCCTTCATGGAAGCGGCGACCCTGTGGTCCAGCACATCCTCGCCCGCGTCGTCGCCGGTGACCAGCGAAGCCAAGGCTCGGATTGCATCCAGGTCGATTTCATTGCCGGCAAGGTCAAGCGTCAGAGACGGCGTCGCCTCGAGCGGCGCATGACGTTCCAGGTTGCCACGCAAGGTCGCTGGGCCAATGGCCAGCTCCAGATCATCAAACCTCTGCAGTTCCGGCGTCAGGTTCACCCGGGCGGAAAAGCCGGCGGTTCCCAGCTGCCGGATTGCCGGATCGACGCGCCCGGACAGCCAATCCGCAAGGCCTGAAGGCTGGTTCGATGCAAGCAGCATATCGCCGACAAATGAGATGCGGTCCTGCAGCATCAGCGCGCCCTTTGCCTCCACCTGAGTTCGTCCGGGAAGGGTCGCGGCAAAATTCTCAACGGTCCAGCCGGAGCCGGCGGGGCGAACGTCGATCTGGATATCGCGCAGGGTCGTGTCGTTGGCGACGAGAGCCGGCAGTCTGAAGCTTGCTCTTCCCGGCACCTGGGGGATCGGGATCTGGGCTGCAAGATCGATCACCGTCTGGATGCGCCGCTGTGCCGAGGCTGCGGCGTCACGACCGGTCTTGGCACGCCCGCCGCTCCCCAACCGATTGACATCGATCTGCTGTCCCTCGGCCGTCAGCAGGAAATCAGGCTGCTCGCCGGTATCCAGCGTCGCTTCACCCGTCACCACATAGGGATCGTCGATCGCACCGACTTCGAGCCGGTACTGGGGGATGCGGATGCGCTCATTGGTGAGTTCGAAATCGCCCTTCAGCCGAGGTCCGGGCGCCGGAGCATCGACCGGCTCCGTCTCGTCCTCCTCATTCAGGAAATCCAGCGCAAACCTGCCGTTATAGCCGGGACGATCCTCCGACAGGGCAAGATCGCCGTCCAGCGTCAGCGCAACGGGTGCCGCATCCGGCAGCAAACGCAGCCGCATCGGGACGCTATGGGCCGTGCGATCCGCCTCTCCCGTCGATACAGTGAATGCTGCCTCCTCTCCGTCAAGGGAGCCATAGCCATCGCCGCGCCATGGACCAGCCAGCGACCGGGCGGAGAGGTCAGCGCTAAGCCCACTGAGCTTACGCGTCTGTCCGCTCTGCTCGTCTATCAGATCCACCGTCCCGCCTGTGATGTGGACGTCTTCGATCACCACTGTGCGAAGTGGAATGTCGGCGCGGCTGCTGCGCATCCAGTCGAGCGTGCCGTCCGGCAGGATACGGATCCGGGCCGTCGGCCGCTCGATGCGCATGTCGAAGATGCGCGCTTCCCCTGAGAGAAATGGGGCAAGCTCCATGTCCATCGAAAAACGTTCTGCCGAGAGCTGCGGCTGCCCGTCCACCTCCTGCCCGACGCGCACGTCATGCAGGGTGACGGAGGGAAATGGAAGGAGACTGGCCTCCACCTCGCCATGAACCGTCACCTTCTTGCCCAGAATGCGGCTCGCCCGCTGCTCGAACTCGACGCGGAACGCGCTCCAGTCGACGAAAAACGGCGCCAGCAGGGCAGCAAACAGAGCCACCACCAGAACGCCGCCAAAGGTCAACAGAATGCGTCCGAGCAACGCGGGATCTCCTTGTGCTTCAAGAAAAGAGTAGTTTCATCCGGGGCATAGGCGAGTCAAGCATCGACGATCGCGGCCTCGGCCGTGAAGATCTTGCCCGGGTTGAAGATGTTGTTCGGATCGAGGCTCTTCTTGATCGATCGCATGAGGTCAACCGCGCCGCCAAGCTCCTGTTCGAGGAAGCTCATCTTGCCCTGACCGATGCCATGCTCGCCCGTACAGGTGCCGCCCATGGACAGTGCCCGAGCGTTCAGCCTCGCCACGAAGGCTTCGGCGCGCGCGACGTCTGCCGGGTCCTTGTCATCGAACAGGATCAGCACGTGAAAATTGCCATCACCCGCGTGGCCAACGATCGGCGCCAGATAACCGTGCTCCTGGATATCCATCTGGGTCTCGACAACACAGTCGGCCAGCCGCGAGATCGGCACGCAGACATCGGTCGACAACCCGTTCAGGTGCGGCGCGAGTGCCCGCGAAGCCCAGTAGGCGTCATGGCGTGCTTTCCAAAGCCGGCTGCGTTCCTCCGCATTAGCGGTGAAGCTGAAGCTGTCGCCGCCGCAATCCGCTGCGATCTCGGAAAACTGCTGCGACTGCAGCGCGACCGTCTGCTCGGTCCCATGGAATTCGACGAACAATGTCGGCTTTTCGGCATAGGAGAGGCCGGAATAGGCATTGCAGGCGCGCATCTGCATCTCGTCGAGAAGCTCGATGCGGGCAACCGGGATGCCCATCTGGATCGTCAGGATCACGGCATCGCAGGCCGCCTTGACAGAAGGAAAGGCGCAGACGCCACCGCCGATCTTTTCCGGAATCCCCTGCAGCCGCAGTGTCACCGAGGTGATAACGCCGAGCGTTCCTTCCGAGCCAACGAAGAGCCGGGTCAAGTCATAGCCAGCCGAGGATTTGCGGGCCCGCTGGGCGGTGCGGATCTCTTCGCCGTTTGCCGTCACCACCGTCAGCGCCAGGACGTTGTCCTTCATCGTACCGTAGCGGACAGCATTCGTTCCCGACGCCCGCGTCGCCGCCATGCCGCCGATCGAGGCATTGGCGCCGGGATCAATCGGGAAGAACAGGCCGGTGTCGCGCAGCTCCGTGTTCAGCTGCTCGCGGGTGACGCCGGGCTCAACCACCACGTCGAGGTCTTCGGCGTTGATCTGGAGCACGCGGTTCATCCGGGTGAAATCGATAGAGATGCCGCCGCTTGGGGCGTTCACCTGACCTTCAAGGGACGATCCGGTGCCGAAAGGAACGACGGGCACCTTGTGCGCCGCGCAAGCCTTGACCACCGCCTTGACCTCCTCGGCGTCCTCGACGAACACGACCCCATCCGGCAGTTGCGACGGCAGGTAGGTGGTGGTGTGGGCATGCTGCTCGCGGAAGGATTGACCCGTCTGGAAGCGCTCGCCGAACTGCTGCTTCAGGAGGCCGAGAACCGTGGCGATACCCTGTTCGTTTCTCGCTCCAGGCCGAACATCCCTCAACGCCATATGTCATCTCCCGCATTCCGCTGATGGGTTAGGCGAAGGCTAAGAGTTTGTCCAGAAGAGCTGATTGCGGAGCCAGTTGTGGCGAAGATGTCGCATGGGGTTGAGACCGGGGAATGAGACGCGCACTCCCCCTCGGCCTCGGGTCATGCCCGAGGACGACGTGCGGGCGGACTCCTCCCTTGGCGATCTTCACATTTCGAATTGGACGGGGCGCTGAAAGCTGCCTCGTAAAGTAATTTATGTGGCACCTCTCAGCGCCCCGTTCAGCGGTTATTGCCCGCGACTCCGGTCTCTCTGCCTAGGTCGAACGGGAAGGTGTTTTCCGCCGGTTTCCCGGGCGCCGGAGTTGTGCTCCGGCCTCGCGTCGGACCCGAAGATCCGGCGACATCCTCTCCATCGACCCCCCTGTGTGCCGCACAGGCACGCCCGGCGCGCTGTTCGGGCATCAGAAGCAGGTGGCCGGTCCGAAACCATCTGCTTCCCCCGTGTCGCCGGAGGGAGACCATTTTCCGCGGACCCCGATGATGAGGACTTACGTCGTTTCCTCACCACCAGCGCCGGCCCCGCCTCGCCAGGACGCCTCCTGGTGTATCCG
>CAYNED010000140.1:0-7118 GCA_964396135.1 uncultured Neorhizobium sp.
GACGCCGACCGGGTCGTTTGTCTTCAAGGACTTTCGAAAGACGAGAACGGCCAGGCCAGCGGAACCGCTAGCGAATAATGATCCCGCAAATGGAAATCGCCGTTTTCATGCGGCAAGTTATGGCTTGGCGGGGGCAAGGGGTCAAGCCCGCAGGAGAAGCCTCCAGCAGGTGTGGATCCCTACTCCGGCATCCGGTAATCAACGAACTTGTTGTCGCGTACGACAAACAACCGACCAGTTTCTTGCATCTCCGGAGAGGCCAGGTGCAGGATCGACCGGGCGACATCGGAGGGGTGCGGCAGCGTCGTCGGGTCTTCGCCGGGCATCGCTTGGGCGCGCATGGCGGTGCGGGTGGCGCCGGGGTCGATGGCGTTGACACGCAGCGGCTTGCGCTCCTGCTCGGCTGCCCAAGTGCGGGCGAGCGCCTCGACGGCAGCCTTGGACGCGGAGTAGGCGCCCCAGAAGGGGCGGCACTTGTGAGCGGCACCGGAAGACAGGATCAGGGCGCGCCCGGCGTCGGATTTCAACAGCAGCGGCTCCACGGAGCGGATCAGTCGCCATGTCGCCGTGACATTGGTCAGCATGACCTTCTCGAAGACCTTGGCCTCGATATGCCCGATCGGCGAGATGACGCCAAGGATACCCGCATTGGCGACCAGGATGTCCAGCTTGCCCCAGCGCTCGTGGATGGAGGCGCCCAGACGGTCGATCGCGCCCATGTCAGTGAGATCGAAGGGAACAAGTGTTGCCGAACCACCCGCGGCCTGGATCGCATCGTCCAGCTCCTCAAGACCGCCGACGGTGCGGGCGCAGGCGATCACATGCGCCCCCGCCTTGGCGAGTTCCAGTGCGGTGAAGTAGCCGATGCCGCGCGAAGCGCCGGTTACCAGCGCAATCCTGTCCTTCAAGTCGATCGTCATTGTCTCTTTCCGTTGCGCCCGCCGTGCGGCCGGTACCCTGCTCCTGTTGTGCGGAGGATTGTCACAGGGAGGGAAGGGGCGCAAGTGGCGCATGGACGCAGCAGTTAGAACTCGCTGGGTGCGTCGCTGCTCCCGCCATCAGCGGCGGCGGTTGCTGCGCTTGGTTCCGTCAAAGAAGCCGGGTGGCTTCTTTACGACCCACGCGACGAACTTGCGCATCTCCTCATGCTCAAGAAGCGCCTCGACAGTGGCATAAGATTTCTCCAGCTCCGCCTCGCTGAAAAGCGCATGGATCTGCCGGTGGCAGATGCGATGAAGCGCCTGCGTCTCCCGCCCGCCGCGGCTTTTCGGCACCAGATGATGCTCGTCGCGCTGATCGTCCGGAATCACCCGGCCGCACAGGGGGCATATCTCCGGCTCAGGCTTCTGGTACCAGGAGACGATCTCTTCTCGCTGCTTCCTGGCCATCAGGTGCGGAGTCTAGGCCGCTCAGCCGTTGCTGGCGAGCATGGAGATCTTGTTGCCCATGGCTTCGCCGTTCTTGTCGAGAAGCCGGGTGGGGTAGTCGCCGGTGAAATAGTGGTCGGTGAACTGCGGCCGCGCCGGATTTCGTGGTTCGCCGCCGACGGCACGATAAAGGCCGTCGATCGAAAGGAACTCAAGGGAATCGGCGCCGATGTAGTCGCACATCGCTTTCAGGCTGTCATACTGGTTGGCGAGCAGCTTGTCGGCGTCAGGGGTGTCGATGCCGTAGAAGTCCGGATAATAGATCATCGGGCTTGCGACACGGATATGCACTTCCTTGGCCCCCGCCTCACGGATCATCTGCACGATCTTCAGGGAGGTGGTTCCGCGTACAATCGAATCGTCAACCAGAACCACCCGCTTCCCCTCGATCATGGCGCGGTTGGCCGAATGCTTCAGCTTGACGCCAAAGGCACGGATCTGCTGCGTTGGCTCGATGAAGGTCCGTCCGACATAGTGGTTGCGGATAATGCCGTATTCGAATGGGATGCCGCTTTCCTGGGCAAAGCCGAGGGCCGCTGGCGTGCCGCCATCGGGAACCGGCACAACCACGTCCGCTTCTACCGGTGCTTCCTTGGCAAGGTTGATGCCCATGTTCTTGCGCGCAACATAGACGCTGCGGCCACCGACGACGGAATCCGGGCGAGCAAAATACACGTATTCAAACAGGCAAAGGCGCTCGGGCTGCTGGTTGCCTGCCTTGCGAGCATCGATCTGCACCGACCCGTCCGGCTGGATTTCGCAGATGATGACCTCGCCGTTTTCGACGTCGCGAACATATTTCGCGCCAATGATGTCCAGTGCACAGGTCTCTGAGCAGAAGATAGGCTTGCCATCGAGCTCGCCCATGACGAGCGGGCGGATGCCGGTCGGATCGCGCGCAGCAATCAGCTTTGTGCGCGTGATCGCGAGCATGGAATACCCGCCTTCCATCTGGCGTATCGCGTCGATGAAGCGGTCGGCCGTGGACGTATAGCGAGAGCGTGCGATAAGGTGGAGCACCACTTCGGTGTCCGACGTGGACTGGCAGATCGCGCCTCCGGCGATCAGCTGTCGGCGCAGGGTCAGGCCATTGGTGAAGTTACCGTTGTGGGCGACGGCGATGCCGCCGACCTCGAGTTCGGCAAACAAAGGCTGGACATTGCGCAGCGCTACTTCACCCGTGGTCGAATAACGAACATGGCCAATGGAGATGGTGCCAGGCAGCTTCGCCAGGGTAGCCGGGTCGGTATAGTGGTCGCCCACCAGGCCCATGCGGCGCTCGGAATGAAAACGGGTGCCATCGAAGGAGACGATGCCGGCCGCTTCCTGTCCGCGATGCTGGAGCGCATGGAGACCGAGTGCCGTCAGTGCGGCTGCATCGGGATGGCCGAGAATGCCGAAGACTCCGCATTCCTCGTGAAGCGTATCCCCATCAAGCTCATCCGCGATCGTCTGAGAAACCGGCTGGTTCATCTACGGGCCCTTGCCTTTCGGAAAAAGGAAGAGCCGGCGAGAGCGTCATACCCACTGCCAACCCGTTCCGGTGAATTCTTGGATGATAGCACAAATGGTGATGTCTGGCCGCGCATCAACCGCAACAAAACGTCAATTATTTGTCGCAGGTGCATCTTCCGCCGGAGCGCTTTCGGCGGGCGGCTGGCCCTGGGCCGGCGCGCCATCTGTTGCAGGCTCTTCCTGGCCGGTAATGCGGGCACGGATCTGTGGCTCGATGTCTTCTGGAAGAACCGCCTCCAGGCGACCGACAAGGGTATCGAGGAAGGGCTTCGACTTAGCGTTGCGAACCCACTCGGGCTGCGAGCGCACGTCCACCAGCCAATTCCAGAAGGCAACGGCAACCACCAGCAGGAGGATGCCGCGGGCGGCACCGAACAGGAAGCCCAGCGTCCGGTCCAGCGCGCCGATACGGCTATCGATGATGAAATCCGCAATGCGCGAGGTGATGAAGGAGATCAAGATCAGCGCGATAATGAAGATGATACCGGCTGAGGCAGCGATCGCGATCCGGTCGTCGGTCGTGTAGTTCTGCGCATAGGGCAGGAGCAGCGGGTAGAGGTAGTAGGCAGCGGCGACGGAGCCGACCCAGCTGGCAATCGACAAGACTTCCCGCGAGAAGCCGCGCACCATGGCCAGCACGGCCGAAAACAGCGTGACGCCGATGACGATGCCGTCGAAGATCGTGATGGGCATGTAAGATCTACTCCAAAACTCGGCCGCTTTTGCCGCGGCCCCCGCATTCCGGCAGTCTCTTACAACAGCGGTGCGGGTAACGGAAGATCAATCATCTTCTTGCGGCTTTGCAAGCTTCGACGCCGAGCCGGCAATGCGGCTGACCAGGTCCGGCAGATCCTCTATCTCTGTCCAACGGCTCGCGGATTTTGGCAGGTCAGCGGAACTTGACGGCAACATTGCACCCGCAAAGCCAAGCTTTTCGGCTTCCTTCAGCCGCTGTGCCGTCTGCGACACCGGACGCACGGCACCTGAGAGGCTGATTTCACCGAAGTAGACGGAATCAGTAGGGAGCGCGACACCGGCAAGCGACGAGACGAGTGCGGAAGCGACGGCAAGATCGGCCGCCGGCTCGGAAATACGGTAGCCGCCGGCGACGTTGAGGTAGACGTCGTGCTGGCCGAACCGGACGCCACAGTGGGCCTCTAACACGGCGAGGATCATGGAAAGCCTCGCCGAGTCCCAACCAACAACCGCCCTGCGCGGCGTACCGAGTGAGGTGGGCGCGACAAGGGCCTGCACTTCCACCAGAACCGGCCGCGTCCCCTCCATCCCGGCGAAGACGGCCGCGCCCGGCGATTTGGCGTTGCGTTCGCCAAGGAAGAGTTCGGAGGGATTGGTGACCTCCCGCAGTCCCTTGTCCGACATCTCAAAGACGCCGATCTCGTCGGTCGGGCCGAAGCGGTTCTTGACCGTGCGAAGGATCCGGTACTGGTGGCCCCGGTCGCCCTCGAAGTACAGCACCGCATCGACCATGTGCTCGACGACGCGGGGACCGGCGATCTGCCCTTCCTTCGTCACGTGGCCGACAAGCACCATGGCGGCACCCGTTTGCTTGGCAAACCGGATCATGGCCTGGACGCCGGTCCTGACCTGGGTCACGGTGCCGGGTGCAGAATCCGCGGTGTCGCTCCACAGAGTCTGGATGGAATCGATGATCACCAGGTCGGGCCGCTTACCCTCGGCAAGCGTGGCCAGAATATCCTCGACATTTGTTTCCGCGGCCAGCAGCACCTCGGTGTCCGCCGCATCGAGTCGCTGCGCTCGCAACCTGACCTGTGCCACGGCTTCTTCGCCCGAGACATAGATGATCCTGTGGCCACGGCGCGACAGCGCTGCCGCGGCTTGCATCAGGAGGGTGGACTTGCCGATGCCGGGATCGCCGCCGATCAGGACCGCTGAGCCACGGACGAAGCCGCCACCCGTCGCGCGGTCCAGTTCCGATATCCCGGTGTGCACGCGCGGGGCTTCCTCCGTCTCGCCGGACAGAGTGGTCAGTGCCACGGCGCGGCCCTTTTTGGGCGCCTTGCCGGGACCACCGCCGATGCCGCCCATCGGATCTTCCTCGACGATCGTGTTCCATTCGCCGCAGCCGTCGCATTTGCCGGCCCAGCGGCTGTGCACGGTGCCGCAGTTCTGACAAATGAATTGGGTCTTTGCTTTCGCCATGGATCAGGTGCTGCCTTGTCTACGTCCGCGAAAGGGAGAACGAATACGGAACAAGATCTGCATAATCCTGCAGCTTGATCAAGGCAAGGGGCAGGGCACTATTCCGCCTGCAGATACTTCCGTTCGTAGCGCAAACCGAGACTGGTGAGCACTTCGTAGCCGATCGTACCGGCCGTGCGAGCGACCTCGTCCAACGCGATGTTGGTGCCAAAGAGTTCGATGTAATCACCTGCGCGAACGCCACCGTCCGGGATATCGGTCACGTCGAAGATCGTCAGGTCCATGGTGATGCGTCCCACTACCGGCACGCGATGTCCGGCAACGAACCCAAAAGCTCCGGGCGCATCGTCGCCACGTAAAGGCACGCCCGAGCCTGAAAGCGCGCGAAGATAACCGTCGGCATAGCCGACTGAAGCAATGGCAAGCCGGCTAGGTCTCGAAAGCCTATGGGTTGCGCCGTAGCTGACGGTGTCTCCTTCCTTGGCTTGGCGGATCTGCAAGATGCGGGCCTCGGCTGTCGCGACTGTTCGCAATGGCGCAAGCCCATTCACAGCTTCGCCGCCATAGAGGGAGATGCCGGGCCGGGTGAGATCAAAGTGATAGTCGGGGCCTAGGAAGATACCCGCAGAAGCGGAGAAACTCGACTCAATGCCTTCAAAGGCCGCGCTAACCTGCTGGAAAGCCTGCAACTGCTCCGCATTGCTGGGCGAGGAGGGGGTGTCGCCACTATGCAGATGCGACAGAACCAGCACGGGTGAGAAACTTGCCGGCCGCGAAACGTCCTGCGCCAGTGCCAGCGCATCCTCAAGCGCCAGTCCAAGACGGTTGAAGCCGGTGTCCACCTGAAGCGCGCAAGGGTAGTCGCCCCGCTCGGCGATCACGCTCATCCAGAAGGCAAGCTGCTCTTCCGACGCCAGCACGGGCACCAGGTCGTTGTCGAAGAACATGTGCTCCTGACCGGGCCAGATCCCGGAGAGCACGAAGATGCGGGCATCCGGTGCATAGGCGCGGAGTGTGACGCCCTCCTGCACGACCGCCACGAAAAAATCTCGAGCGCCGGCTTCGTAGAGCGTCGTTCCGCAGTCCTCGAGACCCAGTCCGTAGGCGTCCGCCTTCACGACGGCAGCTGTCCTCGCCGCGCCCGACCGGCTCGCCATCTCGCGCCAGTTGTCAGCCAGCGCCTGCAGATCGACCGTGAGCCGCACCGGCGCGATGTCGAAATCGTCGGCTACGTCGGAAAACAGGTCTGCATCGTTCATGAGGCTCACGCTAGACTGGAGGCGAGGGATACTCGCAGGGCAGGTATGGCTGGAGGGCTAGCTTCTGTGAACAGGATTGTCCATGAAAATAGCCTCCGCCACTCTCGACCTAGTGCTCTTCGTATTGCGTGAAGCTCGGATCGGCGAGGTCCGTGAACCGCGTAAATTCCGACTGGAATGCAAGCTTGACGGTTCCGGTCGGTCCGTGACGCTGCTTGGCGATGATCACGTCTGCCGTGCCCTTGACCTTGTCCATCAGCTCTTCCCACTCGGGATATTTCGGATCGGAGATGTCGCGCGGCTCCATGTTCTTCACGTAGTATTCCTCGCGAAACACGAAGAGCACCACGTCGGCGTCCTGCTCGATCGATCCCGATTCGCGAAGGTCGGAGAGCTGCGGGCGCTTGTCTTCCCGGCTTTCCACCTGACGCGACAGCTGCGACAGCGCGATGATGGGAACGTTTAGTTCCTTGCCGAGCGCCTTCAGGCCGGTGGTGATCTGCGTAATTTCCTGCACCCGGTTCTCGCCGGATTTACCGGCACCGGTCATCAGCTGGATGTAGTCCACCACCAGGCAGTCGAGGCCGCGCTGGCGCTTCAGGCGCCGGGCGCGGGCAGACAACTGCGCAATCGAGATACCACCGGTCTGGTCGATGAAGAGCGGCACCTTCTGCATCATCTGGGAGCAGGCCACGAGCTTCTCGAAATCGGCCTCGGTGATGTCGCCGCGGCGAAT
>CAYNED010000141.1:0-7095 GCA_964396135.1 uncultured Neorhizobium sp.
GAGGCCATCATACTTCGGCGGCTTGCCTGCGGCGCGTTGCGCCTCGCGCATCTGCTCAAGGCGCTCCGGCGTGCAGAAGCAGCGGAAGGCGTGGCCCTTGTCGAGGAGCTCCTGAGCGTAGGGCTGGTACATGTCCTTGCGGTCGGATTGGCGATAGGGGCCGTGGGGCCCACCAATGTCCGGACCTTCCGCCCAGCTGAGGCCGGTCCACTTCAGCGCGTCGAGGACCTTCTGCTCGAATTCAGGGGGCGAGCGCGTCGCGTCGGTGTCCTCGATGCGGAGAATGAACTCACCGCCCATCTTCTTGGCAAAGAGGTAGTTGAAAAGGGCGATGTAGACGGTACCAACATGCGGCTCGCCGGTCGGCGAGGGTGCGATGCGGACGCGGGGGCCGGAAGTGCTCATGGATAATGCTCGATTTGGCGCCTTCAGTGGCGCGGACCTGCGTGTCTCGGGATAGCAGGCCTTAGCGCATATTCAGCGTCGAGCGTCAAGACGTTGGGCCGGCCCGCTAGTTCACCGGCCAGACCCAGAGCAGCGTCGGCACGCTCACAAGCACGATGATGAAGGAGAGTGGCAGGCCAAGGCGCGGATAGTCGCTGAACTTGTAGCCGCCAGGACCCATCACCAGGGTATTGCACTGGTGTCCGACGGGCGTCAGGAAGTCGGAACCGGCACCGATCGCCACTGCCATCAGAAAGGCCTCAGGTCGGTAATCCAGCGCCGTTGCGAAGCTTGCGGCGATCGGTCCCATGACGAGCACGGTTGCAGCATTGTTCAAGAAGGGTGTGACTCCCATGGCGGTGATCAGGATAAGCGCCAGTGCGGCAAAGGGTGGAAGGCCGGCGGAGACACTGCCCAGTGCGGCGGCGATCAACTCGCTTGCGCCGGAGGTACGCAAGGTGTCGGCCACCGGGATCAAGGCTGCCAGCATGATGAGGATGGGGCCGTCTACAGCCTTGTAGAGGTCAGTCAACGGGATCGCCCGGAACACGGCCATTCCCAGCGCTGCGGCGAAGAAGGCAACGGCAACGGGTGCCCATCCAAGGGCTGTTGCAATCATGGCTGCTGCAAGGATGACCAGCGGGATGAAGGCCTTACGCTTTATTCCAAGCATGACCTCTCGCTGCGCCAACGGAAGCAGCGCGAAGTCCTGCATGACGCCGGGCAGGGCGTTGCGGTTGCCCTGCAGCACGATCACGTCGCCAGCCATCAGGGTGAGATCCCGCAGGCGTTCGCTCAAGCGCTGGCCGCGCCGGCTGACTGCCAGAAGATTGACGCCGCGGGTGTAGGAAAGAGCCAGTTCGCGGGCCGAAAGTCCCGACAGCGGAGACTCGCGCGAGATGATCGCTTCGATCGAAATCAGGTCGTCGAGTTGCTGTCCGCTTGCTTTCAAGGGCTTGCCCGACAGTTGAAGCTTGGCACCGGAGACAACCCGATCGATCGCCGCCGACCGGCCTTCCAGGATGATCGTGTCGTTCTCCCGCAGGTTCAGGTCCGGAAAAGGCGACATCCGCGTCGCACCGCGCAGGACGGCCGTTGCAAGCACTTCGCCGTCTCCCTGCTTCAGCAGTTCGGCCAACGGCCTGCCGACCACGTTGGATTGGGACGATACCGTTGCTTCGGATGTATAGTTGGCAATCTCGACCGCCTCCTCCAGGGAGGTGTTCTGCCGGGTTCGCGAAGGCACCAGCCAGTGGAAGAACAATAGGAAGGTGACGCCGACCAGCGTCAGGATGCCGCCCACTGGGGTGAAGTCGAACATCGTGAAGGGCGTACCCGTCAGATCCGCCCTCAGCTGCGAAACCACAATATTCGGTGAGGTACCGATCTGCGTCATGAGCCCGCCAAGCAGCGCGGAAAAAGCCATCGGCATGAGGTATTTCGACGGGGAGATGCCGGAGCGTTTGGAAAACTGGAAGGCGACCGGCATCATGATCGCGAGCGCCCCGATATTCTTGATAAAGGCGGAAAGAACGGCAACGACGATCATCAGTAGCGCAAGCTGTGCCCTGACCGATTTGAGGTTGGGGAAGAACTTCTTGATGGCGATATCGACGATGCCGGAGCGCGCCACCGCAGCGCTGACAACCAGTGCGCTTCCAACAATGATGACGATGTCGTCGCTGAACCCTGAAAACGCTTCCTCTAGCGGTACGATACCAACAGCGACTGCGGCAACGAGGGCGCAACACGCGACGATATCATATCGGACCCGGTCCCAGATGAAGACTGCCATCATGATACCGATGACGGTGAAGGCGAGGATCTGCTCTGTGGACATGTGACTCCGACGGAAACGCGAGGCAGCAGCCTCTATGGCATGCTCACGCGAGCTTCGCACAATGCCGACATGGCTGGAAAGTTGCACGATGAGTTGGCAGCAGAGAAAAATGGCCCGCTGAGCGGGCCATTGTGGAACGACCGCAGGTCAATGCGGTGATTTGGTCGGCTTTCTCCGCCTGCGAGCAAACATGTTGAGAACCTCTACCAGGGCGGAGAAGGCCATGGCAGCATAGATGTAACCCTTCGGTACATGGAAGCCCATGCCTTCGGCGATCAGCGTGGTGCCGATCATCAGCAGGAAGCCGAGCGCCAGCATGACAATGGTCGGGTTCTTGGCGATGAAGTTGGCCAGCGGCGTGGCTGCAACCAGCATGACGGTAACTGCTGCCACGACCGCGACAACCATGATCGGCAGGTGCGGTGTCATGCCGACAGCCGTGATGATGCTGTCGATCGAGAAGACGAGATCCAGGATGAGGATCTGGCTGATCGCTGCTCCAAACGTGATGGTCGCAGCACCACCCACCATGTCTTCCTTGTGGTCAACCGGATCAACCGAATGGTGGATTTCCTTCGTCGCCTTCCAGACCAGGAACAGGCCGCCGGCGATCAGGATCAGGTCCTTCCAGGAGAAGGCATGTCCGAAGATCTCGAAGATCGGCGTCGTCAACTGGACGATCCAGGCCACGGTTCCAAGCAATGCAAGGCGCATGACCAGCGCGAGGCCGATACCAATCTTGCGCGCCCGCTCCCGATTTTCCGGCGGAAGCTTGTTGGTGAGGATCGAAATGAAGATGAGGTTGTCGATACCGAGAACGACCTCCATGACGACAAGCGTCAGAAGAGCCACCCATGCGGCTGGATCCTGTAGAAGTAAAAGAATGTCCTGCATCGTGTCCCCCAGGGCTGCGCGAGCTGCAGCGGCGGCAGGATGTAAGATAAACCGCAGAAATAACAAGAGGTGGAGCCTAATCCTCGCCCGACGAATTTCTGATTTACGTACCTCAAGAATTCATCTAACACATCCGCGGGAGGAGAAATGAAGCCAACTGTTCACGATATCGCACATGCTGCGGGCGTCAGCCTTGCCACGGTGGACCGAGTGCTCAACGACCGTCCCGGCGTGCGCAGCATTACGCGAGAGAAGGTGGAGCAGGCGATCTCCAATCTCGGCTATGTGCGCGATCTCGCGGCAGCCAATCTGGCCAAGGGTCGAACCTACAGTTTTTGCTTCATTCTTCCCGCCAACGACAATTCCTTCATGGTTCGCCTGCGCGAAGAGGTGCAGGAGGCAATCCGGCACTCCGCCCTGGAGCGAACGCAGATTGAAATCATCTATGTTTCGGCCTTTGATCCCAAGGCGCTGGTCTCTGCCATAGACGAGGTGCTGATGCGCAAGCCAGACGGCGTGGCGATGGTTGCCGTTGACGCGCCCGATGTTCGCGTTGCGGTCGACCGGCTCAAAGATGCCGGTATTTCCGTCGTCACCCTTGTTTCTGATCTTGGCGCATCGAACCGCGACCACTTCTCCGGCATCGACAACAGCGCCGCCGGTCGCACGGCCGCCAACCTGATGGGTCGCTTTCTCAGCAAGGTCGATGGGCGTGTGGCCATTCTCGCAGGCTCAATGCTTGTGCGCGACCACCGGGAGCGTCTTGAGGGATTCCTGGCTGTGCTGGCAGAGGATTTTCCTCGGGTCGCGATACTTCCCGTGATTGAAGCTCAGGACGATCCGGCAACCGTGGAGGTCATGGTTCGTGACACGCTGCGACGCTATCCCGACCTCTGCGGGATCTACAGCCTCGGTGCCGGCAATCGCGGGCTCATCCGGGTGCTGAAGGAACTCGATCCGGCACGCCGTCCTGTTGTTATCGCACATGAATTGACGCCGTCGACGCGGGAGGCGCTGCGGGCAGATCTGGTTGACGCGGTGCTGAACCAGGATCCCGGACATGAGGTACGAAGTGCGGTGCGTGTGCTGAAGGCGAAAGCGGACGGGCTGCCGGTGCTGGCCGCCCAGGAGCGCATCCGCATCGACATATTCTTGAAGGATAATCTCCCCTGACGGGTGGAAGGAAGGAACATAATGTATCTCGGTCTCGATCTTGGAACATCCGGCGTCAAAGCGATGCTGATCGACGGTGACCAGAAAATCATCGGTTCGGCGAGTGGATCGCTGGATGTCTCTCGGCTGCATCCGGGTTGGTCGGAGCAGGATCCAGCGGACTGGATCCGTGCAACGGAACAGGCAGTGGCGGGGCTGAAGCAGCAACATCCGCAAGAGCTGGCCGCGGTCAGGGGCATCGGCCTCTCCGGCCACATGCACGGTGCAACCCTGATCGACAGCGACGACAAGGTGCTGCGGCCCTGCATTCTCTGGAACGACACGCGTTCCTACAAGGAAGCGGCAGCGCTCGACGCCGACCCTCGCTTTCGCGCCATCACTGGGAACATCGTGTTTCCAGGGTTCACAGCGCCGAAGCTCGTTTGGGTGAAGAACAACGAGCCGGAGATCTTTGCCAAGGTGGCCAAGGTCCTGCTGCCGAAGGATTACCTGCGCCTGTGGCTGACCGGCGAGCACATCTCCGAAATGTCCGACTCGGCCGGTACGTCCTGGCTCGATACCGGTGCGCGCAGATGGTCGCCAGATCTTCTCGCCGCAACCGATCTCTCCGAAAGCCAAATGCCGTCGCTCATCGAGGGCACGGAGCAAGGCGGTAGGCTGCGCGGGGAACTCTCTTCTCGATGGGGCATGGGAGACGGCGTCGTTGTTGCCGGCGGTGCCGGCGACAATGCAGCCTCCGCCTGTGGCATGGGCACTGTTGCAGAAGGCCACGCCTTTGTCTCGCTCGGCACCTCCGGCGTTCTCTTTGCCGCCAATGGTTCCTACCTGCCGAAGCCGGAAAGCGCTGTACATGCCTTCTGCCACGCGCTGCCGAACACCTGGCACCAGATGGGCGTTATCCTCTCTGCGACCGATGCTCTGAACTGGCACGCGCAGATTACTGGCAAGACGGCGGCAGAACTGACTGGCGAACTCGGCGACGAATTGAAAGCGCCGACCGGCGTCACCTTCCTTCCTTATCTTTCCGGCGAACGCACACCGTACAATGATGCTCAGGTCCGCGGCGCCTTTATCGGCCTTGGCCACGAGTCGAGCCGGGCCGTACTGACGCAGGCGGTGATGGAGGGCGTCACCTTCGCCATCCGCGACAATCTGGAGGCTCTGCGGTCCGCCGGCACCTCGATCTCCCGCGTCACCGCCATCGGCGGCGGCTCGCGCTCGCGCTACTGGCTGGCCTCGATTGCCACGGCCCTCGGGGTGCCGGTCGACATTCCGGCGGACGGAGACTTCGGCGCGGCCTTCGGCGCGGCGCGCTTGGGCTTAGTTGCTGCGACCGGCGCAGATCCCGTTTCCGTCTGTACGGCACCTGAAACGGAGGCGACGATCGAGCCGGTGTCGTCGCTCTCGCAGGCTTATGAGGCTGCCTACAACCGATACAGAGCTGCCTATCCGGCGGTTCGATCCATCACCCACTAAAGATAACCCGCGATTCCAGGAGGAAACACCATGAGCACAGGCTTTTTCGGAGACATCCAGAAAATCAAGTACGAGGGGCCGGACAGCACCAATCCGCTTGCCTTCCGTTACTATAATCCCGACGAGATCGTGGCCGGAAAGCGCATGGAGGACCATCTTCGGTTCGCCATCGCCTATTGGCACACATTCGCCTGGGAGGGCGGTGATCCCTTCGGTGGGCGCACCTTTGATCGTCCCTGGTATGGTGACGACATGAGCAAGGCCAAGCTCAAGGCTGACGTCGCCTTCGAGATGTTCAGCCTGATCGGCGCGCCGTATTATTGCTTCCATGACGCGGACGTGCGGCCGGAGGGCAACTCCTTCGCCGAAAATACGAAGAACCTGAACGAGATCGTCGACTATTTTGCGCAGAAGCAGCAGGAGACAGGCGTCAAGCTTCTCTGGGGCACGGCGAACCTCTTCTCGCATCGCCGCTTCATGTCGGGTGCATCAACCAATCCCGACCCGGACGTGTTCGCCTTTTCGGCCGCCACCATCAAGACCTGCATGGACGCAACCATGAAGCTCGGCGGCGAGAACTACGTCCTCTGGGGCGGTCGCGAGGGCTACGAGACGCTGCTCAACACCGATCTGAAGCGCGAACTCGACCAGATGGCGCGCATGCTCACCATGGTCGTCGAGTACAAGCACAAGATCGGCTTCAAGGGCACGATCCTGGTGGAGCCGAAGCCGCAGGAGCCGACAAAGCACCAGTACGACTACGATGTCGGCACGGTCTATGGCTTCCTGAAGAAGTACGGCCTCGAGAACGAAGTGAAGATGAATATCGAGCAGGGCCACGCGATCCTGGCCGGGCACACGTTCGAGCACGAATTGGCGCTCGCCGGTGCGCTCGGCATCCTTGGCTCCATCGACATGAACCGCAACGACTACCAGTCTGGCTGGGACACCGACCAGTTCCCCAACAATGTTCCGGAAATGGCGCTCGCTTATTACCAGGTCCTGCAGAACGGTGGCTTCACGACGGGCGGCACCAATTTCGACGCCAAGCTGCGCCGCCAGTCGCTTGATCCGGCTGATCTGCTGCACGGCCATATCGGCGGCATGGATTGCTGCGCCCGTGGGCTGAAGGCTGCGGCGAAGATGATCGAGGATGGCGCGCTTTCGAAGCCGCTTGCGGAACGGTACGCCGGCTGGGACAGCGCTGAAGCGCAGAAGATGCTTCGCGGCGACTACACGCTGGAGGACATCACCGCCCGCGTCGAGCG
>CAYNED010000142.1:0-7073 GCA_964396135.1 uncultured Neorhizobium sp.
TGGAGCGGGTGAAGCGATTCGAACGCTCGACCCCAACCTTGGCAAGGTTGTGCTCTACCCCTGAGCTACACCCGCTCATATCCGCGATCCTGGGGTAGTCGGTGGATCGTGGGCCGTCCGCTTGCGGCGACGGGCGGTATATGGCCTAACTGATTTTCGAATGCAACAGAGAAATGAAAGCCGGAAAAGAATTTTTCCGACGTCCGGCCCGTCCATCCGGCGCCACTCCGGCGTGTTGGGTTGGTTGATCCTATAGTCTCCGTAACGCTTGCCAGCCGCCCTAGCTTGCCGGTGCTTGTCAGGCACGTTAAGTCGAAGACAAGGCACCGACACTGCCGTAGTTCGTCTATCAAAGCGAGACCATGACCGTTCGTTCCTCACCCCCCAAGACCCCCGACGAGTTCTTCGCCTTCCTGGACAGTCTCGGCATCTCCCATACGACAAGACGTCACGCGCCCGTCTTCACCGTTGCAGAATCTGTGAGCCTTCGTGACGAGATACCAGGCGGACACACGAAGAACCTCTTCGTGAAGGACAAGAAGGACCGTTTCTTTGTCTTAACGGTGGAGGAGAATGCGACCGTGGACCTGAAGACCGTCCACAAGGTCATCGGCGCTGCAAGCCGGGTGTCCTTTGGCAATCCGGAAAAGATGATGGAATATCTCGGTGTCGTCCCTGGGTCTGTTACCGTTTTTGGCGCGATCAACGACAACGGCAGTAACGTGACCTTCGTGCTGGACGAGGACCTGATGCGTCATGAGATCATCAACGGCCATCCGCTTGTTAACGATGCGACCACGTCAGTTGCACGCGAGGAGCTCCTGCGGTTCCTTGAAGCGACGGGTCATACGCCGCTTATCTTGAAAGTGACCGACTGACATACGATGTTCCTCGCCATATAAGCGGTCGGAACGAGAACCGGAGAATCGACTTCATGAGCGGCTCAGACAATCCCTATGGTGGCGGCGCCTATGGTGGCCAACTGACAGGTTCGGCCCAGTTCGGTGGCGGTGCCGCTGCACCGGCTCCAACTGGCGGATACGTGAAGGATACAAGCACGGCAGCGTTTGCCGCGGATGTCATCGAGGAGAGCCGTCGCCAGCCGGTGCTGGTGGACTTCTGGGCTCCCTGGTGCGGCCCGTGCAAGCAATTGACGCCGGTTCTCGAGCGGGTGATCAACGAAGGGCAGGGCAGGGTAAAGCTGGTCAAGCTCAACATCGACGATCATCCTGCCATTCCCGGCCAGATGGGCATCCAGTCGATCCCCGCCGTTGTCGCTTTCGTCGACGGGCGCCCGGTGGACGGGTTCATGGGAGCGGTGCCCGAGACGCAGCTTCGCCAGTTCATCGACAAGGTGGCAGGTCCGGCCGGCGCGGATCAGGCTGCCGAGATAGAGGCCGTCCTTACCGAGGCTGAAGGTCTGCTGTCGACTGGCGGCGTGCAGGAGGCGGCGCAGCTTTATGGCGCTGTGCTGCAGGCCGATCCGGAGAATGCAAAGGCTGCCGCTGGCATGATGCGCTGCATGATCGAACTTGGCGATATCGCGCGCGCTTCTCAGGTGCTCGCCTCGCTCCCGCCGGAGCTGGCTGGCGATCCTGCCGTACAGGCCGTGGCGAAGAAGCTCGAGCAGTTCGAGGAGGCCCGCAAGCTGGGTGATCCGGTCGCGCTCGAGCACGAATTGTCCCTCCACCCGGACAATCACGCGACCCGCATGAAGCTCGCCAAGATCCGCAACGCCGAAGGCAAGCGCGAGGAAGCGGCCGAACACCTTCTGATGATCATGCGCAAGGATCGTGCCTTCGACGACGACGGCGCCCGCCGCCAGCTTCTCGAATTCTTCGAGGTTTGGGGGCCAAAGGATCCGGCGACAGTGGCTGCGCGCCGGCGGATGTCGTCGATCCTGTTTGCCTGAAGTCGACGCTCAAGCGCAATTCCGGCCTTGCGATCCCTGTGCGGTGCCCCACATTACCGCCATGGGCGGGGAGCAATGGGGTGCCCGCGGCCTTGGAGGTTTTACTCCCGATGATTGTGGGGAATGCGAGATATGTGAAGCGTGAGGATCTGCCGGAAACGGTGCGGGTCTTTCCTTTAACGGGCGCGCTGCTGCTTCCTGGTGGCCAGTTGCCGCTCAATATCTTCGAGCCCCGCTATCTCGCCATGTTCGACGGCGCGCTCGCCGGCGACCGACTCATCGGCATCGTGCAGCCGGCCCTGACGGAGACTGACGGCTCTGCTGACGTCTCGCGGCCGGCTCTTTGCGGCGTTGGCTGCATAGGCAGGATCACGTCCTTCGCCGAAACCGGGGATGGGCGCTATATCATCTCGCTTAGCGGAGTGTGTCGCTTTCGGTTGCTGGACGAAGTCGGCGCCGGCCATCCCTACCGAACCTTCAAAATTGCGCCGCTTCTTGCAGATCTTTCCGCCGACGATGACGAAGGCCTGGTCAACCGCGCAGACCTGCTTCGGGTTTTCCGCGCCTATCTCGACGCCAACAAGCTGGAAGCAGACTGGGAAAGCGTAGAGCGCGCCGGCAATCGCACGCTCGTCAACTCCCTATCGATGATGTCGCCTTTCGGCCCGGCTGAAAAGCAGGCACTTCTGGAGGCGCCGGATCTCAAGACGCGCGCCGAAACCCTGATTGCCATCACAGAAATCCTGCTTGCCCGCGGTGGGAGCGACACAGATACGATGTTGCAGTAAGGCCATGGACGAGAGACTGAGCAAGGTCGATCCGAAACTTCTGGAGCTTTTGGTCTGCCCGTTATCGAAGGCGCGGCTGAGCTTCAACCGCGACACAAACGAACTCGTTTCCGAAAAGGCAAGGCTGGCTTATCCCATCCGCGATGGGGTGCCGATCATGCTTGTTTCCGAAGCGCGCAAGATCGACAACTAGCCTCTTAGATTGCTTCTCCGGCCAAGAGTTTCGGACGTTCAGCTCCTGTCGTTCCGGCTGCCTGTCCGATGAAGTAGGATTTCAAGCCGGGCAAGCGTTCGACGAGGCCGAGGCCGAAGTCGCGAGCGATCCGGATCGGCGTGATGTCGTTGGAGAACAACCGGTTGAGGACGTCCGTCGTGACGCCCATGCGGAAGGTGTCGAAGCGGCGCCAGGACTGGTAGCGCTCCAGGACATCAAGCGCGCCGATGTCCATCCCCAGGCGATCGGCCTCAACAATCGTCTCGGCAAGCGCTGCGACGTCCTTGAAGCCGAGGTTCAGACCCTGCCCGGAGATCGGGTGGATCCCGTGCGCGGCATCTCCCGCAAGTGCCAGACGCGGGGCAACGAAGGCGCGTGACAGGGTGAGCCCCAGCGGGAAGGCCTTACGTCCGCCGGCAATGCTGATCTCGCCGAGCTTGTGTCCGAAGCGGCGCTGCAGCTCCGCTTCGAAGACCAGATCATCGGAAGCGATGAGCCGATCCGCATCGGCAGTGCGCTCGGTCCAGACGAGCGAAGAGCGGTTTCCTGTCAGGGGCAGGATGGCAAAGGGTCCTGACGGCAGAAAATGTTCTTCAGCCACGCCCTCATGCGGCCGTTCATGCATCACCGTGGTGACGATGCCGGACTGGCCGTAGTTCCAGGTCACCGTCTTGATGCCGGCCATGTCACGCAGCTTGGAGCGCACCCCGTCGCAAGCCACGAGGAGGCGGGTGTCGATCGTGCTGCCATCGGACAAGGTGACAGCCGTCTTCGTGCTCGTCGTCTTGAAGCCGGTTGCAGAAAGCCCATGGCGGATGGTGATGCCAAGCCGCTCGCAGGCGCCGCGCAGGGCACGCACCATCGCGACGTTCGGGATCATGTGGGCGAACGGCTGGCCCTCTTGCACGGCGCCGTCGAAGGTGAGGAACACCGGGCGGACGGGATCGGAGGTGCGCGAGTCGGTGACGATCATGCGGTTGATCGGCTGTGCCTCGGGTGCGATCTCGCCCCAGACGTTGAGGACCTCCAGCATGCGTGTTGCAGCGGCAATCACGGCAGAGGCTCGTTCATCCTTCTCCCAGACATGTCCCGGTGCTGCTTCGATCACCTCGACATTCAGGTGCGGCGCCGATTGCTTGACTGCCACAGCCACGGAAAGCCCGACATAGCCGCCACCGACCACCAACATATCCAGCATTTGCAGGCACTCCTGTCTCACTTGAGAAGATGACACCGTCCATATAGATCATCCGGGAAACGCTTCCTATTGCCGGAGTCCGCCATAATGTCGCGCCCGCCCCACTCTCAGGCCCCGATGGACCAACTGATTTCGACGCTCGACCTCGAAAAGCTCGAGGAGAACCTCTTTCGCGGCGTCAGCCCGCAGGTGGGCTGGCAGCGCGTGTTCGGCGGCCAGGTCATTGCCCAAGCGCTTATGGCGGCGCAGCGCACGGTTGAGAGCGATCGCTTCGTTCATTCGCTGCACGCCTACTTCATGCGCCCCGGTGATCCCGCGGTACCGATCGTCTATCAGGTGGAGCGGATCCGCGACGGTTCAAGCTTTGCAACCCGCTGGATCGTTGCCATCCAGCACGGTCGCGCGATCTTCTCGATGTCTGCCTCCTTCCAGCTGGAGGAGGAGGGGCTGGATCACCAGGCGCCGATTCCGCCAGTGACCCAACCGGACAAGCTGATGGGCGAGAAGGAGTTCAAGGAGCTGTTCCTGGCGCAGGCGCCGGCTGCGGTGCGCAAATACTGGAACAACGACCGCCCGATCGAGGTACGGCCAGTGTCGCTGGTCCATTACCTGACGAAGGAGAAGCTGGAGCCGCGGCAGGATATCTGGGTGAGGGCGGTGGGGGATGTGCCAGCGGACCGGCATTATCAAGCCTGTGTACTTGCCTATCTTTCCGACATGACGCTTCTCGATACGTCGCTTTATCCGCACGGCACCTCCATCTTCGATCCAAAGCTGCAGGTGGCCAGCCTTGACCATGCCATGTGGTTCCACCGTCCCTGCGCTCTCGACGACTGGTTGCTTTACACCCAGGACAGCCCCAGCTCCTCCGGCGCTCGTGGCATGACCAGAGGCGCGCTGTACACGCGCTCAGGGACGCTCGTCGCCTCCGTAGCGCAGGAGGGACTGATTCGGAAACGAGCAGATGAATAGATATTCAGCACCAAAATTAAAATGATTACGTTTTAGGCGAGTTGCGATTTCTGCCGTGCCTTCTCTTTAGGCGCTCCTCAAGAAACTATTTCATTTCAGTAAGTTACCCGTCTGATCTGAAACTGGCACGCCCTTTGTATGTAACACCGCAGTCGCTGACCTGATCAGGAAGCGATGAGGGACGTCGGCTCCGGCCGAGCAAACAAAGGATGGGAAGCCAGATGAAAATCGTGATGGCCATTATCAAGCCGTTCAAGCTGGATGAGGTGCGCGAAGCCCTGACAGCCGTCGGTATCCAGGGCCTCACCGTAACCGAGGTCAAAGGCTACGGTCGGCAGAAGGGACATACCGAGATCTACCGCGGCACCGAGTATGCGGTGAGTTTTCTGCCAAAGCTGAAGATCGAGATCGCGGTCCCCGCAGATCTCGTGGAGAAGGCCGTCGATGCGATCGCCTCCGCCGCCAAGACCGGCCAGATCGGTGATGGCAAGATCTTCGTCTATTCGATCGAGCAGGCCGTGCGCATCCGGACCGGCGAGACCAGCACAGAAGCGCTTTGATAAGCGGCTGATTGGGGAGCTAATCACATGCAGATTTCTAAAATTTCCACCTCGCTCGGCCGTTGGGGCGCTGCCGCGGCAGGCCTGCTCTCGCCGGTCCTCGCTTTCGCGCAGGACGCAGCAGAAGAGCCCGCCGCCGAGGCTGCGGCAGCAACGATCAACTCCGGCGACACCGCTTGGATGCTGATGTCCACGGTGCTCGTCTTGTTCATGATCCTCCCGGGTCTGGCACTCTTCTACGGCGGATTGGTCCGCAGCAAGAACATGCTTTCCGTTTTGATGCAGTGCCTTGTCGTCAGCAGCGTCGTCATGATCATCTGGGTTTTCTACGGATACAGCCTGGCATTCACGAACGGCGGCGGTCTCAATACCTTCGTTGGCGGCTTCGAGAAGCTGTTCCTCGCGGGCATTACGCCGGAAAGCGTTTCAGGCTCGATCCCGGAATATGTGTTCGTCGCCTTCCAGATGACCTTTGCTTGCATCACGCCGGCGCTGATCGTCGGCGCGTTCGCCGAACGTATCAAATTCTCCGCGGTCATCCTTTTCACCGCCCTGTGGGTTACCTTTGTCTACTTCCCGATGGCCCACATGGTTTGGTCCGGTGACGGCGCGCTGATGTGGGACTGGGGTGCGCTTGATTTCGCTGGCGGTACCGTGGTGCATATCAATGCGGGTATCGCAGGCCTGGTCGGCTCCATCCTCGTCGGCAAGCGCACCGGTTTGGGCAAGGACATGATGGCGCCCCACTCCATGACGCTTACCATGGTTGGTGCATCCATGCTGTGGGTCGGCTGGTTCGGCTTCAACGCCGGTTCCGCCGCGGCAGCGAACGGCACTGCCGGTCTCGCCATGATCAACACCTTCACGGCAACTGCAGGTGCCGTCGTGGCGTGGTGCCTGATCGAAGCCTTTGCTCGCGGCAAGGCGTCCATGCTGGGCGCAGCCTCCGGCGTAATTGCCGGCCTCGTCGCTGTCACGCCGGCAGCTGGCGCAGTCGGCCCCATCGGTGCGATCTTCCTCGGCGCCATCGCGTCCGGCCTCTGCTACTTCTTCGTTGCGGTGGTGAAGAACAAGTTCGGCTACGACGACACCGCTGACGTCTTCGGCGTACACGGCATTGGGGGCATCGTCGGCGCGATCGGCACCGGCATCTTTGCCGCAACATCGCTCGGCGGCGCAGGCTATGCAGAAGGCATGACCATGGCTTCGCAGGTCTGGGTCCAGATCAAGTCGATCATCGTCACCATCCTTTGGTGCGGTATTGGTTCGCTGGTCCTCTACAAGATCGTCGACGTGATAGTCGGCCTGCGGGTTACCGTTGAAGCCGAACGCGAAGGTCTCGACCTCGCCTCCCATGGGGAAGCTGCCTATCACTCCTAGTCTCAATGCTTGCGGCGGCAGCCTGCCGCCGCAAGCGCATATCCAGCGG
>CAYNED010000143.1:0-7036 GCA_964396135.1 uncultured Neorhizobium sp.
ATCTGGCGACCGTCGATGCTGGCATCATGCAGCTTAACTACGAGGAAATCGGCATCGACGATCTTCTCGACGACGTGGCGATGCAGATTGCCGACAGGCTGCACGAGAACCAGATGACGCTGGAGATCACCGCGCCGAAAGGTCTGGGTGCGATCGTTGCCGATCCCCAGCGTTTGAAACAGATCCTGCTCAAACTCCTGACCAATGCCACCAATTTCGCGCCTGAAGGCAGCACCATCACGCTCGCCTGCCGCAGGCAGGGCCAGGATGTCTTCTTCGCCGTATCGGACAGCGGACCCGGTATCCCTCAGGAGATGCTCAACAGCGTGTTCAACCGCTTCTCCTCCACGCCACGGGGCGGCAAGCGAAGCGGTGCCGGGCTTGGTCTTTCCATCGTGGAAAGCTTCGTTCAACTGCACAAGGGTGAGGTTACGATCGACACCCGCGCCGGTGGTGGCACCACCGTCACCTGCCGCATTCCAAGTGCGATGACCCTGCGTACCATTGCCGCGGCCGAATGAGTGGTACAGCTTCGATCGCTATAGCTCTGCCGGATGAGGCGTCCACCTTCCAACTCGGCGAGGATCTGGCGCTCGCCTTGAGGCCGGGAGACTGCCTGGCCCTGACAGGCGATCTCGGTGCCGGCAAGTCCACCCTTGCGCGGGCGCTTCTGCGGGCCGTCGCGGATGACGACGAGCTCGAAGTCCCTTCTCCAACTTTCACGCTGGTGCAAACATACGACCTGCGCATCCCCGTCTCCCATTTCGACCTCTACCGGCTTGCTGATCCATCCGAGCTGGATGAGCTCGGACTTGAGGAAGCCCTGGCAGGAGGAATATGCCTTGTTGAATGGCCTGAGATGGCGGGCGAGCTCCTGCCCCCTGACCGAATCACATTGCGGCTTGAACACGAAGGATCCGGTCGCCGGGCATCCTTTACGGGACCGGAAAAGGCGCTCAAGCGCATCCGCCGGTCTTTGAGTATCCGCCACACGCTCGACCATTGGAATTATCAGGGGGCGCGGCGACGTTACCTGACGGGCGATGCTTCCATACGCGCTTACGAAACACTCATCACGGAGGAAGGCGACCGGATCATCCTGATGGACTGGCCCCGGCAGCCGGAAGGCCCGCCTGTTCTGGATGGAAAGCCCTACCCCAAGGTCGCGCATCTCGCGGAGGATGCCTATCCCTTTGTCGCGATCTCCCGATACCTGAGGGAGATCAACCTCGCCGCACCCGAAGTCCTGCGGGTCGATTACGAACAGGGAATTGTCCTGCTCGAGAACCTCGGCAGCGAAGGCGTAGTGGACGAAGAGGGCCAGCCGATCAGCGACCGTTACCGGGAGAGTGTCGTCTGCCTCGGATATCTGCACAGCCACCCGATGCGGCAGGATCTCCCGCTGGATGATGGGCATGTCCACCGCATCCCCGATTTCGACCCGACCGCGATGAAGATGGAGGCGCGGCTGCTGCTCGACTGGCACCTGCCGTGGAAGCGGGGAAGCGAGCCGACAGAGGAGGAGCGGCAGTCCTATCTCCGTATATGGGACGGGCTGATTGGCGAGCTCGCGGATGCTGAAAGAAACCTCCTCCTGCGCGACTTCCATTCTCCCAACATCATCTGGCGCCCTCAAGAATCTGGCGTTCGTCGGGTCGGTCTCATCGATTTCCAGGACGCAATGCTCGGGCCGACTGCTTATGACCTCGCCTCCCTCGTCCAGGATGCGCGAGTGGACATCCCCCCCCGCCTCGCCGAGCAGATGATGGTGGATTACGTCACCCTCCGTCGCGCCCTGGGGCCGTTCGATGAAGCTCGCTACCTCAAGGCCTTCGCCATCATGTCCGCGCAGCGGAACTGCAAGCTTGCAGGTCTCTGGGTTCGCCTGATGCAGCGCGACGGAAAGCCCGGCTACATGAAGCACATGCCGCGCACGCTTTCCTATCTGGCGCAGGCACTTCGGCACGAGGCGCTGGCGCCGCTTGGGACCTGGTGCCTGGAGGCGGGAATAGAGCTACCCGAATCATCGCCCCTGCTTTAGAAAGCAGGGCATGAAGATCACCCAGGCCATGGTCCTGGCAGCGGGTCTCGGCACCCGGCTGCGACCGATCACCGACAGCATTCCCAAGCCCCTGGTGCGCGTCGCCGGAAAGCCGATGATCGACTATGCGCTCGACGCCCTGGCGGATGCCGGTGTGGAGAAGGCTGCCGTCAACGTCCATCATTTCGCTGAGCAGATGGAGGCGCATCTTTCACGCTACCATCGTCTCGATGTGGTGATTTCCGACGAGCGGGACCGGTTGATGAATTCCGGCGGCGGTCTCGCGAAGGGCATCAAGTTGCTCCATCCGGGCCCCCTCTTCGTGATGAACGCCGACCTCTTCTGGGTGGGCGAGAAGCGCGGCGAAGCGACCAACCTGCAGCGGCTTGCAGATTTCTTTGACCCGGCGAGCATGGACATGGCGCTGCTGTGCGTGCCGCTGGCGCACACCACCGGCCACAACGGCAAGAAGGACTTCCAGCTGGATGGCGATGGCCGGCTGACGCGCTACAGCGATGGAAAGCAGCCGCTCGTCTATGCCGGTGCCATCGCCATGCACTCCTCCCTTCTTGACGCTGCGCCGGACGATGCCTTCAACCTCAATCTCTATTTCGACAAGGCGATCGAGCGCGGAAGGCTTCATGGGCTGGTCCTCCAGGGACATTGGCTGACGGTCGGGACGCCGGACGCACTTGTCGAGGCGGAAGAGGTGCTGTCACGCCTCCACGCCGAGGCTTGATAATGGACGCCCGCCGGCAGAAGCGGATCTTTACCATCCCGCCGGGGACGCCTTTCCTCAAGACGGTCGCCGCAGCGCTTTGCGACGGGCGCCTGAACGACGGATTCCGGCACGATCCGGGCGATCCGCTCTCGCTCGCCAATGTCACGATCTATGTGCCGACGCGGCGCTCTGCCCGCGTGCTGCGTTCGGAGTTTGTCGATCTGCTTGGTGGACAATCAGCCATCCTGCCGGTCATCAGGCCGCTTGGCGAAACCGACGACGACATGGGATATTTCGATCTGACGACGCCGGAGGAGATGGATCTCGCCATGCCGATCGGCGGGGTGGCGCGGCTGCTCGAGCTCGGCCAGTTGATCCTTGCCTGGCGAAACCGCCTGCCGCAGGTCGTCGTCGATATCCATTCCGACTCGCCGTTGATCGCCCCTGCTAGCCCGGCCGATGCCATCTGGCTTGCCCGCTCGCTTGCCGAGCTGATCGATTCGGTCGAGACGGAGGAGCGCGACTGGGCGGACCTGAAGAAGCTGCAGACGGCGGAACATGCTTTGTGGTGGCATCTCACGGCGGAGTTTCTCTCTATAGCCAGCGCCTTCTGGCCAGCACGCCTAGAAGAGCTCCGCCGGTCATCGCCCGCACGTCATCAGGCGGCGCTCTTGCGCGGTGAAGCGCGGCGGATCCTGGAGCGCCCGCACAAGGGCCCCGTGATCGTCGCCGGCTCCACCGGCTCGGTTCCGGCCGCTTCCGACCTTATCGCGGCAATCTCCGATCTTCCGGAAGGCGCAGTCGTCCTGCCAGGCCTCGACCGCGATATACCGGACGACCAGTGGGCAATGATCGGCAACGAGGCGCCGGACGGACGCATCGATCCTTCGAGCCGCAGCCATCCGCAATTCGGTCTGTCGCGCCTGCTGCGAAAGCTCGGGGTCGCGCGTGACGAGGTCGAAGTGCTGGACCCGCCCGCCGTTGACCTCCTCTTGCGCAACCGGACACTGTCGCAGGCGCTTGCGCCTTCGGCGGCGACGGATCAGTGGAGCATCTGGAGGGATGGTGCAGACAAAGAGGCCGTCCGCTCTGCATTTCAGGATGTCGCGCTGATCGAGGCCGCGAATGAACGCGAGGAGGCGGTGGCGATCGCCATCGCCCTCCGTCTGGCGCTGGAGACACCCGGACCAGACGGAAGGGACTCTCAGGCGGCCCTGATCACGCCCGACCGGGCTCTCGCACGCCGCGTAACGGCGGAACTTGCCCGCTTCGGCATCACCGCGGACGACACGGCCGGAACACCGCTTTCCGCGACACCGCAGGGCACGCTGATCCAGCTTCTCTTGGAAGCGACGCTGCGGCCAGGCGATCCGGTGGCGGTTACTTCGCTGCTTAAGCACCCGCTGATGCGGCTCGGCATGGATCGCGAGGCTCTGCGCGACGCTGCGGAAGCTCTTGAGCTTCTCGGCTTGCGTGGAGGCCGCGGCGACTTGGATATTTCGGCGCTGGAGCCTCTGCTGGAAGAGCAGAGGGAAGCGCAGCGCACGGATCGACATCCGCCGCAATGGCGGCTTTCCCTGCCGGAGGAGGCGTTCGATCAGGCGCTTGATCTTGCCCGACGCCTTGCCCGTGCCGTCGAACCTCTGGCGGGCGCCTTCCTTTCGCGCCGCGCGGATGGTCGGGGCGTGACGGCGAAGTTCACCCTGTTCGACTGGGCCACCCGGACCGGGCGGGCGCTTGAAGCGATCTGCGCCGACGAACGCGGCGACCTCTCCTCCCTCTGGTCCGGCGAAGCGGGCGAGCGCCTGTCCTCGCTCCTCGGCGAGGTCATCGAGACCGATGGGCAGATGGAAGCGGACGGATCGCAATGGATCGACATCGTTCAGGCGCTTGCCACGGGCGAAGCGGTCAAGCCGCGGTCGTTGAGCCATCCGCGGGTCTTCATCTTCGGCACGCTCGAAGCGCGGCTGCAGAACGTCGACACGATGATCCTCGGCGGCCTGAACGAGGGATCCTGGCCGGGCCAGACGGTCAACAATCCCTTCCTGTCGCGTACGATGAAGACCGACATGGGGCTTGAGCCGCCGGAGCGGCGGATCGGACAGCTGGCGCATGATTTCATCATGGCGAGCGGTACACGACGGCTCATCCTGTCACGCTCCCTGCGGCAGGGATCGACACCGACGGTTGCCTCGCGCTGGCTGCAGCGCCTGCTGGCGCTCGGCGGCGAGGATCTGGCGCAGCAGTTGAAGACCCGCGGCGAGCAGTATCGCCACTGGGCAAGCGCCATTGATGCCGGCGAAAACCAGGCACCCGCCAAGCGGCCTGCCCCCAAACCGCCGGCCGATCTCCAGCCGACGAAGTACTCTTTCAGTGAAGTCGGACGGCTGCGGCGCGATCCCTATTCCATCTATGCCCGGCGCATCCTGAAGCTCGACCCGATCGCGCCCTTCAATGCCGATCCAGGTGCCGCCGAGCGTGGCACGCTCTATCATGCCATCATCGACCGCTACACCCGGGAAGGCCACCTACCCGGGACGCCGGCATCGCTGGAGGCGATGCAGCGGATCATCGGCGAACTCTTCGACGTCGAGCGCCTGCCGCCGCATATCGACCAGGTCTGGCGCCCGCGCTTCGTCGAAGTCGGCCGCGCCTTCCTGCGCTGGGAAGAAAATCGCGCAGCCGACATCAAGACGACCGTCACCGAATGCGGCGCGGGCTGGGAGGTTCCTGAAGCGGGCATCCGGCTGACGGGGATCGCTGACCGGATCGACATCAAGGGCTCCGGGCTTGCCACGATCATCGATTACAAGACCGGATCGAGCCCGACGCCTTCGCAGGCCCGCTCGCTCCTCGACCCGCAGCTTGCTTTGGAGGCTGCAGCCCTGCGTGCCGGTGCTTTCAAGTCCATCGGCGCCCAGGACGTCGACGAGCTTCTTTACGTCCGGCTGAAGCCGGGCGAGCGATTCAAGGCAGAGTGCGTCAACAACGAAGCGGCCAAGAACGGCAAGTCGGCGCTGGATCTCGCCGAAGAGTCCTTGGCACAGCTGACGAAGTTCGTCGCGGTGCTGCGCCACGGCGAGACGGGCTTTGCTTCGCGCCTCGTGCCCTTCACGCAGGGCGATTATGGCGGCGACTACGACCACCTCGCCCGTGTCGCCGAATGGGCAACGGCGGATGCCGAAGAGGGCGACGCCGATGAATGAGACGCTGCCGCAGGGCGACGACCCGAACCACTGGCTCGACTGGACCACGATGCAGCAGTCGCTGGCATCGGATCCGGCAAGCTCCGCCTGGGTTTCCGCCAATGCCGGCTCGGGCAAGACCCATGTGCTGACCCAGCGGGTGATCCGTCTGCTGCTGTCCGGCTGCCGTCCCTCCTCCATCCTCTGCCTCACCTATACCAAGGCGGCGGCCTCGGAAATGTCGAACCGCGTCTTCCAGCGGCTGGCCGAATGGGCGGTGCTGGGCGACGAGGATCTGGCACGTAAGATCACATCCATAGAGGGTGCTGAGCCGGATTCCCTGAAGCTTGCAGAAGCGCGACGGCTTTTCGCAAAGGCGCTGGAAACGCCCGGCGGGCTGAAGATCCAGACGATCCACGCATTTTGCGAGGCGCTGCTGCACCAGTTTCCGCTGGAGGCCAATGTCGCCGGGCACTTTTCAGTGCTCGACGATCGCGCCGCCTCTGCGTTGCTTGCCGAAGCGCGACGTTCGCTGCTGACCGCCACGTCGGCGGAAGATGATCCGGCTCTAGCCGAGGCCTTCGCCCATGTGCTGGACCTCGGTGACGAGTTCGGGCTGGAAAACCTGCTGACCGACATCATCGCCCGCCGCACCGCGATCCGGCAATTCCTTGCCTATGCCAGCACACGCGGCGGCGTGGACCAGGTGCTGCGACAGGCTTGGGGGCTGCCGGAGGATTCAACGGAAGCTTCCATCGCGGCAAGCTATTGGCCGTTGCCGGGCCTGTCCGGTGGGACGCTCGCCTCCTACCTGCAACTGGCGGACGAGAAGGGCGGCTCGAAGGTGCTGGATGTCGCCTATGCGCTCCGCCTTTGCCAGAAGGAGAGCGACCCCTTGCTGCTTGCCCAGACGCTGGATGGGATCTTCCTGACCAAGGACGGCAAGCCGAAGGCCGACAGTTCGCTGATGGCGAAGAAGATGCTCGATGCGGCTCCTGTGCTGGCGGGCGCGGTCGACCGCGCCCGCACCCACGTCCTCGAATGCCGGGACCGGCTGCGGATCATGCGCATGCTGAATGCCACGAAGGC
>CAYNED010000144.1:0-7031 GCA_964396135.1 uncultured Neorhizobium sp.
TCATGCCTCTCGAGCCGAACCATTCTCGACGGCGTGGTTAGCAAAGCCGCTGAACCAGTCACGCGATAATCGTGCTTTTGTCCAGAAATCATCAAATTGCCGTGGAAGATTGAGGCTCCACAACGTGAGGAGACCATCATGGCTGGAAAGCTGATATGGGGCATTCTCGGCGGCGTCATCCTGGGCACCGCGTTTGGATATGCCGGAGGGAATACGCCAATCGGTATCGCCATCTGCATGGCTGCTGGTGCGATCGTAGCGGGTCTATGGCACTACATGCAAACACGGGTGGGGTAACGCCTACCGCTTGTTCTAGCCGGCAGAGGTGCTTACCTTTGATAATGATGAGCGATGATCAGAGCGGGTCCGCACGGCGGTTTACCCTTGAGACCAAGCGCGGAAGCTACTCCCTTTTCGTGAGGGAGCGAGGGGCAGTCGACGCGCCGGCCATTCTGTTCCTCCACGGCTTCCCGACCAGCTCACTTGATTGGAAGCATGTGCTGCCGCTCTTCAGCGAGCATCGCGCGATCGCGCCCGACCTTCTCGGCTTCGGCCGGTCGGACAAGCCCAGCATCCGCTACAGCTATCCGCTCCAGGCCGATCTTATCAAGGCGTTGCTTGAACAGCTCAGGATCGAGCGTGTGCGCCTGGTGGCGCACGATTATGCGGTCACGCTTGCCCAAGAATTGCTGACGCAGGAAGCGGAAGGTGCCATTCCGTTCCGCATTGATCGGGTCGTCTACCTCAACGGCGGCGTCTACGCCCGCCTGCACCGGCAGCGGTTGATCCAGCGAATACTGCGCACGCCAATGCTTGGTCCCATCGTTGCGCGCCGGATGACGTCCGCGGCTCTGCGGAACGGTCTGAACGCAGTAGCCGGTGCGCGCGACGTCTGGACCGAGGCGGACGCTGACGAGCAATGGCGCAAGATAGCGCATGCCGACGGTCTCGCCCGCCTGCCTCAGCTGCTCCACTACATCGGCGATCGCCGCCGTTACGGCGCGAGGTGGGAAGCAGCGATGGAGGCAGCCGCCAGCCGAAGCGCCTTCGTATGGGGACCGGCCGATCCCGTGTCGGGCGCTCATATGCTGGCCGAGGTTCGCAAGCGCATGCCGGACGCCGAGGTCCATGAGTTGGACGGGCTCGGTCACTACCCGCACTGGGAACAGCCGGGTCCCTGCGCTGCCGCCATCCAGCAAGCGCTCGGCCAGGTGATCGGCCCATAGAGCCCAGGTCAGGGCTTGCAGGGCTATCATCCGCGGCTACGACCGAGCGCCTTCCGCCGCTCTGCTTGCGGTTCGTTCAAGACTGCCGCAGCCATCGCCGCGCATTCGGCAAATGGTGTTGGTTCTTGGAGTTGAGGCCCCTCATTACCAGGCCGCTGAAACTCAGTTTTCTGTATGCCCTGCCAGTTCGGGCGGTTTGCCCTAAATCAAGTGGTACTCTCTTCAGGATCGCCAGACTGCATGATCCATGTATGTGCCCGCCACGTTCTTTATGAGATCTGCAAATGGGAGACTTGAGCGTCATGATGGGAAGCGCTGCTGCGCTCAATGTGAAAGGTCTGTCTGCCCGTTATGGCAGCAGAGAGGTTCTGCGCGGGGTAGATCTCTGTATTGAACCAGGAGAGATCTTCGGGCTGCTTGGCCCAAATGGCGCTGGAAAAACCAGCCTCGTTCGGGCGATCTGTGGGCGCTTACTCCCGACGGCCGGAAGCGTCACCACTACAGGTATACGCAGACAAGGCAGCGCCTCATCATCGATCGGGCTGGTGCCCCAGGAGATAGCGCTTTACCCAAACTTGACCATTCGGGAGAACCTTGAGGTCTTCGGCCGGCTGTCGGGCCTTACCAGAAAAGAAACAAGCCTTGCCATTGAAGAAGCTTGTGAGGCCGCTCATCTCGTTGAACGGTTGAGCGAACGTGTGGATCGTCTATCTGGAGGCTGGAAACGGCGTGTCAACATCGTAGCAGCGATCCTGCATTCTCCTGCTCTCCTAATACTAGACGAGCCAACGGTTGGCGTGGACGTCGATGCACGCAACGCCCTGCATCGCATTATCCAGACACTGGGTGGTCGCGGTATGGGCGTCTTGCTGATTACCCATGATCTCCACCAGGCAGAGCTCCTTTGCCACCGAGTAGGATTTCTGCTCGATGGGACCCTTGACCCGCAGGGGCCGCCAAGGGCTCTGCTGGAGACGGCGTTCGCCGGGCAAGACGAATTCACCATCCAGTTTGCAGAGATGCTTTCGGTTGAACAGGCGACGGTGTTGCAACAGGCCGGCTTCATTGCGACCGACAGTGGGCTGAGCTGGCACTTGGTGGGTGATCGCGCGCTCGGGGAGCTTGCGGCGGATCTGGAGCGGTCGGGGATCAGACCCCGCGAAATGCGCTTTCGAAAACCAGGCCTCGACAGTCTCTTCCTGCGCCTTGTGCATGGCTCGGGCCCAACTGTGGCAGAGGGTGCAGCATGATCCTTGCCATGTTTCGGGTCATGGCTCTCAGCCTTATCCGCGACCGCGGTGCGCTGGTGCTGGCCTTCGTCTTGCCTCCGGCTATCTTCGTGATCTTTGCCGCAATCTTTGCGGCGACCGCAACTGACGAATTGCCGCTGAAGGTTGCCTTCGGCAAGGCCGGAACCGGCGGTATTTGGGATCGCTTCGAGACCGTCTTGCGCGATGAACCTTCCTTGCGCCTTCTTGCGTCAACAGGCACGCAGCAGGCGGCGGTCAGTCGTCAGGTCGAGAGTGGGCTTGCAGACGTTGGTCTCTTCATCAGGGGAGGTCTGGACGGCACCGAAACCGCGCCGATTGTGGTCCTCGTGGATCCGAACAAACCCCTGGCCGGGGCAATTCTTTCGGGACAGGTCCAAAGGCTCGTCGCCCGCCGGCTGCCCGACCTGTTGCTTTTGCGGACAGTTCCGGCAGTCGAAGCCGTGATCGGTGGCTTCACACCAGAGCAGTCGGCACGGCTGGCCGCAACAGTGGAAAAGCTAGCCGGGCCAGCACAGCGAGCGGCCGCGCGCGAACCGCCAGGCTTGGTGGACACCAGCTTGGTCGGCCCGCGGCAGAGCGCCAACGCTGCTGTGACATACTACGCCGGCGCGGTAGCAATCCTCTTCTTGTTGTTTTCGGCCATGCAAAGTGCTGCCACGCTCATTGATGAGCGCAGTTCGGGCATTCTGGACCGCATTGCAGTCGTGCCGGGCGGAACAGATATGGTGGTTTACGGAAAGTTCCTGTTTCTGATCTCTCAAGGCGTTATTCAGGTGGGACTGATTTTTGCCGCGGCGATCATCGTCTATGACGTCGATGTGATCCACCACCTGTGGCTTTGGCTGCTTGTCACGCTTGCCGCGGCCATGGCCGCCGCGGGACTGGCATTGGCAGTAGCTGCCACCTGCACGACCAAGCAGCAGGCTCAAACAATCTCCACGTTTATAGTGCTTGTCTGTTCTGCCGTCGGCGGCTCGATGGTGCCGCGTTTCATGATGCCTCCATGGTTGCAGGAGCTCGGACGTTTCACGCCAAATGCCTGGGTGATCGAGGCCTATCATGGGGTTCTGTGGCGGAGGGAAGCCTTGCCGGAACTTCTGCCGGAACTAGGTAGTCTACTGGCCTTGGCGATCATCGGCACAGTATTTTCCGTTGTCGTATCACGGCGTAGGCTGCGGCTTTAAGGCCAACGAGCTGCAGTAAGCTCCCTAAGAGACGGAGTAGCCGCCATCGACTGGTATGACCGTTCCGGTCATGAAGGCGGCGTGGGGGCTTGCAAGGAACAGGGCAATCCCCCGTAGATCGTGAGGACGTCCCCAACGCCCCATCGGCGTCCGCGCCAGTATCGGGCCAGCTCGGGCGGGATCATCCTGCAGCGCCTGGGTGAGCGGCGTTGCGATCCAGCCCGGCGCGATGGCGTTCACGCGCACACCCCTGGGGGCATAAGCAATGGCCAGCGACTTGGTAAGTTGAGCAATGCCACCCTTGGAAGCCGAATAGCCTGGCACCAGGCCGCCGCCGAAGAAGCTCAGCATCGAGGCGATGTTGATGATGGAACCTCCAGTCGCCGCAAGCTTCTCCATCGATGCCTCGCACACGCGCATCGTGCCATTGAGGTTGATGTCGACCACCGTATCGAAGACCTCGGGGTCCCGCTCGTGGCCACGTCGTATTATTCCGGCGCAGTTGATGACGACGTGGAGGTCGTCAAGTTGACCGACAAAACGCGTGACTGCATCATTCGAGCGAACATCCAGCACGCTATAGGTAATCGGATGGGAGGTCTGGGAGGTTCGAGCCTCTTCGCATTCGGCTTCGGTCGCCCCCGTCGCGTGCACTGTCGCACCGGCATCCCGGAAGCATCCGGCAATCTCGCCGCCGATGCCGCCGGTCCCGCCGGTGACAAGCACGCGTCGTCCCTCGAGCCAGCCCCGAGCCCAGTCTGCGGAGCTAGCGGATGAACTGGTCGACATAGTCGGCTCCTAGTCCAACCTTGTCATAGTGTGCGCGGCACATGTCGATCTTGGTGAAGACGTCCTCGTAGCCGATCTGCTTGTTGTCCTTGTCGAGGTAGACCATGCAGCCGGAGATGTTGAAGAAGGTGATCATCTCGTCGCAGTCTTCGGGAACATTCAAGGTGTGGATCTCACCAGGTGGCTCAAAGACGAATGAACCCTCCTCGGCAACCCAGTCATGCTCGAAGTAGTGCCACTTGCCCTTCATCACCATCCCGAACACCGGAGCTGGATGAACATGGCGGGACAGGATCCCGGAGCGGGTTACCTTCAGGAGATTGCACCATTGGCCACCCAGTGTGTTGAGAAACATCGGGCGGAAGTAGACATTCGGCGCCTGCGGCACCCAGACCCGCGGATCGTCCGGGATGGCCTTTATGGCGATCTCCAGTGACGCAAGCTCGTGCGTGGAGCCCTTCATGTAGCTGTACATATTCGGTAGCCTTTCATTCCTGGCGAATTGGTCTCTCGCACCATGCATGACGGTAGGGCGACGGCACTGCGTGATTGGGCCGAGTCCGTTCAGTCAGTTTTCGCGCTCGCCATCTCGTCCGTTCGCCGGGGCGCCCTGATCCAGGAGACGATGATCGACACCCATATCAAGCAGAAGATCGCAAAAATGCTGAAGGCGATTGGACGGTTGATGAAGTCCATGAGATTGCCCTGCGACTTGATCAGCGTGGTGATCAGGTTCTTTTCCAGGATGGGGCCGATGACGATCCCGAGTACGCACGGGGCTATAGGGAACCCATTTTCTTCCATCAAATAACCGACGACGCCAAAGATGAGCATGATCGTGACGCCGTAGACCGCGTTATTGGAAGCAAACGCGCCGACGATGCAGAAGATCAGGATCAACGGCATGAGAACCGCTTTCGAGACCCGAAGGATATTCTTGGAGAACTTAATCAGTGCCCACCCCAGCGGGATCATGATCAGATTAGCCAGAATGAAGATAAGGAAGACGGCGTAAATGGTCTGCGGATTGAACAAGAACAGCGTTGGGCCAGGGTTCATCCCCTTCACGTAGAGCACACCGATCACGATTGCAGTTATCGTGTCGCCCGGTATGCCGAATACGAGTGCCGGTACCCAGGCGCTGGAAAGAGATGCGTTGTTGGCCGCGGATGCTTCCACCACACCTTCGACGTGGCCCGTCCCGTACTTCTTGGGCTCCTTTGAAAAGCGGCGGCTGATCGCGTAGCTCACATAGGCTGCCACATCGGCGCCTGCTCCAGGGAGAATGCCCACCACGGTTCCTGTCACGTTACCTCGAAGGAGCTGCCTCCAATACGTCTTCAGCATAAATCCCCAGTCCCTGAAGATATTCCCGACGGCGGCGGGTGCGCGGTCCCATGCCTTGCCTCCCGACAGCACCGTGCGCAGCACTTCGGAAATCGCGAAGATGCCGATCATCACAGGAATGAAATCGACGCCCGCAAGCATTTCGGTTGAGCCGAAGGTCAGGCGGGGAACACCAGCTGGGTTGTTCAGGCCTACGGATGCAATGGTAAGGCCGAGGAAGAGGCTTAAGAGTCCTTTCGCAGGATTGGAGTCTCCCATGAAAACTGCGCAGGTGAGGCCGAGCAGTGCTATCCAGAAGTATTCGGGAGAAGAGAATTTTATCGCGATTTCTGCGAGAGAAGGGGCCGCGAAGATCAGTACGACCGTTCCAAAGAGACCTCCGAGCGCAGAAAAGAGCACACAAGCACCCAAACCGAGTTCGGCCTGGCCCGTTTGGGTCAGTTTGTAAGTGTCATCGACATAGGCGGCGGAAGCCGGCGTTCCTGGAATCCGAAGCAATGCGCCCGGGATATCGCCGGCGAAGATCGCCATTGCCGAACAGGCTACAATGGCGCCGACGGCGGCAACCGGTTCCATGAAGAAGGTGAGCGGAACAAGCAGCGCAGTGGCCATTGTTGCTGTAAGGCCCGGCACGGCACCGACGAAAAGGCCGAACATGGAGGCGGCGATGACGGTAAGAATGACATTAGAGGTTGCCACCAGGCCGAAGGCTTGAAGAATGACGTCCATTTCTCTCTCCTACCAAGGTAGCCGTGGAACCATGCCGAAGGGCAAGGGAACGAGCAGCATCGTCCGGAAAATTAAGTCGCACGCGAATGCCGCGAGGCCAGCCAGAAGGATGGCCTTCCCAGGATGAACCTTGAGGAGCAGAAACATTGCGAAAGTTACAATGAAGGCCGTGGGAATGAACCCAATGACCTGGGCGAAGAAAATGTAGAACAGGACGAGAAGCAGCGTCGCCACAACCCCGGCAAGCGCCTTCGGGCTCTTGATCTCGTCCGAAAGAAAGATCCACGGCTCGTTACCCTGTTTGATCCCCGTGAAAAGAAGGCGCAACGAACATCCGACAAAGCCTACGGCGATGAGGATGGGGAAAGTAGCTGCTCCATAGTCTTGTCCAGGGATTGCCGGCAGACTGAAGGAGTACCAGGCAAGTAGGATGCCCGCGAGCAGGAAGACCGCTCCGATCGTGGTGTCGCTGAATCGCATGAGAG
>CAYNED010000145.1:0-7010 GCA_964396135.1 uncultured Neorhizobium sp.
TCCTCACGGCTGAGACACGCGCCCTCGGTCTGGTCTTCGGTCTCGTTTTCGTTCTGGCCGGCGTCTGCTTCAAGATCTCGGCCGTCCCGTTCCACATGTGGACCCCCGACGTTTACGAAGGCGCGCCGACGCCGGTTACGGCCTTTTTCGCAGCAGGCCCGAAGGTCGCCGCCATGGCGATTCTCGTGCGCATCGTCTCCGAAGCCTTCATGCCGGTCTTCGCCGATTGGCAGCAGATCCTGGTCTTCGTCGCCATTGCCTCCATGCTGCTCGGCTCCTTTGCGGCTATCGGACAGCGTAACATCAAGCGGCTGATGGCCTATTCCTCCATCGGTCATATGGGCTTTGCACTGGTGGGTCTGGCTGCTGGCACGGAGACCGGCGTTTCCGGCGTCATCCTCTACATGCTGATCTACATGGTCATGACGCTCGGCACATTTGCCTGCATCATGGCGATGCGCCGCAAGGAAGGCGGCAACGTGGAAAACGTGGACGACCTGGCGGGTCTCGCGTCGACCAAGCCGTTCATGGCAGTGGTGCTGACAGCGCTAATGTTCTCCATGGCTGGCATTCCGCCGCTCGCGGGCTTCTTTGCCAAGTACTTCGTCTTCGTCGCCGCAATCGAAGCCAAGCTCTACGCCCTGGCCATTATCGGCGTGCTGAGTTCCGTGGTTGGTGCCTATTACTACCTGCGCATCGTCAAGCTGATGTGGTTCGATGAAGCTACGGGCGAGTTCGCGCGGATCGCTGGGGAACTGCGTCTGGTCTTTGGTCTCTCTGGCCTCTTCGTGACCGCCTATGTGATCTTCGGCGGTCCGGTTGGTGCCGCGGCGAACGCTGCCGCCAAGTCCTTCTTCTAGGAATGGCAGTCAAAAGGGAACGCTTCTCGCTAGAGGCGTTCCGCCACGACGCGCTTCAGGATGTTGCTTCGACCAATAGTGTTTGCCTGGAGCGGGCGAGGGCTGGCGATCCTGGCAGTCTCTGGGTCACCGCCACCCGACAAACGGCTGGCCGCGGTAGACGCGGCCGTGCCTGGACCTCTGAGCCTGGCAATCTCTACGCCTCGTTGTTGCTGATCGACCCGGCTCCCATGCAGCGGATGGCATCGCTTCCGCTGGCCGTTGCAGTTGGCGTCCATGCTGCTATCCGCACGGTCATGCCGCCTGGTGCGCAGCCGGTGCAGGTAAAATGGCCCAACGACATCCTGATCGGCCGCAAGAAGACCTGTGGTATCCTCATCGAAGGCGAGAGCCTGCGCGACGGGCGGCATGCGCTTGTGGTTGGCATCGGCATCAATATCCGCCATAAGCCTGACGTTGCTTCCTACGAGGTCACCCGTCTTCAGGATCACGGCTGTTCTGTTTCACCTGAGGAACTATTTGCACATCTTTACAGAGAGATGGCAGGCGTTCTTGATGTCTGGGACGAGGGCCGTGGGATCTCCGAGATCAGCCGACGCTGGCTGGACGTTGCCTGTGGCATCGGCGAACAAATAACGGTCAACCTTCCCGATCGGTCGCTGACCGGGAAGTTTGGCGGCATCGCAGCAGATGGACTGCTCCTCCTCCACCTCGACGACGGGCGTATTTTGCCCATTGCCGCCGGTGATGTATTCTTCGCAAGAACGGACTAAGGACATTATGGCCAATCAAGAAGAACTGGTGTTTCTGCCGCTCGGCGGCGTCGGCGAAATTGGAATGAATCTCGCCCTTTACGGGTACGGAGCACCGGGCAAGCGGCAATGGATCATGGTCGATTGCGGCGTGACCTTCCCGGGTGCAGACCTTCCCGGTGTAGACCTGGTCCTGCCGGACATCCGCTTCCTCGCCAACGAGCGCAAGAACCTGAAGGGCATCATCATCACCCATGCCCATGAAGACCATTACGGCGCCTTGAACGATCTTTGGCCGGGCCTGAATGTTCCGGTTTTTGCGTCGGCCTTTACCGCCGGCATGCTGGAAGCAAAGCGCAACTACGAAGGCAACAGGCCCGAAATTCCGATCACGCCGTTCAAGGCCGGTGATCGCGTCAATATCGGGCCATTCGAGGTGGAGGCCATCGGCGTCAATCATTCGATCCCGGAGCCAATGTCTTTGGTGATCCGTACCCCTCTCGGCAACGTCGTCCATACGGGCGACTGGAAGATCGATGACGCGCCGTCGCTTGGCCCGTTCACGGACGAGGCGCGGTTCCGCGCAGTCGGGGAAGAGGGCGTGCTGGCGCTGATGTGCGATTCCACCAATGCTGAGCGCGAAGGCGTGTCTCCCTCGGAAGAGGAAGTCTCCGAAGGCTTGCGCAAAATCATCGAGAATGCCGAAGGCAGGGTGGCAATCACCACCTTCTCCTCAAATGTCGGGCGTATTCGCTCCATCGCGCAGGCAGCACAAGCAGCTGGCCGCGAGACATTGCTGCTGGGGAGCTCGATGAAGCGGGTCGTTAATGTCGCCCGCGACGTTGGTCTGATGGAGGGTCTCAACCCCTTCATCGGCGAAGACGAGTTCGGCTTCATCCCGCGTGACAAAGTTGTCGTCATCCTCACAGGCAGCCAAGGGGAGCCACGGGCCGCCTTGGCGAAGATCTCCCGCGACGAGATGCGCAACGTGGCCCTCGCGTCCGGCGATACAGTGGTGTTTTCCTCGCGAACGATCCCTGGAAATGAAAAGCCGATCATCGAGATCAAGAACGCCTTGATCGAGCAGGGCATCCACATCGTGACCGACCGTGAGGCGCTTGTTCACGTGTCGGGTCACCCGCGACGCAACGAACTCCTGCGGATGTACGAGTGGACACGCCCGCAGATCCTCGTGCCGGTTCACGGCGAGGCTGCCCATCTGACGGCGCAGGCGGAGCTTGGAGCACAGGCGGGCATCCCGTCGATCCCAAAGGTGCGCAATGGCAGCATCCTTCGTATCGCTCCGGGGCCTGCCGAGGTGATCGGCGAAGCCCCTCATGGCCGCGTCTTCAAGGACGGCAAATTGATCGGTGACCTTGACGAGATGGGCATCGGCGACCGCCGCAAGCTCTCCTATGTCGGCCATGTGTCCGTGGGTGTGCTGCTTGACAGCCGCTACGACTTCCTCGGCGATCCGGATATTGCCGCAGTCGGTTTGCCGGAACTCGACCATGAGGGCGAGGAGATGGAAGACACGCTGTATGACGCCGTGCTCAACGCCGTGGAAAGCATCCCGCGGGGAAGGCGCAAGGATCTTGGCATGCTGCGGGAAGCCGTCCGTCGCGCAGTGCGGTCTGCGGCAAACGAAGCTTGGGGCAAAAAGCCGGTTGTGACCGTATTCGTCAACAAGGTTTAACGGAGGAAGCCATGCTGGGTCGGGTTAATCATGTTGCAATTGCAGTGCCCGACCTTGCACAGGCGACGGCGGTCTATCGCGACGTTCTCGGCGCTCGGGTGTCACAGTCACAGCCACTGCCGGAGCATGGCGTCACCGTCGTGTTCGTCGAACTCGACAACAGCAAGGTCGAGCTTCTCGAGCCACTGGGAGAGGGATCTCCCATCCAGGCCTTTCTGGAGAAAAATCCCTCCGGTGGTATGCATCATATCTGCTACGAGGTGGCCGATATCGGCGCCGCGCGAGACCGGCTGCAGCAGGCGGGGCTGAGAGTTCTCGGCGACGGAAATCCGAAAACCGGTGCTCATGGAAAGCCGGTTCTGTTTCTCCACCCAAAGGACATGAACGGGACGCTGGTCGAACTGGAAGAGGTGTGACACTGCGTCCCGTCTGGCGCATTTGAGCAAAGCGCGGGTCACCGCTATAAGCGCGGCAGCCAAGCAGGAAGCATGAGATGTCGTTCCTATCGATCTTTGCCGTCTATTTCATCGTCTGGTGGATCACGCTTTTTGCGGTTCTGCCCATCGGCATGCGTTCGCAGTATGACGAAGGTGACGTGACGCCAGGCACGGTGGAGAGCGCGCCGGCCCGCTTTCGCTTGGGTCGCGTGCTGCTTTTGACAACGGTGATCTCAGCGGTGGTGTACGGAAGCTGGTATGCAGCTTCTACCTATTTCGGCTTCAGTATTGCCCGCCTCCCGCGGATTGTTCCAGACTTCAAGTGAAGGCTCTGCATGGGGAGGGCAAAAAAAAACAAGGCCTGCTGGCCTTGTTTGAAAGTTACGCGTGATCCTTAACCGTTGCCGGGGCTGCGACGAGCGCGCCTAAGATCTGATCCTCCCAAGACTTGACCGCGAACTAGCAAGGATTTGATCTCCTTGCCTCTTTTATGGGCTGAACCTAGCCTAAGAATTGAGCCTTGTCACCTGCAATTTTGCATTTTTGTTACACACGCGGAGAATTTTCTACCCGGATGAAAATGTCGCAGGTATGTCACGAAATCGTCCATGTCCTCTGATCTGAAGCCGCGTCTGCTACTTGTGCAGCAGCCATTCCGCCCGCTCGACGCGGGTTCCAATCCCCTAGCGAAACCGCTATGACGCTGCCGAAGCCAGATTGACTAGAAGGCCGATTCCCGCAGGGGAAGCCTCTAAACCTCGGAAAACTCCATGCGTCTGTCCCGTTACTTTCTGCCCATCCTGAAGGAGAACCCGAAGGAAGCTGAAATCGTATCTCACCGCCTGATGTTGCGTGCCGGTATGATCCGACAGCAGAGCCAGGGAATCTATTCCTGGTTGCCGCTCGGCAAGCGCGTTCTCGACAAGGTCAACGCGATTGTGCGCGAGGAGCAGAATCGATCGGGTGCCATCGAGCTTCTGATGCCGACGCTTCAGTCGGCGGAGCTTTGGCAGGAAAGCGGCCGGTACGAAGCCTACGGCAAGGAGATGCTGCGCATCAAGGACCGGCAGGAACGCCCCATGCTTTATGGACCGACGAACGAGGAGATGATCACCGACATCTTCCGCTCCTACGTGAAGTCCTACAAGAACCTGCCGCTCAATCTCTATCACATCCAGCTGAAGTTTCGCGACGAGATCCGCCCCCGCTTCGGCACGATGCGCTCGCGCGAGTTCCTGATGAAGGATGCCTATTCTTTCGATCTGACGAAGGAAGCGGCGATCCACTCCTACAACAAGATGTTCGTCGCCTACCTGCGCACCTTCGCGCGGCTTGGCGTGCGGGCCATTCCGATGCGCGCCGACACCGGCCCGATTGGGGGCAATCACAGCCACGAGTTCATCATTCTCGCCGAAACCGGCGAGTCAGAAGTGTTCTCGCACCGCAACTTCATCGACTTTGATATCCCTTCCGCCGACACCGACTTCGATGACGTAGAAGGCCTGCAGGCGATCTTTGACAAGTGGACGTCGCTGTATGCCGCGACCTCGGAGATGCATGACGAAGCGGCCTTTGACGCAATTCCGGCGGGCGATCGCCTTTCGGCGCGTGGCATCGAGGTCGGACATATCTTCTATTTCGGAACCAAGTACTCCGAACCAATGGGCGCAAAGGTCCAGGGTCCGGACGGCAAGGAACACCTTGTCCACATGGGGTCCTACGGCATTGGTCCCACGCGCCTTGTTCCCGCCATCATCGAAGCCTCGCATGACGAGAACGGAATCATATGGCCGGCATCGGTCGCGCCGTTCGATGTCGTACTGATCAACATGAAGCCGGGCGACGAAGCGTGCGACCGTGTCTGCGGCCAGCTCTATCAGGAACTCGGGAAGTCCGGCAGTGACGTCTTGTATGACGACACGGACGACCGGGCAGGCACGAAGTTCGCGACCGCTGACCTGATAGGGATCCCGGTGCAGGTTATCGTAGGCCCTCGATCTGCGGCGGCCGGAGAGGTTGAGGTGAAGGATCGCAAGACCGGCGCACGCGAGGTCATGACGATCGAAGCTGCTATGAACAAGCTCGCCGGCTGAGTCGGCGGGAGATCCCGGTCGATCGAACAAGGTGGAAGTGCAATGGCAAGCGTGGCAGCGGACGGACAGACAGAAGCGGCAAGCTATGGTCCTTCGGCCAAACCATTCTCCGGCTTTGAGCGAATGGTCGCCTGGCGTTACCTCCGCTCTCGCCGCAAGGAAGCCTTCATTTCCGTCATCGCCGGCTTTTCGTTCATCGGCATCATGTTGGGCGTTGCCACGCTGATCATTGTCATGGCGGTGATGAACGGTTTCCGGACGGAGCTGATCTCCCGCATTCTCGGCATCAACGGACATATGATTGTCCAGCCGATTGACGGACCGCTGAACGACTACCCAGATCTTGCGGTGAAGTTCCAGGCCGTCCCCGGGGTGCGCATGGCGCTGCCGCTGGTTGAGGGGCAGACGCTGGCATCCGGTCGCGGGGGAGCCGGATCTGGTGCTTTGGTAAGAGGGGTACGCCCGGAGGATCTCGAAAAGCTGCAAGAGGTCGCTGGCAATGTTCGCCAGGGCGATATCGTCGGTTTCGCATCGGGGCAGGGCGTCCTTGTGGGTTCGCGTCTGGCCGCCTCGCTCGGCATCAGCGCCGGCGACGACATCACGCTGATTTCGCCCGAGGGTGATGTCACGCCGATGGGCGTTAATCCCCGCGTCAAATCCTACCCGGTCTCGGGGGTCTTCGAGATCGGCATGTCCGAATACGATGCGACCATGATCTTCATGCCGCTGGAAGAGGCGCAGCTCTACTTCAACGCCGAAGGTCTGGTACAATCCATTGAGCTCTTCGTCGATCATCCTGAAGGGGTGGACGGTTTGCGTCCGCTCATCGAAGCTGCGGCGGGCCGGCAGATCCACGTTACGGACTGGCGGCAGCGCAACCAGACCTTCTTCTCCGCCCTGCAGGTGGAGCGCAATGTCATGTTCATGATCCTGACGCTGATTGTTCTGGTTGCAGCCCTCAATATCATCTCGGGGCTCATCATGCTGGTGAAGGACAAGGGGAGCGACATCGCGATCCTGCGCACCATGGGCGCCAGCTCCGGCGCCGTGATGCGGATCTTCTTCATGACGGGTGCCGCTATCGGAACGGTCGGGACTTTCGCTGGCGTTCTGCTGGGGGTGATCGTCTGCCTCAACATCGAGTCGATCCGACAGTTCTTCTCCTGGCTCTC
>CAYNED010000146.1:0-5243 GCA_964396135.1 uncultured Neorhizobium sp.
AGTGTCACCAGATTGCCGTAGATGCGGGTCCTCTGCCGTTCCGCCGGTGACATGTCGGCAAGCGCGCGCACGGAGATTTCAGGGCCGACGCCGCAGGGGTCGCCCATTGTGATGCCGATGATGTCGCTCATCAAAATCTCCGTTGCTCGACGCTTCCCGGTCAAGGGGACTAGCATATGCGCTAGATGTGGGACGAAGGCTGATGCCTTGCCACCATGCCCCTGCCACAGCCGGGATAGGACACACTGTTGTTCAGGTCGTCAATCCGTCCCTTGCGAAGTCAGCTGGCCATCCGCAGCGATAACTCGCTGATCATCTCTTGAGCGGCTTTTGTCTCGACAGAGATCGCTTCGCGTACATAAGCATCGTTCCGATGCCTTCCCGCGCCGTACATCAACCTCGACGATTACCTTTCCGAAACCGAGGTGCTGATGGTGATCGTCACGAACAGGTGGATGCTGCGCAGAACGTCACTGATGCCCGAATTCAAGCTGTTGAAGACACTCTGGTCGGGCACAGGTCGCTCCGAAAGACATTCATTATCTGTTGTTTAAGGTGTTGCTGAAACAATCTGCGTCCGGTAAGCGGGATCATGTAGAGTTTTGGCATGCGTAATTTGCTTTTTCATGTCTTCGTCGCCTCAATCGCCGTTCTAGGGCCACTCACATCGGTGGGTGCAGCGGATCTCGAACCGCCACGGGGCAAGCCTATCCTAACGATCTCGGGCGCAATCAACCGCACAAACGTCGACGGAGAGGCGGTTTTTGACCGCGAGATGCTGGAAGCGCAGGGAACAGAAACCGTCGTCACCAAGACTCCTTGGTTTGACGGTGTGACCGAATTCTCCGGGGTACGCATGGACAAGTTGATGGAACTGGTCGGAGCGGAAGGCGAGGCCGTCACGGCCACGGCGTTGAACAACTATGTCACCACAATTCCGTTAGAGGATTTCGCCAAATACCGGGTCATTCTCGCGCTGAAGCGCGACGGCAAGTACATGTCGGTGCGTGAGAAGGGGCCACTCTTCATCATCTACCCTTTCGACGACGATCCTGCTCTGCAGACCCAAGTGTATTTCGGGCGGGCGGCTTGGCAGGTTGCCAAACTGGCGGTCGAGTAGCCGAACGGGAAACGACCCATGCCCCCCAAGCTTCTCCAGAGAGTTCTCGCGGCCGTCGCCTTTCTTTTGATGCTCGCGGCCGGGTTCACCTCAATCGTCATCTTCCAGCGGCAAGCTGCCCTACAAAAGATCTCTCGCTACAATGCAGCCTGGACCGTCAGTCAGGCGGCGACCGAATTCCTGGATCTCGAACGAACCCTGGCATTCTATGGTTTTTCGCAAAGCGCCAGCAAATTCGAAGACGTCCAGTTGCGGCTCGATATCATGTTCAGCCGGCTCGATATCTTTGAAGCCGGTACAGCAGAGGAGTTCGAACAGGGCAGAAGCCTTAGGCAGTTCATCAGGAACCATCCTCAAAATGAGGAGACGATCCGCATGCTCCGTCTGGGCCTGGAGACGGTGGATCAGCTAGTCAGCAAAGGCGGCGCATCGCTTGATGTCGCCAAGGCGCTTCAAGCACTGGCGCCACTCAATGCCGAGATAACGGGGCTCACATCCAGAGCCGCTGCCTACGGTGCAGAGCAAGCGGGAAAAGACCGTCGCGAACTTGCCCGGCTCCACCTTGTCTTGTCGGGGCTCACGTCCGGTCTCATCGTTTGCGGCATTCTCCTGGTTTTGCTGCTGTGGCGACAAAACAAGCAGGTGCGTGAGGCACATGAGGATTTGCAGACAACAGCGGGCAAACTGGAAGATGCTCACCGAAACCTCATATTGCAGAACCAACGCTTCAATGCGGCGCTGAACAGCATGTCCCAGGCCTTGTGCACCTGCGACGCAAGCGGGCGTCTGATCGTGGTCAACGAGCAGTTTGCAGCCCTGCTGGGAGCGGCGCCGAATGCGCTGGCCGGACAGTTTCTGGAAGACGCTATTGCATCAGCCAATCATGGGTCGCAGACGTCCGTTCTGGCGCCGATCCTCAGAGAGCAGGCCAGCCTGATCGAAGGCAGAAGGAAAGGTAGCTTTACGCTCGACCTTCCTGATGAACGCGCTTTTGCCGTTTCGCATGAACCGATTGCCGATGGCGGGTGGCTCGCGACCTATGAGGACGTGAGCGAGCGCAGACAGGCGGAAGCACGCATCTTCCATATGGCACATCATGATGCTCTCACCGAACTGCCGAACCGTGTCCTTGTCCGCAAGAAGTTGATGGACAGATGCGCAGGTTCTAGATCTCAAGACAGTGTCGACATCCTCCTCCTCGATCTGGACGGCTTCAAGGAAGTCAATGACACGCTGGGTCACGATATCGGCGACCAGATGCTGAAGGAGGTCGCCAGACGACTTCGGTCATGCGTCAGCAAAGACAGGCTCGTGGGCCGTTTGGGAGGCGACGAGTTTGCGGTCTTGTTTTCCGAAGGGTCCACGCCTGACGAAGCAACAGAGGTGGCCAGAACCATCCAAGCCGCCATTTCGGAACCCTTTCATCTTGAGGGGCGCAACGTCGTTGTCAGCGCAAGTATTGGGATCGCGGGCTACAAGGGTCCGGATTGTACCCCCGATGAGCTGCTGAAGCATGCAGATCTGGCGATGTATCAGTCCAAAGCCGATGGCAAAGACCGCATTACCCACTTCTCGCAAGACATGGAGCAGCGGCTACTCGCGCGCAAAGCCATCGAAACCGACCTTCGCGAGGCCTTGTCTCGCGGCCAGATGGAAGTTTACTACCAGTCTCTCCACGACACACAGTCACGCCAGGTCAAGGGCTTCGAGGCCCTGGTTCGCTGGAGGCGTCACGGACGCGAAATGATCTCGCCCGCCGAGTTCATCCCGGTCGCAGAAAGCCTCGGTTTGATTGATGAGATTGGTGATTGGGTTTTGCGTGAAGCGTGTCGAGAAGCCAGAAGCTGGCCGTCAGATCTGACGATTGCGGTCAATTTCTCGCCGATGCAGTTCCGCTCCGGCAATATTGTTCAGCATGTCATTCGGGCTTTATCGGATACGGGGCTTGCTCCCCATCGCCTGGAACTCGAGATTACCGAGTCTGTCCTCCTGGAGGCGACAGCGGCCACACTTTCTACCCTTCACCAGTTGCGACAGCTTGGGGTGCGCATAGCACTTGATGATTTCGGTACTGGATATTCATCACTGAGCTACCTGACGACATTTCCGTTCGACAAGATCAAGATAGATCGCGGCTTCGTCACTGATATGTCTACGAGAGCCAGCGCGTTATCCGTGATCGAAATGATCGTCCAGCTCAGCAACAAGCTTGGCATGATCACAACCGCTGAAGGCGTGGAGAGCGAGGAACAGTTGAGGAGCCTTCAGGCAGTGGGCTGCACGCAAGTTCAGGGCTATCTCCTTGCGCGTCCTCTGCCCGCTGAGGACCTCGTGTTCGAGGGAAAGAGAGCTGCAGGTACTCCACCGCAGACCCTCGCATCGCGTTAGTGTGGTAAGATCTGAGTTTGATTCTCAAGCTTTTCAGCCTGGCGCGCTTCCGTAGTCTACTTGAGCGATGTGAACAGCCTCGCCCGTCCAGTGATGCACTGCTGTTATTGTCGACGAGAGGGCGGCGGCACTGTTGAGACTGCCGCCGCGCTTACGATACACCGAACTTCAGTTGCCGCGCGCGCCCTTAGATCGGGTAGTGAATAGGGCCATCCTGGATCGTGATCCACCGCAAATCCGTGAACTCGGCAATGCCCGCTTTCCCGCCAAAGCGACCGTAGCCGGACTCCTTGACACCTCCGAACGGCATCTGAGCCTCGTCATGAACCGTTGGACCATTGACGTGGCATATGCCGGATTCGATGCGGCGCGCGACAGCAAGAGCGCGGTTGACATCGCGGCCGAAAACAGCGGCAGCCAAGCCGTATTCCGTATCGTTGGCAACGCGAACCGCTTCATCGACGCTGTCGACGCGTACGATTGTGACGACCGGTCCGAATGACTCCTCGGCATAAAGGCGCATAGACGGCGTGACGTTGTCGAGTACCGTCGCCTGGATAATGGTTCCGTCGATGGCACCACCCGCCACCAGCGTTGCGCCCTTGCTGACGGCGTCCTTGACCAACTCGCCGATACGATTGGCAGCGGTGGCATCGACAACGCAGCCAAGCGGCGTATCGCCTGTCGTTGGATCGCCGGCCGTCAAGGTCCTTGCCTTGGCGGCGAGGGCTTCGACGAACTGATCGGCCACCTGATTGTCGACCACGATACGTTCCGTGGACATGCAGATCTGGCCCTGGTTCATGTAGGCGCCGAAGGCGGCAGCCGCGACGGCTGCCTCGATGTCGGCATCATCGAGAACCACGAACGGAGCCTTGCCGCCAAGTTCCAGGAGAGCCGGCTTCAGGTGGCGCCCCGCGCATTCGGCGATGATGCGGCCGATGCGCGTTGAACCGGTGAAATTGACGCGGCGGACGGCTTTTTGGGCAATGAGCGTCTCGACAATCTCCGCAGCGTCGTCAGGTGCGTTGGACAGGGCATTGAGAACGCCTTTGGGAAGGCCTGCTTCATTGAGCGCATCGACGATCAGACGATGGGTGCGGGGGCAAACTTCGGAGGTCTTCATCACCACCGTGTTGCCACAGGCCAGGGGTGCTGCGAGCGAGCGCACACCCAGAATCACCGCCGCATTCCAGGGGGCGATGGACAAGACGACGCCCGCGGGCTGGCGGACGGCCATTGCCAGAGAACCAGGTCGGTTTGACGGAATGACTTCTCCGGCAATTTGCGTGGTCATGGCTGCGGCCTCGCGCAGCATGTCGGAGGCGAGCATGACGTTAAACTGCGCCCATCCGGCCGTTGCTCCAATCTCGGCACCCATGGCTTCTACGAACTGTGGAGCTTTTGCTGAGAGAATATCGGCAGCCTTGGTCAGGATCATGCGCCGTTCACGCGGCGATGAACGCGACCAGGCCGGAAAGGCTGCCGCTGCGGCATCCACCGCGGCAATAGCATCGTCAACCGTTGCCGCCGCTGCACGCGTTGCAACGTCCCCGGAGATGGGGTTGCGGCGCTCGAAGGTGGCGCCGTCCGATGCCGTTGTTTCCTCGCTGTCGACCATCAGTCCAAGTACGTCCATTGTCATGTTCTCCATTCATCAAGCCTCTATCGCTGTGCCAAGGAAGGCGCGTCGAACCGTGGGAACGTCCGAAAGATCCCTGCCGGTCCTTCTCCA
>CAYNED010000146.1:5343-6971 GCA_964396135.1 uncultured Neorhizobium sp.
ATCGATCAGGCTCCTTCAGCGGCTTTGGCAACACCTGGTTAAGGTTTTCTTTCTATTAACGCCTCTGGTGTGACAGCTCGCTTAATGGTTTCGCGTAACATGCAAGAACCTTCCCGTTTCCCCGCTCCCGATACTGAAGAGACGCAGAACGACCAAGTCGCGAATGAAGTCGCGGCTTTGCCTCTGACGACCCGGGTAGAAGCTGCATCGAAGGTCAAGGAGGCGAGGTCAGACTCCATCATTCTTGACCCCGAGCGGCTTCCCACATGGCAACGGCCTTTCGTGTTGGCGCCCAATGTTCGCTTCACACGGACTCCCGGCAGAGCCACTTCAGCAAAGGCAGACGGGGTGGGCGCTGCACTGGCAAACGGCAGCCGTGAACTGCAGCCAGCGCCCGGGCGAGCTGACAAAGAGCTGCAGGATCCCACTTCAGCCTCGCCGGCGCGGGTTTTGCAGCAGTGCCTGGAAAAATCGATTGAACATCAGTCCGCTTCCCAGGCGCCCTTGCAACAAGGTGGCGTCGTGAACGAAGGACGTCGCCTGCCACTGGTGCAGCCGGGTACCAGCGGTCTCCAAACACTGCCTGAACGGATGCGCGCAACTGGCGTATCCCCAGCCGTCCGCCGTCCGCTCTACCTTCCAGATCACCTGATCTGGGAAATGCTCAGCCTGGGCGTGTCGGATCTGCCGGTGCGGGGCAATACGGCGGTGCGAGCAACACTCAAGCCCATCCAATCAGGAGCGACGGCGCGACACAGTGATGTGGTGTCGGTGCGCGCGAAGGAGCCGGCGCCGGCTCCTGCCGACGAAGAGCGCCAATCGGACTCGCTTCAAGATACATCGGCGACCTCTCCGGTCCACCTTTATCGTCAGGTTGAGCTGCGCGGTGCTGGATCTTTCCGAAGCTATGAGCACCATTCGGTTGAAGCTCACGCTTTAGCCCACCTGGAACCCGTACGCGAGGCCACTGCCACGGATGCTGCGCCTGCTCGACCGTCACCGGCCATTGGAACTCTTCTTGCCGCAGAACAGGACTATCTGTTTCCCCCTGTCGACTTGCTGCAACCAGCAGGGGTCACCGAATCGGAGGGGATGAGCCAGGAGGCGCTGGAGAAGAGCGCGGGCCTGCTGGAAAGTGTTCTGGAGGATTTCGGGATCAAGGGGGACATTATCGATGTGCGCCCGGGCCCCGTGGTCACTCTCTATGAATTTGCCCCTGCGCCGGGCGTGAAGTCCTCGCGCATCATCAATCTATCCGACGATATCGCGCGCTCGATGTCGGCACTCTCGGCGCGCGTTGCGGTGGTGCCGGGCCGCAATGTCATCGGTATCGAGCTTCCCAATCCTGAACGGGAAACCGTCTACCTCCGCGAGCTCTTCGAAAGCAGCAGCTATATCAGCACGGACTACCGCCTGCCTTTGTGCCTAGGCAAGACCATTGGTGGCGAGCCGGTCATCGCCGAGCTTGCCAAGATGCCCCATCTGCTTGTCGCCGGCACGACGGGCTCGGGCAAGTCCGTGGCGATCAACACGATGATCCTGTCGTTGATCTATCATCTACGACCTGACGAGTGCCGCCTGATCATGGTCGATCCGAAAATGCTGGAACTGTCCGTCTATGACGGGAT
>CAYNED010000147.1:0-2822 GCA_964396135.1 uncultured Neorhizobium sp.
GTCGCGTTCGTGCGCTGGTCACCGACAAGGGTGACCATGTCAAGGAAGCGGGTCCTGCCACTCCGGTTGAAGTTCTGGGCCTGTCCAGCACACCGGCTGCCGGAGACCGCTTCGCCGTGGTCGAGAGCGAAAGCCGTGCGCGCGAGATTTCGGAGTATCGTCAGCGGCTTGCTCGCGACAAGGCGGCGGCTCGCCAATCCGGTCAGCGTGGCTCGCTCGAGCAAATGATGAGCAAGCTGCAGAACACCGGCTACAAGGAATTCCCGCTGCTCATCAAGGGCGACGTGCAGGGTTCTGTCGAAGCGATTATCGGTGCTCTCGACAAGCTTGGCACGGACGAGGTCCGGGCACGCATCGTCCATTCGGGCGCCGGCGCAATCACCGAGTCGGATATCTCGCTCGCCGAGTCTTCGGAAGCGGCGATCATCGGCTTCAACGTGCGCGCCAATGCACAGGCACGCACGGCCGCCGAACGGGCTGGTCTCGAAATCCGCTACTACAACATCATCTACGATCTGGTGGATGACGTGAAGGCAGCGATGTCGGGGCTGCTCTCGCCAGAGCGCCGCGAAACCTTCCTCGGCAATGCCGAGATCCTGGAGGTGTTCAACATCACCAAGACCGGCAAGGTCGCGGGTTGCCGCATCATCGAAGGCAAGGTGGAACGTGGTGCAGGCGTACGCCTGTTGCGCGACAACGTCGTCATCCACGAAGGCAAGCTCAAGACGCTCAAGCGCTTCAAGGACGAAGTCTCCGAAGTGCCTATGGGCCAGGAATGCGGCATGGCCTTCGAGAACTACGAGGACATCCGCGCCGGCGACACGATCGAGTGCTTCCGCGTGGAGCACATCACCCGGACGCTCTAGTCGTTCGGTCAAAGCATCAAGAGCCGCTGGAGAGACATTTCCAGCGGCTTTTTCTTGTCACACGCGAGGAGCCTGACGTGTCCATCTCATTTGACCTCACTGGAAAGACTGCCATCGTCACCGGCGCCAACACCGGATTGGGCCAGGCCATTGCCGTTGCCCTGGCTGGCGCTGGCGCAGATGTCGCCCTTGTCGGTCGCTCATCCATGGCAGAAACCGAGGACGCAATCGGGGCCGCACGCGGCGGCAGGTGCCACACGATCAAGGCCGATCTTTCTACCATCGAGCCTGTTCAGGATGTGGTCGACCAGGCGGTTTCCTGGTCTGGCAGAGCTGACATCCTCGTCAACAATGCCGGCATCATCCGTCGCGCCGACGCTGTCGATTTCACAGAAGCGGACTGGGATGAGGTGATGGACGTCAACCTGAAGAGCGTGTTCTTCCTTTCACAGGCTTTCGCGCGTCATCTCATTGCCCAGGATCAGCCGGGCAAGATCATCAACATTGCCTCCCTGTTGTCCTTCCAGGGTGGCATCCGCATTCCCTCCTACACTGCATCGAAAAGCGGGCTTGCGGGCCTGACGCGGCTGCTTGCCTGCGAGTGGGCTGGCAAGGGCATCAACGTCAACGCAATCGCACCCGGCTACTTCGAGACCAACAACACGGAAGCGCTACGAAACGATCCGGATCGCAATTCTGCTATCCTTGGGCGTATCCCGGCGGGCCACTGGGGGCGACCGGAAGAGCTCGGCGGCGCTGCAGTTTTCCTCGCATCCCATGCGTCAGACTACATCCATGGTGTTGTTCTGCCGGTCGATGGTGGTTGGCTGGCTCGCTAGCCCTGGACGGGATGCCAAGGGAGCAGGTGCCTTTCAACGCTCTGCTCACCGCACCGGCATAGCGTTCACCGCAGAATTAAATCTGATCCTGCTGATCAAGATTTATTTGTTGCCATAATCACTCATGTTTATTATCGAGAGGCTCATGAACAGGCCGGTCTCGCGCTGGCCGCCGCAGTCGTGGGATCTTGTGCCGCCGCGGGCGGACAAGCTCCGCTATCCGGAGAGCCTCAACAATGTCGACCACTACCGCCAGCACTCCTCGCCTGCGCTCTCGCACGCTTTGCGGTCCCGTCTTGTCGTTGATCGGCCTCCTTCTCGCATCGCCGTTCCCGGCGCAAGCGCAGGAACCGGCTCCGGCACCTGTTCTGCAGACTGAAACTCTCGCGCCGCAGACGCCCACTGCCGAAACACCTGCCGGGGCACCCGCTGAGGCCAGCCCCGCTGCGCCGACCCGTGCGCCATCGGATACGTCCGTTCCCGCGGACACTGCCGTTGAACCCGCACCGACCAATCCTGCGCCGACGGAAGATCAAACCGTCGTTGAGGAGCCGAACACTGAGCCGACAGTGTTTCAAGATCTTCTGCCCGCCGGCGAACGCTCTGACATCCCACACGACCTTTCACCCTGGGGCATGTTCATGGCTGCGGACTGGGTCGTCAAAGGCGTGATGATCGGCCTCGCCTTTGCTTCCCTCATCACATGGACGGTTTGGCTGGCGAAAACGCTGGAACTCACCGGCGCCCGGACACGCGCAGGGCGGACATTGAAGGTCATCCGCAATTCGGCAACGCTCGCGGATGCAGTCGGCACTGTCGGGCAGCGCGGTGGACCTGCGGCCCTTATGCTGCGTTCGGCCGCCGAAGAGGTTCGTCTTTCCGAAGCCGCTCTCGATCATGCCGATAACAGCGGCGTGAAGGAGCGGGTGGCCTCTGCGCTTTCGCGCATCGAGTCCTTTGCCGGCCGGCGCATGTCGCGCGGGACAGGCGTGCTCGCCACCATCGGCTCCACAGCTCCCTTCGTGGGCTTGTTCGGCACCGTCTGGGGCATCATGAATTCCTTCATCGGCATTTCCGAATCCCAGACAACCAATCTCGCCGTCGTGGCGCCAGGGAT
>CAYNED010000147.1:2922-6942 GCA_964396135.1 uncultured Neorhizobium sp.
AACGTCACGCCATTCATCGACGTGATGCTGGTGCTGCTGATCATCTTCATGGTGGCAGCCCCGCTGGCGACGGTGGATGTGAATGTAGATCTGCCTGCTTCATCGGCGCAGCCGGCGCAGCGACCAGACGAACCGCTCTACCTGACCGTGAAGGAAGACCTCGGCCTGAACCTGGGCGATGAACCTGTTACGCGCGAACAGCTTGCTGCATCCCTCGAAAGGGTAACGGGAGGCGACAGGGAAACACGCATATTCCTGCGCGCCGACAAGGCAATCGAGTATGGCCAGTTCATGGAGATCATGAACCTGCTGCGCGATTCAGGCTATCTGAAGATTGCGCTTGTCGGTCTTGAGACGCTGCCGGGGGCAACGCCTGCCGCAGCGGCACCAGCCAGCGGGGGAGCCCCATGATCGCGGGGGTCCTGCGATCTGGCCGCGCCAGCCGGTTCGGGGAACTGGCACTCTGGTCCACCGCCGGCTTGGTGGTGCTGACGGCCCATATTGCAGCGGCCGCAGTCTTGCTTCGACAGGAGCCGGCCTCACCCGCCGACCAAGGGCCGCAAGCCGCCATCATGATAGAACTTGCTGCCGAGCCTGAAGCGGTCAACACGGAAGAGGACCAGGTCTCGACCGAGGAAGTTGATGCCGAGGAAGTCGCCAGCAAGCAGTTGGAGCCTGTTGAGGACCCGCTTCCGGAGCCCATGCCAGAGCCTGTGGAACCCCCGCCTCCGGAGGAGATTGCCGAGCCCATCGAAACCGAACCCGAAATGCCGGAGCCGGTTGAGCAAACGGAGCCGGAAATCACGGAAACAATTCCCGAGCCGCAGCCGGAACCGGTGGAGGACGTCGATCCGCTCGAGCAGCAGATGATTGCGGCGCTGGAGAATGTCGAAGTCCCACTGCCGGTCTCGCGGCCACCGCCCCCGCCGGAACCGAAGAAGCCGGCGCCAAAGCAGGTGAAGCCGCAGCCACAGGCTTCCAAAGCCTCACAGAAAGCAAAGCTTCAGGCAAAGCCTTCGGAACGCACCGCCGCAGCCAAGACGACTGAAGGCTCTGCCAGGTCGTCCGTCGCCCCTGCCAAGTGGAAATCGCGGGTCCAGGCAAAGATCGCGCGCAATGCCCGCCGATGCCCCGGCAACGACACAGGTACTGCCGCAGTCCGCTTCAACTTCGATGGCAGTGGCAATATCACGAGCGTCTCCCTGTCGCGCTCTTCCGGCAATTCCGCGATCGATGACTACATCGTCTCGGCGGTGCGTCGTGCTTCGCCAATTCCCGCACCCCCCGCAGGCGTGCCAAGTTATCTGGACCAGGGTCTGCGCTGCGAATAGACTTGGGGGTGCTGGGTGAACGGAGTAAGGCGTAGCATCAATTCGCTTGCGCAAACGGAATTCCGATATGCCCATACCCCTTGCTGACCTCGAAACGCTCCTGCAAGAGGTTTTCGAGGCAAATCACACCTCAACCATTGCTGCTGCCTCCGTTGCACATGCACTCGTGCAAGCCGAGGCGGTGGGACAATACGGCCATGGGTTGAGGCGCGTCGTGCCGTATGTCGGCCAGCTTCGAACCGGCAAGGTTGATGGGCAGGCGCTGCCATCCGTTTCGCGCCCGCGACCAGCCGTCGTCGCCATTGATGCCGCCCACGGTTTTGCCTATCCCGCCATCGATCTCGCCGTCGCTACCCTACCGGAGGCTGCCCGCGCCTGCGGGGTCGCGATCGCCCGTATCGGCCGCTCGCATCACGCAGGGGTTGCGGGGCTTGCCGTCGAGCGGCTGGCAGAAAAAGGGCTAATGGCCATCATGGTGGCCAATGCCCCTGCGTCCATGGCCGCCTGGGGTGGCCGCAAGCGGATCTTCGGCACCAATCCGATTGCCTTTGCAGCACCCATTGCAGACGGTGATCCTCTGGTTGTCGATCTTGCGCTGACGACTGTCGCCGCTGGCAAGATCGTTGCGGCTCAGCAGCGGGGAGAACGGATCCCCGACGGCTGGGCGTTTGACGCCGAAGGCCATCCAACAAACGATCCCAAGGCCGCCTTGAAGGGTCACCTGTCCCCTTCCGGCGGAGCAAAGGGTGCCGCGCTTGCTCTGATGGTGGAGGTGCTGGCGGCGGGACTGACGGGCGCCAACTTCTCCTACGAGGCCTCATCCTTCTTCGAAGCCGAAGGAGCTCCGCCATCTGTGGGTCAAGTCATCATCGCCATCGATCCCGGGTCTGGCCATGCGGCTGCAAGGATTGCCGAACTGGCCGCAGAGATGACGAGCGAGGAAGGCGTACGGCTTCCGGGGCGACGCGGGCAGAACAGCCGGCGGGACGCGCTTCGGGACGGACTTGAGGTTGATGCGCGGGTGTTGACAGCAATCCGGGAACTGCGGCCAAGCTGAACCGTCATCCTTGACCGACGAAGGCAGGTGCTGAAACGGAAAAAGCCCGACGCGGGAGGAGGTGCGTCGGGCTTTAAACATGATCGGCAATTGGGAGGAGGAGGAGATTGCCGATCTCATCTGGCGACGCTGGGAGGAGGAGTGCGTCGCTTCGATGAGAGAGATATAGGACGCGCTGGCCGGCTTGCCAAGAACATCTGCTGCATTGCAGCAATGCGCGGAGTGCAGAGCTTCATCTATGTCATCCCGCTTCTGCTACATTCATAGCCGCGCTTGCCGATGGCGTGCTGCTGTGTCATTGCCTCATGGGCAAACAAAGAGGCAGATGATGAGCAGCATTCGCTACCACGAAGGCGACATTTCGGCAGCAGACGCAGCCCGCTATACACACGACATCGCGATCGATACCGAGACGCTGGGGCTTGTCCCACGTCGCGACCGGCTTTGCGTGGTGCAGCTGTCGCCGGGGGATGGTACCGCAGATGTGATCCGCATTGCCGCCGGGCAGAAGCAAGCGCCAAATCTCGTCGCACTGCTGGCTGATCCTTCGCGCCGCAAGATTTTCCATTACGGTCGCTTCGACATTGCAGTTCTCTTTCATACCTTCGGCGTCACCACGACACCTGTTTTCTGCACCAAGATCGCTTCACGGCTCACCAGAACCTATACGGATCGGCATGGGCTTAAGGACAACCTCAAAGAACTGCTCGACATCGATGTCTCAAAAGCCCAGCAGCAGTCTGACTGGGCAGCCGAGAAGCTATCGCAAGCGCAGCTGGAATATGCGGCATCTGATGTCCTCCACCTGCACGCCCTGGTCGAGAAGCTGACGCTACGCCTCAACCGCGACGGTCGTACGGAACTTGCCAGTGCCTGTTTCGAGTTCCTGCCGACCCGCGCCAAGCTCGACCTTTTAGGTTGGGAAGAGACGGACATCTTCGCACACAGCTGACCGCAGCTGCGAACTCCCACCATTCTCGGTTAACGCACAGTTCATCCTGTTCATCTAGGTTTTGCGCCAAACGTCTGGGGCGCAAGCCATGCTATTACCGACACAGGCAGCCTCCGGGCTCGCAGCGACCAATCTCATGCAGTCGACGCTCGACAGCATGGAGGAGCGACGCAGGCAGGACGAGGAAAAGGCGTCCGGCGACAAGAAGGACCCGGTGGTCGAGGCGCGAATCAGCGCCAGCGCGGAAGCCAGGCGCGCGCAGGAGAAGATCGCCGAAGCGCTGTTCGGCATCAACAACATCGATCCGAACGAGCTGAAGATGAAGCTGACCGAACGGTTGGCGGCAAGGCTTGGGATCGACCTTGAGCAAGAGAGATCAAATTACTCTCTGGGCAAGGCGATCGAAGATGCGGTGAAGGATCTTGACCCGGATCAGGTCGCAAAACTGGAAAAAGACCTTGGGCTGGTCGACGCCGGGGTAACGCTTGCCACCGTCATCGCGGCCATCAAGAACCCCTATGGCGACGACAATGCACGTCTCATGGAAGGGCTGACAAAGCTCGCCAATGGCGGCAAAGCAGGATTTGACGTCGCACGCGTCCTCCAGCGCCTCGAGGACGTCGCAGACCCGAAGACGCTTGAGGAACTGAAGCTCGGGCCGCAGGGATACGATCCGACGC
>CAYNED010000148.1:0-2837 GCA_964396135.1 uncultured Neorhizobium sp.
CGGTCGTGGAATGGGAATGCGCGCTGAAGAATTCCGAGGACGGTGCGCGTGAAGGCGCCGAATTCGTCAAGCACCACATCATCCATGTCACGGAGAAGGCGTTCGACGACTTCGCCGCGGGCGGCACGGACGAAGCCGCCAATCGCCGGATGCTGGGACTGTAAGGGAGACGACGATGGCTATCGAAGGCAAGGACGAACAGGCGCGCGAGCCGCGCATCCGGCTCGGCATGGTGGGCGGTGGCGCGGGGGCCTTCATCGGCGCCGTCCACCGCATGGCGGCAAGGCTTGACGACCAGTTCGAGCTGGTGGCGGGCGCGCTCTCCTCGACACCCGAAAAGGCGATGCAGTCGGGCCGCGATCTCGGGCTCGATCCGGCCCGCACTTATGGCTCCTACAAGGAAATGGCCATCCGCGAGGCACGGCTGAAGAACGGCATCGAGGCCGTGTCCATCGTGACGCCGAACCATGTGCATTACGAAGCCGCCAAGGAGTTTCTGCGCCGCGGCATCCACGTTATCTGCGACAAGCCGCTCACCTCGAATCTCTCGGACGCGAAGAAGCTGAAGAAGGTGGCGGACGAGAGCGACGCGCTGTTCATCCTGACGCACAACTACACCGGCTATCCCATGGTGCGACAGGCGCGCGAGATGGTACAGAACGGCGACCTCGGCGCGCTACGCGTCGTGCAGGTGGAGTACCCGCAGGACTGGCTGACGGAAGCGGTCGAGCAAACCGGCGCCAAGCAGGCGGTCTGGCGTACGGATCCGGCGCAATCGGGTGCTGGCGGCTCGACCGGCGACATCGGCACCCATGCCTACAACCTAGCCTCCTTCATCACCGGCCTGACGCTGGAGAGCCTGGCGGCTGATCTCGACAGCTTCGTCGAAGGCCGGCGGCTGGATGACAATGCCCATGTCATGCTGCGCTTCGAGGGCGGCGCCAAGGGCATGCTCTGGTGCAGCCAGGTCGCACCTGGCCACGAAAACGGGCTGAAGATCCGCGTCTACGGCACCAAGGGCGGGATCGAGTGGACGCAGGCAGACCCGAACTACCTGTGGTTCACCCCGTTCGGGGAGCCGAAGCGACTGATCACCCGCAATGGAGCCGGAGCGGGAGCGGCGGCAGGACGGGTGTCGCGCATCCCGTCGGGCCACCCGGAAGGCTATCTGGAGGCCTTCGCGACCATCTACACGGAGGCGGCACGCGCAATCAATGCGGCCAAAAAGGGTGCGAAAGTCGACAAGGACGTTATCTACCCGACCGTCGACGACGGCGTGAAGGGCGTCGCCTTCGTGGAAGCCTGCGTGGCGTCGTCAAAGAAGAATGGTGCCTGGGTGAAGCTGTAGGAATCACGGCGGGGGACGTTACCGTCCCCCGTTACCGTGTCTGTAGCGCTTGGTGAAGTTTCTACAACGTTGCAGTTTGTGCCTGTACATCAGCATCCGCCTTTACTAAACCGCCGCCAACAGCCCTGTGTCCGTTGAGCGACGAGCCTCCCATGACTGATCCCAAGACCCTTGCAGCCTGTTTTCCCGGCGACTTCACCTTCGGCGTCGCCACCGCCTCCTTCCAGATCGAAGGAGCGACGAAGGAGGACGGACGTAAACCTTCCATCTGGGATGCCTTCTCCAACATGCCGGGCCGCGTCCATGGCCGCCACAACGGCGATGTCGCCTGCGATCACTACCATCGCCTGGACGAAGACCTCGACCTGATCAAGGAGATGGGTGTCTCGGCCTACCGTTTCTCCATCGCCTGGCCGCGGATCATTCCCGAAGGTGTCGGACGTGTGAACGAGAAGGGCCTCGACTTCTATGACCGGCTGGTCGACGGTTGCAAGGCGCGCGGGATCAAGACCTTCGCGACGCTCTACCATTGGGACCTGCCGCTGGCGCTGATGGGCGATGGAGGCTGGACGGCCCGCTCCACGGCCTATGCCTTCCAGCGCTACACGAAGGTGGTGATGGACCGGCTCGGCGACCGGCTGGATGCGGTGGCGACCTTCAACGAGCCCTGGTGCTCCGTGTGGCTCAGCCATCTCTATGGCGAGCACGCGCCGGGCGAGCGCAACATGGAAGCCGCTCTTCACGCCATGCACTACACAAACCTCGCCCACGGCCTGGGCGTTGAAGCCATTCGCGACGTCAGCCCGAACGTTCCGGTTGGGCTGGTGCTCAACGCGCATTCAGTGATCGCAGGTTCCGACAGCGCCGAAGACAAGGCCGCCGCCGAGCGCGCCTCTGATTTCCACAACGGCGCCTTCTTCGGCCCGTCCTTCAAAGGCGAGTATCCGCCGGCGCTTCTCGATGCGCTGGGGGATCGCATGCCGAAGATCGAAGAGGGCGATCTCGCGACGATCAGCGGCAAGCTCGACTGGTGGGGGCTCAACTATTATACGCCGATGCGGGTGGCCGATGATGCCGCGCGGAGCGGTGACTTCCCTTGGACGAAGGACGCCCCTCCGGAGAGCGACGAGAAGACGGATATCGGCTGGGAAATCTATTCGCCGGCGCTGAAGCTGCTCGTCGAAGACCTCTACCGCCGCTACGATCTTCCCGAGATGTACATCACAGAGAACGGCGCCGCCTACAACATGGGCGTCGGCGCCGACGGCGAGGTGGATGACCAGCCGCGGCTCGACTACTACGCCGATCATCTCTCGGTCTGCGGCGATCTCATCACGGATGGTTTTCCGCTGCGCGGCTACTTCGCCTGGAGCCTGATGGACAATTTTGAATGGGCGAAGGGCTATCAGATGCGCTTTGGCCTCGTCCATGTCGACTACGAGACGCAGGTCCGCACCATCAAGAAGAGCGGCAAGTGGTACAAAGCGCT
>CAYNED010000148.1:2937-6941 GCA_964396135.1 uncultured Neorhizobium sp.
CGTCCTGTCTGCCGTCAACGAGGCCAATCGCTACGCCTTTGACCAGAGCTGCCGTCAGAAGGCTATCGAGCTTGCGTCCCGCCTCAGAAACGACCGGGATGCCAGCCTCTCCATCAATTTCATGCCCAACGCCGTCTACGAGCCGCGCGCCTGCATCCGCGTCACGCTTGCCACCGCCTCGCGGGTGTCGTTCCCGCTGAACCGCATCATCTTCGAGTTCACGGAAACCGAGCAGGTCGATACCAATCATCTTCTCAACATCCTGCGGACCTACAAGGGCATGGGCTTCAGGACCGCGATCGACGATTTTGGCGCCGGTCATTCGGGGCTCAATTTGCTCGCCAAGTTCCAGCCCGATATCGTCAAGCTCGACATGGACCTGATCCGCGGCATCGATCTCGACCCCGCGAAGCGTATCGTCGTGAAGCACACATTGGCGATGCTTGCAGACCTTGGCGTAACGGCAGTGTGCGAGGGGATCGAGACCTCGTCCGAAATGGCAGTGCTCCGTGACTTCGGAGTGACGCTGATGCAGGGCTATCTCTTCGGCCGCCCCGCCTTCGAGGCCTTCTCGTCGCCTGTGTTCGACCTAGCGGCCTGAACCGCGGCACGGTTATTCCCCTTTCCTCACGATAACTGGAAAGTCATGCCTCGGCTTGGCCGTTCGTGTGGTGCGATAAGCACAAGGCGAGCAGACATGCCGCAGCAGGCAAGGGTTTGATCAGGTGAATGCAAAGATGCTAGAGGGACGCCAGACCGTCCGAATGTGTATGTGAGGCTAGACGCTTCCAGAGCACGCTCGTCTTTCCGCAATTGCGGCATTCACCAAAGAGAAGTCCATGACGTACCTATACAAGTCCCGTGATGCCTCTACCGGAGGCGTGCGATGAGCTGCGCTCAAGTCGGACAAGTCGCCGCTGCCGTCCCCATGGTCAGTTTCGAGCAGGTCACCAAGCGCTTTGGCGGGACTGGCAACCAGCCGGCATTCACCGCGCTGGACGGGGTCGACCTCGTCGTTCCCCGCGGAACGATCACCGGCATTATCGGCCGTTCCGGTGCAGGCAAGTCGACGCTCATCCGGCTCGTCAACGGGCTCGAGAAGGCCACTTCCGGTCGCGTCATCGTCGACGGCGTGGAAGTGGGTGGACTGTCGGAAACAGGGCTGCGTGATCTCCGTCGCCAGGTCGGCATGATCTTCCAGCACTTCAATCTTCTGTCGTCGCGGACGGCGTTCGACAATGTTGCGCTGCCGCTTGAAGTCGCCGGCATGGACCGCAAGGCGATCCGCGACCGGGTCGCGCCGCTTCTCGATCTCGTCGGTCTTGGCGACAAGTCCGGCCGCTATCCGGCGGAGCTTTCCGGCGGGCAGAAGCAGCGTATCGGTATTGCCCGGGCACTGGCGACGGAGCCGAAGCTCCTGCTGTCGGACGAGGCGACCTCGGCGCTCGACCCCGAGACAACGCAGTCCATCCTCGAACTCCTCAAGACAATCAACCGCGACCTCGGCTTGACCGTCCTGCTCATCACCCACGAAATGGAAGTGGTGAAGACGATCGCCTCGCAGGTCGCCGTGATCGACAAGGGCAAGATCGTCGAGAACGGGCGGACCTTCGACATCTTCACGACGCCCAAGCACGAGACGACGCAGTCGCTCCTGTCTGCTGCGATCGGCGCGAAGCTGCCCGACTGGATTCGTCCGGAGCCAAGGACTGAGCCCGCACCTGGCGATAGGGCGTTGGTGCGGCTGATCTTCTTCGGGGAAACTGCCTTCCAGCCGCTGACGGCGCGTCTGGTCGCCGAGATCGGGCCTGACGTGAACATCCTGGCCGGCGCAATCGATGAGATTGCTGGCGAACCCTATGGCTCGCTGGTTGTTTCCTATCCTGCCGACCCGGATACGCTTGAGCGAGCCAGGAGCTTCTATCAGCAGACTGGACTGACGACGGAGGTGCTCGGCTATGGCGCCTGATATGCTCATCTCACTTCTGTGGAAGGCGCTTCTGCAGACCGCGCACATGGTGTTCGTCTCGGGCATCGTCGGGACGCTGATCGGGCTGCCGATCGGCGTGTTCCTGGCGACGAGCAACCGCGGCGAGCTCTTCCCGGCACCGACCGTGAACAAGATCGTCGGCGCCATCGTCAATGCGACGCGTTCAACGCCCTTCATCATTCTGGTGGTGGCAATCATCCCGTTCACGCGGATGATAGCGGGCACCTCGATTGGCACGACGGCGGCAATTGTGCCGCTGACGATCGCAACGATCCCGTTCATCGCCCGACTGATCGAATCCTCGATCCGTGAAGTCGACAGGGGGCTGATCGAGGCGGCCCGCGCCATGGGTGCGACGCCGCTCCAGATCGTCTCCAAGGTGCTGCTGCCGGAAGCGCTGCCGAGCATCGTGCTGGCGCTTACCCTGACCCTCGTCAGCCTCGTCGGCTATTCCGCCATGGTGGGCGCGGTCGGCGGTGGCGGTCTTGGCGATCTTGGCATCCGCTACGGCTACCAGCGCTTCATGCCCGAGGTCATGCTGGCGGTGGTCGTGGTGCTGATCGTCGTCGTACAGGCAATCCAGAGCGCCGGCGACATGCTCGCCCGCCGCTTCGACAAGCGGACGCGCAAGAACTGAATTCGTGAACCCAAGAAGGAGAGAACCATGAAGAAGATCATCCTGGCAGCCGCCATCGCTGCCTTTGCCGCCGCCTCGGCGCTTGCCGAAGACATCAAGATCGGCGTCACCCCTGGCCCGCATGCCCAGATCATGGAGAAGGTCAAGGAAATCGCCGCGACCAAGGGCCTCAACATCGAGATCCTCGAGTTCTCAGACTATGTCGTGCCGAACCAGGCGCTGGCCGATGGCGATCTCAACGCCAATTCCTTCCAGCACCAGCCCTATCTCGACAACCAGGTCACAGATCGCGGCTTCGACATCGTCAGCGTTGCCACGAACGTCAACTTCCCGATGGGTATCTACTCCAAGAAGGTGAAGAGCCTCGACGAACTCCAGGACGGCGCTTCCGTCGCCATTCCGAACGACCCGACGAATGGCGGCCGCGCGCTGCTGCTGCTCGCGGACAAGGGGCTCATCAAGGTTGACGAGGCCAAGGGCGTCAGGGTCACCATCGCCGACGTCACCGACAACCCGAAGAACATCCAGCTCGTTGAACTGGACGCAGCCCAACTGCCGCGCTCGCTCGATGATGTCGACGCCTCGGCGATCAACACCAACTACGCCATCGAAGCCGGGATGAACCCGAAGACGGACTCCATCGCGCTGGAAGGCGAGAAGGCTCCTTACGTAAATGTCATCGCCGTTCGCTCGGAAGACAAGGATGCCGAGTGGCTGAAGACGCTGATCGCTTCCTACCACAATGACGAAGTGAAGGCGTTCGTCGCGGAAGAGTTCAAGGGCGCCGTGATCGCCAGCTGGTAATAGCTGCCCAGGACGTAGAGAAAAGGCCGCGTCCCCTGGGGGCGCGGCCTTTGGCTTAAGGACCTAACGGCCGAACGTCACCCACCAATGTGCTTCACGCCGCGCTTCTTTGCCAGCGCGATCTGGTGCTGACGCTGGCGGTAGCGGTCACGGTCTGCTTCGGTGCGGCTGTCGTAACAGTGGCTGCAGGAGACGCCTTCCTCGTAGAAGGGCGAGGTGACCTCTTCGGCGGTGATCGGATTGCGGCAGGCGTGGCAGAGTTTGTGGTTGCCTTCCTTCAGGCCGTGCTCCACGGAAACGCGCTCGTCGAAGACGAAGCAGGCGCCCTCCCAAAGACTTTCCTCCGCCGGGACTTCCTCCAGGTATTTCAGGATGCCGCCCTTGAGGTGGTAGACCTCGTCGAAGCCCTGCTCCTTCATGAAGGCAGTGGCTTTTTCGCAGCGAATGCCGCCGGTGCAGTACATGGCGATCTTCGGCTGGTTGTGCAGGCCGGTATTGTTCTTCACCCAGTCGGGAAATTCGCGGAAGGTCTTCGTCTTCGGGTCAACCGCACCCTTAAAGATGCCGATCGCC
>CAYNED010000149.1:0-6834 GCA_964396135.1 uncultured Neorhizobium sp.
GTAAGATCCGGAAGAGAGACGTAAAATGGCACATAAGAAAGCAGGCGGTTCTTCGCGTAACGGTCGTGATTCGGCCGGTCGTCGCCTTGGCGTGAAGAAGTTCGGTGGCGAGGTCGTCATTCCGGGCAACATCATCGTGCGCCAGCGCGGCACGCAGTGGCATCCGGGCGCCAATGTCGGCCTCGGCAAGGACCACACTATTTTTGCTCTGACCGCCGGCAACGTGAACTTCCGTACCAAGGCCAATGGCCGCGTGTACGTGTCGGTAATGCCGAAAGCAGAAGCAGCGGAATAAGCCGGTAGCGCTCTAAAACAGCCGGCGTCTCATCGACCCGGCTGGCACCACTAGGTTCAGTCCAAAGAAAAGGGAAGATGGGGCGCCACCCACCTTCCCTTTTTCTTTTGTTCCACAAGGAGGACTGAACTATGCAAGGCGAACTGATAAGGGCGAGCCAATCGCGACCGCCCGAAGAACGGCTGAGGCCCGAGAGGTCCAGGAGCGATTGCCCTGTCTTGCTGTCGCAGAGACTTGTTCTGCGTGCGCCCCACGAAGAAGACATCGACGCCCTTGCCCATCTCGCCAACAATGCGAACATCGCCACCATGGTGTCTCGCATGCCGCATCCCTACACGGCAAAAGACGCCGCTGAGTTCGTGCGACGCGCGAATACGGGCGAGATTGGCAAGTGCGTCTATGCCATTACGCGCGGCGACAATGGTCGTTTCCTGGGCTGCTGCGGGCTAGAACCGCAGGAGGACGAAAAGATCGTCGAGATCGGCTACTGGCTGGGTGAGCCCTACTGGAACCAAGGCTACGCAACGGAGGCCGCCCATGTCCTGATCGACATGGCGTTCCGGACCCGTGACATCGACTATATCGATGCCCGTTGCCGGGTCACAAACGTCGCATCACGGCGCGTGATCCAGAAGTGCGGCTTCCAGTTCCAGGGATCCGGCATGTTTGGATCTCTGGCCATGGGCGGGATGGTACCGGTGGAGTGGTTCCGGTTGGACCGCAAGACCTGGATGTCGTTGCGCAGTTGGGGAGAACTCAGATGAGCGCTGTTCTCCATCAAGATAGTCCAGCTACAGCCAGGGTGCCGGGGCCCTGCCCCGTCATCACCAGCCAAAGCCTTGTCTTGCGACCTCACCAAGTTGGGGATGCCGATGCCGTCGCACAATCTCTGTCGGACTTCGCCGTCGCCAGCATGCTGGCACGCATCCCTCAGCCTTATCATCGAGAGGATGCGCTGGATTGGCTGCAACTGCACCTGCCGGGTTCCTCACCGAACTGGACGCTGGCGATCACGAGTGGCGACGACGTCCACATTGGGGTCGTGGGACTGGAACTGCGCGGCGGCGACTGGCATCTCGGCTACTGGCTGAACAGGTTCTACTGGGGCAAGGGCCTCATGACGGAGGCTGTCGGCGCGGTGCTCGACCGGTTCTTGCGGCGAATGCCGGATATAGAACTCCGATCAGGCGTCTTTGTCGACAACCCAGCGTCATTGCGTATTCAGCAAAAGCTGGGCTTCACGATCACCGGCTGCACGGACCTCTTCAACCTTTCGCGCAATGCGATGGTCCCGCATGTGGAAACGCGGCTGCGGCCGGAGGATTTCCGACGCCCGTAGGGGTGAGGATGCCGGCGGAGCGATCTGCCGGCATCCTTAGCCGAGTTCAAGCCAAACGGGAAAGTGGTCCGAGCCGAGCGCCTGATTGTCGACGCGTGCAGTTCGCAGACGCGCCGCCAGTTGCGGATTAACAAAGCAGTGATCGAGATGCATCTTTTCAGTTCCGTCGCCGGGCGACTTGACCCAGGTATAGCTCTCGGCGGTAATCAACTGCAGCCGAGCACAGGCATCGACGATCTGGTTTGCGCGCAGCGAGCGATGATAGTAGCTGTCGGTCCTGCCGACCATCTCGAGATACTCAGGCGATTCCGGCGTCATGTTGAAGTCGCCCATCATCACGAAGTCCTCCGTCAGCGGCGGCCCAGAGAGGCCGAATTCCTCAGCTCCCGTCAGGGCGCCGCCCTCGGCAACGTAGTTCAGTGCTCGCGCCTTGAGGAACCGGATCTGCTCGATCCGTTCATCGGGCGAAACGTGGTCGAGATGAACGGAGTAGATGCGCAAGGGCCCGCTCGGTGTGTCCACCACCGCCTCAACGGCACCGCGCTGGAGGTTGAGTTTGTCGAAGGTTCGGTTGCGTGGCAGAAGCAGGTGGCGGACAGCGAGGATCGGCCAGCGCGACAGGACCATGTTGCCGAACTGCAGACGCCGCTCCACAGGCCGCCCGTCCACGTCATCGACGCCCAGCAGCACATCGCAGGGTGCGGCGAAGCTCGAAAAGTAGTCGGGGAACAGCTCCTTCAGCGCCGCCACCATATCGACCCCATCGTTGCGGGAAAAGCCGCGAGTGACTTCCTGGAGCGCGATAATGTCAGCGCCAGCAAGGCTGTCGGCAATGCGGTGCAGATCGTAGCGGCCGTCGAGGCCAATCCCATACTGAATATTATAGCTCGCCAATTTCATGATACTCTTTGACCTCCGCCTGCACGGCCTATATCCAACCCGGACAGCGTCTTACGACAATGGCGTTGCCGCTAACACAAGACTGATGGCAGTAAGATGAAGTTTCTCGACGAGGCGAAAGTATACATACGCTCCGGTGATGGCGGCGCAGGTGCTGTCTCGTTCCGGCGAGAGAAGTTTATCGAATTCGGTGGTCCTGATGGCGGCGACGGTGGGCGCGGTGGCGACGTCTGGGTCGAGGCGGTCAACGGCTTGAACACGCTGATCGATTTCCGCTATCAGCAGCACTTCAAGGCGCAGATCGGCACCCATGGCATGGGCCGTAACCGCACCGGCGCCAACGGTGAACACGTCACCCTGAAGGTTCCGGTTGGAACCCAGATATTCGAGGAAGACAACGAAACGCTGATCGTTGATCTGGTAAAGGAAGGTCAACGCTTCCGACTGGCCAAGGGCGGCAACGGCGGCTTCGGCAACACGCATTTCAAGTCATCCACCAATCAGGCCCCAAATTGGGCAAACCCGGGCCTGGAAGGCGAGGAAAAGACCATCTGGCTGCGGCTGAAGCTGATCGCCGATGCAGGTCTGGTCGGGCTTCCCAATGCCGGGAAATCGACATTCCTGGCAACAGTTACGCGCGCCCGGCCAAAGATCGCCAACTACCCCTTTACGACGCTGCACCCCAACCTGGGCGTCGCGACCATCGACGGACGCGAGTTCGTGCTTGCTGATATTCCCGGTTTGATCGAGGGGGCGCATGAAGGGGTCGGGATCGGTGACCGTTTTCTCGGCCATGTCGAGCGGACCAGGGTTCTCCTCCACCTGGTTTCGGGTGTCGAGGAGAACGTCGGCAGGGCATACAAGACGGTCAAGACCGAGCTGGAAGCCTATGGCGGCGGCCTGATCGACAAGCCGGAGATCGTTGCCTTGTCGCAGATCGACGTGCTGGACGATGAGGAGTTGAAGAAGAAGGCCAAGGAGCTGAAGAAGGCATGCGGCCATACGCCCTTCCTCATCTCTGCAGCCACCGGCAAGGGCATGACCGATGTCTTGCGCGCACTGCGCGACGTCATTGTGGAAGCAGGTGGTGGTGAGACTGCGCTGCCGGATCGCAGCGCGCGGTTCACCCAGGATGAAACGCACGAGGAAGATGCCGGATGAGCGCCGCATCGCGCAGATCGCTTGCCAGCTATCGCCGCATCGTCATCAAGATCGGCTCTGCTTTGCTTGTGGACCGCGGCAGCGGCCTCAGGTCACGATGGCTTGACGCCATCTGCGCGGACATTGCTGCTTTGAAAGCCCAAGGCGCCGAGGTTCTTGTGGTCTCATCGGGCGCCATCGCGCTAGGCCGAACGGTGCTGCACCTTCCGTCTGGCGCGCTTAAGCTCGAAGAGAGTCAGGCCGCCGCAGCCGTGGGCCAGATCGCGCTCGCCCGCGCCTGGTCCGAAAGCTTGTCCCGGGACAGCATTGTCGCGGGGCAGATCCTGCTGACATTGGGCGACACGGAAGTGCGCCGCCGCTATCTCAATGCCCGAGCCACGATCAACCAGCTTTTGAAGATCGGCGCGATCCCGATCATTAACGAGAATGACACGGTCGCGACCTCGGAAATCCGCTATGGCGACAACGATCGGCTAGCGGCGCGCGTCGCCACCATGACCGGTGCGGACCTTCTCGTGCTCCTTTCCGACATCGACGGCTTGTATACGGCACCGCCGCACCTCGACCCGAATGCCCGCTTTCTCGATACAATTCCTGCTATTACGCCGGAGATCGAGGCGATGGCCGGCGGCGCTGCATCAGAGCTTTCGCGCGGCGGAATGCGCACCAAGATCGATGCCGGCAAGATCGCCACCGGCGCCGGCTGCGCGATGATCATTGCCTCCGGTAAAACGGAACATCCTCTGAGCGCGATGGAAAGCGGTGCGCGTTTCTCCTGGTTTTCGCCCTCGGCAACGCCCGTTACCGCCCGCAAGACCTGGATTGCGGGGCAACTACAGCCGGCAGGCGAACTTGTCGTCGATGCTGGGGCCGAACGAGCACTGGCCGAAGGCAAGAGCTTGCTTCCCGCCGGCGTTGTCTCGGTAGCTGGTAACTTCCACCGCGGCGACACCGTCGCCATCATCAATGCCGATGGGCAGGAGATTGCCCGCGGGCTCGCCGGATATGACGCTGACGACGCAGGCCGTATCACGGGGCGCAAATCCGCAGAGATCGAGGCGATCTTGGGCTATGCCGGGCGGGCCGCTATGGTTCATCGGGACGACCTGGTTGTGACAAGGCCCTGTGGACGGCAGGAGGAAGACCAGCACAGCTCTACAGAGGAGGCCGCTCATGCTTGATCTGGTAGCCAATGCGGCAGAAGACGTCACCATGCTGATGGACCGGATTGGCCGGCAGGCGAAGGCCGCCGCACGGATCCTCGCAACAGCCTCCGCGCAGAAGAAGAACGATGCGCTGAACGCCATGGCCGAGAGCCTTCTCGCGTCCAAGGATGTAATCCTTGCCGCCAATGCCAAAGACCTGAGGCAGGTCGAGGGCAAGGGTCTTCAGCCATCCTTCATCGACCGGCTGACACTGACTGAGGCGTCTATTGAAGGCATGGCGAAGGGTCTTCGCGAGATTGCCGCACTGAAAGATCCGGTCGGCGATGTGATTGCTGCCTGGGACCGTCCCAACGGATTGAAGATTGAGCGCGTTCGCACGCCGCTCGGCGTTATTGGCGTCATCTACGAAAGCCGTCCCAATGTCACGGCCGATGCCGGAGCGCTCTGCCTGAAAGCCGGCAATGCGGTCATCCTTCGTGGCGGCTCGGACTCGCTGCATTCCTCGCAAGCCATTCACCGGTGCCTTGTGGCTGGGCTTCAGGCCGCTGGCCTGCCTGAACATGCAGTCCAGATCGTACCAACATCCGATCGCGCTGCGGTGGGTGCGATGCTGAGCGGCCTTGCTGGTTCAATTGACGTGATCGTACCGCGCGGCGGCAAGAGCCTCGTCGCTCGGGTCCAGAGCGAAGCACGGGTTCCCGTTTTCGCCCATCTGGAGGGCCTTTGCCATATCTATGTCGATGCATCGGCAGATCTTGAGATGGCAAAGCGGATCGTCGTCAACGCCAAAATGCGCCGTACGGGCATCTGCGGAGCCGCCGAAACACTGCTCGTCGACAGCGCCGCGATCGGCAGCCATCTGACGCCGCTCCTTGAGGCGCTGACGGAGGCAGGCTGTGAAATTCGGGCCTCGGCGGCCGTCCTCAAGGTCATGCCTGGCCTGAAGCCTGCATTAGAAGAGGACTGGCGCACCGAGTATCTGGACGCAATCATCTCCGTTGCGATCGTTGATGGGGTTTCGGGCGCAATAACACATGTAAACACCTATTCCTCCAACCACACCGAAGCTGTGATTGCGGAAGATCCAGCGGTTGTGGAGCGCTTCTTTAACGAGATCGACTCCGCGATCCTGCTGCACAACGCATCGACGCAGTTTGCCGATGGCGGCGAGTTTGGAATGGGGGGAGAGATCGGCATAGCGACAGGCAAGATGCATGCGCGCGGACCGGTGGGCGTGGAGCAGTTGACGTCGTTCAAATACCGCGTGCACGGCACCGGCCAGATCAGGCCGTAATCGCTCGTGTCGGAGCCGGCCCCCGATGGCAAGTATCTGACGATGCCGCATACCGAGCGCGGCATGGTGGTTGGCCTCTTCGGCGGCTCGTTCAATCCGCCACACGAAGGTCATCTGCTTGTGGCGGAGATAGCGCTGAGGCGCCTTGCCCTTGACCAGCTGTGGTGGATGGTAACGCCGGGGAACCCGCTGAAAAGCCGTACAGAGCTCGCGCCGCTCACCCGCCGGATCGCAATGTGCGAGGGTCTTGCACGCGATCCAAAGATGAAAGTCACAGCGTTCGAACAGGCGCTGGGAAGCCCTTACACGGCCCATACACTGTCCCGTATCAAGGCCCGCAAGCGTGGCGTCCATTTCATATGGATCATGGGTGCGGACGGGCTTCGGAATTTTCATCGATGGCAGGAATGGCGTTCCATCGTCTGCACCTTCCCGATAGCTGTCATTGACCGCCCCGGCTCCACGCTTTCCTTTCTCTCCTCCAAGATGACGCGCACCTTCGACTATGCCCGTGTCGATGAAGACGACGCCGGCATCCTATGGCGGAAGCAAGCGCCTGCCTGGACCTTTATCCATGGCCCGCGATCGACTGTGAGTTCAACCTATCTGCGGCAGTCCAGCCTGCTGGATATCGGTTCCGAGCCTTGATCACGGACTGCATCTTGAAACGTTAACGCAT
>CAYNED010000150.1:0-6830 GCA_964396135.1 uncultured Neorhizobium sp.
CATCGTGTTCGACGATCTTGTAGCGCGCTAGCATCTGGTACTCCTTTGAATATGCAGAAACGAGAACCTGCCTGCGTCGCTCCGGTTCCCTGTGTTGCGCCAGTCCGACTCGAAGAATTGGCCAGACGTCACCGCAGAAAAAAGCCCGCGCGAGGCGGGCGAGGGTCGAGGTGGACTGGCATCCGGTTGCCCAACACGGGGATGATGAAAATGTTCCTCCTTATCTCCTCGCGCGCTTCAGGAGGCTGGGGGGCTCTTGCGTATGGAGGGGAACGTCACACCCGATGCGCGGGAACTTGACACCCTCCACGACAGGCGCGTCGGTTCAGCGTTGAACCGGAGCGATCGTGTCGACGCGCGGACCTTCGCCCAAGGGACCGCGGGTCAGGCCATGCCGGTCCCGTTCCACCTCGATCACAGTGAAGGCTTTTTCGTCGCGGTAGATACTGCCGTGCCTGGTCGTCACGTCTTCGCCCGGCATCGCTTCGACCTCGGTGAAATCCAGCTCAGCGCCTGCTGCCACGATCCGCGCATCCCCGGGTGTGCGGGCTGCCACCAGGATCTCGCGAGCCTCTGCGCCATCGCGCCAGCGCGCGTCGTTCGGCGGCGCCACGGGCACAAGCCTGTAGACATTGAGCACCTCGCCGGGTTCGGTCCCCCGAGCCAGTTCGTTTGCATCGGCAATCTGCGCCTGACTTTCGACGGAGCGGCCAAACGTGTTTGTGGTTTCGCTGGTATTGGAGACGTCATTGGCAGCGTGTTTCAGATCATCCGGCATGGAAGCATCCTCCTGTCATTTCCCGGAGAACGGTTGTCAAAGCTCAACGTTCCTCCAACCGGGCGGCGGCGAGCGGGAGGCAATGGTCACCGGCTTCTACATCTTGAACCTGGCTGCCCCGATTCCAATATCGATCCTGCTTGATTTCGTCCGGTTTCGGAAAGGAGGGTCAGATGCATATTCCGGATGTCCCATGGAGAGCTCCCGTCAACGTGCGACTGCAGTGCGGTCTGGAGCGAACATTCCTTTCGGTCTACGACGCGCTGGATTTTCTGGAGAATGAGTGGCCGCTGCGGCGCGGAGAGCGCTATGAGCGCGCAGTGCGCAAATGCCGCGCAGCGCTGAAACGGCTCGTGCCCAACGAGGTGGCGCGCGAGGCCTTCATTGCGGCCTGCTTCGAGGCTGGAATGCCAATGGTGATGGCTGGGCCGCTCCGATACGTGACTGCAGCGGATGCGTCATCCCAGCGCGCGGTCGCCTGAGCCGTCAAACAAAAAAGCCCGGTGCGGGAGGAGATGCACCGGGCTTGATGGTGATCGGCGACTTGGGAGGAGGAGGTGCCGCCAATCGTTGCCGCAAGCACTTGGGAGGAGGAGGGTGCGCCCGCGACAGCCCGTAGGTAGATAGTGGGCCCGCCGATTGACATTTGACAAGTTGACGCACCGCCGGCGCGCGCCAGTCCAGAACAAGGATGTGAAGTTTCATTTTTCGGATAGTGGTCGAGACCACGAACTTCTCTTGAGACAAAGCCTCACAGAATGAACGGATCAAGCGGAAGCAATCAGGATAAGAAGATGGCCGCCATCCATCTCTTCAGGCCGCAAACGGTGCTCTAGAAGAAATGGCTCCCCGGGCCGGATTCGAACCGGCGACCTGTCGATTAACAGTCGAATGCTCTACCGCTGAGCTACCAGGGAACAACCGCTCTGTGGCGGCGGTGAGCGGGGTAATACAAATGCTTTGGCCATTTGCCAAGCGGTTTTTCGAAAAAAGTTCTCCTCGCTTGTTTTGCGTCGGCTATCGCCCCATCTGGAGCCGGCATGACACAGCTTCAAGGCCTCAGGCAGTGACGGAAGAACGCAAGACCGTGCGCTTCGGGATGGACCCGTATAGTGGCAAGCTGGTGCTGGGTACGTGGCAGATCCCGATGCCACGCTCACGTGCAGGGCGGATCGTCGTCGGCGGCACGCTGATTGTCGGCGGAACGTTCGGGTTCCTGCCAGTCCTGGGCTTCTGGATGTTGCCGCTCGGGATCCTCGTCCTGTCCCACGATCTCCACTCGGTGCGGCGCCGACGGCGTCGCGCGGTCGTTTGGTGGAAGCGGCGCAGGCAGACGCGGCAGGATGATTCTAGCCGATGAACCCGGCCAGCCCCTGTCCGGCCGCAAAGGCGATGAAGCCCAGCACGACGAAATAGATCACCGTCAACACGAGGAAGCCGTAGCCGGCAGCCACGACCAGGCCGTCATGTTGCAGCATGCCGGTTGCCAGAAGCAGGATGGCGATGCCGGGCAGCGTGTTGGAAAGCGGGACAAAGCCGAGCGGAAACATCAAGAGGACGCCGCCAAAGGCGATTGCCAGGCCGTTCATCCGGTTCATCGCCGGGCCGGTGACGAACCGCGACATGCGCGGCTTCAGGTACCCATCGAGCCGTGACACGACGCTTGCACCCTTTTCGAGCGCAGGTACGAGTTTGTGCGTATCGAGCTCGCGATCGAGGATACGCTTGGGCAGCCAGGGCAGGCGGTTGAAGGTGATCGAGAGGCTGATCAGAATGATGGCAAAGCCGAACACGGTGCTGACGCCAGGAATAGACACCGGGATGAGGAAGGGAAGGGAGGCGATCGCGCACATCAAAAGCAGGCCATGCTCGCCCACTTCCGCCATCAATTCGCGCAGCGTGACCGTCGAGCCGCCAATGCGTCCGATCACTGCGCGCAGCGTTTCGCTCAGCGAGGCGGAGCTGTCCTTGAAGTCTGATCCATCTTGCACGACCGCGTCTCCTTCGTCTCAACGGAGCAGAGCGGTAGCAGGATTGCACGCTGCGGCAAAGCTCGTTCGTGCAAAAGCGTTGGTCGTTATTTCGGTTGCATCCAACGGTCCCATGCGCCGCAAAGCAACACGATGACCAGAATGGATAGCACCACCGGATTGAGTGCCGTTACCGTGTGCAGATAGTCCATCGCGGTTTCTCCTCCCGCAGGTGTCGTCCCTCACCTTACAACGCCAGATCATACCAATCTTAAGGCCCTTCGCCAACAATCATCGGCAAAAACTCAGTATTGCCGGCTGCGTCGCGAATCACCCAATCTGCCAGGCGCGGGTGACGAGGTGACGAATGAACTTGAGAGTGATTGAAGGCGGACGCGACACCTTTCGCGAGGTGCCAAGCATCGACATGTCCGATCTCGAACAACTGGCGCCACAAAGGGCAGATGTCCGGCTGGAAGCTGACCGACGCCTGCGCCGCCTTGGGTATGATCGTTGGCGCAACCGCCAACTGGCAACTGGGCTCCCGATGCCGCGTGACGTGCGTTATCTCGCGATGCAGATCGAATTCGTGGCGGAGACGCTTGCGGCGCTGGCAAACATCCCGTCGGATTATCGCGCGGATCTTTACTGGCCAAGCTGAGCCGCGCCACTGACCCTTTGGCGGGATCTGCGGGGGTATGACTGCTTTTGACTGTGCTCTCGCGTGCGGCGGAGGGACAGCATGCGGGTTGCTCGGATCAAACGGGAACCCATGGCTTCGCGCTCCGTTCGACCTCCAGACAAGGAGGACCTCATGATTGCCAAATCCATTCTGATCGGACTAACGGCGCTTGCGCTTGCCACGCCCGCGGGAGCACAATCAGGTGGCATCGGAGCTGCCGAAACATCTCCGAACCTCAGCCCCAACGCCGGCGGCCCGGTTGGCAGCACTGCTGTCCCACGTCCGGCGACCACGACGGGTGCGGGAAGCGCCGAAACCTCCCCGGACCTTAGCCCCAACGCGGGCGGCCCTGTCGGCAGCACCGCGGTGCCCAGAGGCAACAACCCGGCAATGCTAGACGTCGCCAGGGATGGAAACTGCGCGCCACAGCAGGACACAGCTTCCACGCAAGCTCCCGCAGCAAACGGAAATGATGCTTCGCAAGGAGGCGTCGAGCGGAATAATTGCTAGCTGAGGCGGCCGAGTCATGGCTTACCAAAGCGGAGGCGACGGTAAGGATAGAGTGATGGAGTTGCTGTGGTGGGTTCGGGCCCTTGCAGCGCCAGGCTTGACGTGCGCCCAGCGTCAGATACGGCAGGCGCTCACAAGCCGCGAAGGGTCGAGTTATTATCTGAAAGAAGAAAATGGAGGCCTCGCCCGGAATTGAACCGGGGTACGAGGATTTGCAGTCCTCTGCGTCACCACTCCGCCACGAGGCCGTCCGATGCATAAAAGCGTGTGGTGGCAGCCGATTAGAACGAATCCATACTAGGTGCAAGCCCCATCATTCGGAACGCGCTCTTTTTTGCTCGCTGCGTTGCGACGATCGCTGATCAGCAGCGTGTTCCTTATCGGGATAGCGGAGGTATCACTGCTGCTAGCCACTGATCTGGTGGCGAAGTGCCTCGAACGCCTCGGCAAGGGTCGTTCCGAGCCCCACCCGGAAATCAAGCCGGGGCCGCGTCAGGCTGGGAACGCCCTCAACCAGCGTGTCGTCCGTGGCCAATGGATGTTCGGAGCAGGCGGTGACGTTGATGCCGGCGCAATTGACAATGGTGAAGCCACTCCCCCGGAACGAGTTGGCGATCAGGCGAGTGTCTTCGCGAAGCTGCCTGTAGAGCCGATCAAGCCCCCCGATGTCATTGGCGATGCAGCACTCCGCAATCAGGCTCGTTGCGCTTGCGCTTTCCACGATGATGTATCTGGTCCCCACCTGCTTCCGTCCAGTTTCCGATTTCCCTTCGAACAATCGTATCGCAATCAATCGGTGGAGCAATGGAGGCACGAGCTAGCCGGCATGCGTGAGGATTTTGCCGAGGAAGCTGGTCCGCCGCTTGAAAGCGAAGCGCCACCCCAGTAAAGACGGCTCAGACAGGTCGAACTGGGACAGCCAAGATGATGGACTTCGAAGCCGCACGCACCAAGATGGTCGAGAACCAGATCCGCACGACGGATGTGACGTCCCATTCCGTCCTCCAGGCGTTTCTGGCGGTGCCACGCGAGGAGTTCGTGCCGCTCAAGCTGAAGCCGCTCGCCTATATCGACGATGACATCGAAATTGCCCCCGGCCGTTACCTGATGGAAGCCTCGCCGCTCGCCAAGCTCCTGCAACTGGCCCAGATCACCAAGGACGACCTTGTGCTCGAAATCGGCAGCGGCAGCGGCTATGTCTCTGCGCTCCTGTCGCTTCTCGCCGGCTCGGTCGTATCCGTTGAATCGGACGAGTCGCTGTCTGGCCCGTCGATCGAAAAGCTTTCGGCGCTGGGATACGACAATGTCGCCGTGGTCACGAGCGAGATGGAAAAGGGCTGTCCTGCCGAAGCTCCCTTCGACCTGATCTTCATCAACGGGGCAATCGAGCAGGTACCGGCGGCGCTCCTGGAGCAGCTGCGCGATGGTGGTCGGCTTGTTGCCGTTGTCGGTTACGGCAATGCCGCTCAAGCCAAGCGCCTGGTGAAGGAGCGGGGCAACGTCTCCGAGAGCGACCACTTCAATGCCTCGGTCAAGCCACTGCCGGGCTTCCGCCGCGAAAAGAGCTTCGTGTTCTGATTGATCGGGCCTGCGGTCACGCCGCCCAGGGCCTGTGTGGCCCGGCGGACTCACTGCCAAACAAATCTGTGGGTTCGCCAAGCTGTTGAGGAAGCTGCAATTGTTTCCTTCCATGGCACTGCCCTAAACTGTCCCCGATTCGATTTCTGACGCACGAAGCCTTCGTGTCGATAGTTGCGGGGAAGAAAATGGCTCAGCCAAATGTAGCGCGTGAACCCTCGATGGAGGAGATCCTCGCGTCGATCCGTCGGATCATTGAAAGCAACGAGCCGCAGGAAAACCCGTTGCAGAACTCGCTTCCCCCCGTCTACGCCGAAGAGGAGTTCGACGAAGACGAAATCAGCATCGTCGCGGAACTGGCTGCCAACGATCCTGGCCTGCCGGTGCGCGAGCCCTCCACCCCAAGCTTCTCGCAAGTCCAGCAGGATCAGAATTTCTCGCTTGCCGATGTTGCTGCCCGCGTCCGTGCCGCTGCCGACCGTGCTGCGGAGCCGCGGTTCCAGTCTTCGGCTACAACGACCGCAGTACCGACCCCCCCGATGCCATCCTCCCCTATGACAGCCGCCGCGATGCCTTTGGCTTCTCCGGCCGAACCAGCCGCGCGTCAGCGCCAGCCGGAGCCGGTTTACCGCGACGAGCCGCGCCCGGCACCTGCACCCGCGCCGCAGCAGGCGCAGCCGAGCGACTTTTCGGTCGGGCCGGCTCACCGTGCGCCCGAGGCGGAACGGCCCGAGGCTCCCATGCCGGTGGAGCGTGCGGAGCAGCAGGGGTTGCCAGCGAAAATCGAGGCCGCAACCTCTCTCATCTCCGACGAGGCCGGTGCTCAGGTTGCCCGCTCCTTCGGGGAGCTTGCAGCAGCTTTCGATGGCGTGCAGAACCGCTCGTTGGAGGATCTGGCGCAGGAAATGCTGCGCCCCATGCTGCAGGAATGGCTGGACGACAACCTGCCGACGCTGGTCGAGCGTCTGGTACGCGAGGAGATCGAGCGCGTGGCGCGCGGCCCGCGCCGCTGAACCACCACCGTTCTCGACGCTGATGGCCGCTCCGGCGACGGGGCGGCTTTTTTATTGACTCGCTTTTGCCACTCCTGTTTACCACCAAGCCACAAGAACTCGAAAATCTGGTCCGGAAATGCTCGAAAAAACCTATGATTCCGCTGCCGTCGAACCGAAAATCGCTGCCGCCTGGGACGAGGCGGATGCGTTTCGCGCTGGTGCCAATGCCGATCCGGGTTCTGAGACCTTCACCATCGTCATCCCGCCACCGAACGTCACCGGCGCGCTGCACATGGGCCATGCGCTCAACAACACGC
>CAYNED010000151.1:0-6828 GCA_964396135.1 uncultured Neorhizobium sp.
AGCAGTTTGATGTCCTGGTCGTCGAATTCACCGTTGCGGGCGTAGCCTGCATCGGGTTGAACGGCGGCCCCCATTTCAAGCACAGCGAAGCCTTCTCCTTCCAGGTTGCCACAGAAAGCCAGGAGGAGACGGACCGCTACTGGAATGCCATCGTCGAAAACGGCGGCCAGGAATGCGAATGCGGCTGGTGCAAGGACAGGTGGGGCGTATCGTGGCAGACCACGCCGCGGGTGCTGATGGATGCGCTGGCGGCTGGCGGGGGCGCCTGCAAAACGGGCCTTCGACGCTATGATGTCAATGAAGAAGATAGACGTTGCCGCAATCGAGGCCGCCCTGGGAGGCTGAGCCGTGAGCATCTCACCGTGCGATGCGGCATCTCGAGGCATCTCGTCACATGCACCTGTGGGGCCTTCGCATTCCTCGTCCCAGGGCCTATCTAAAGAATTGAACCGATAGGACTGGACAACATGCACCTCGATCTCACCGCCAGAGCCGCACGCTCCGCCGCCATCCAGGAGCGGGCTGTTGCCGAGATGAAGGCGCTCGGCGTTGACGAGGCCTTCATCTCCCGTCTCGTGGATACATTCTATGGCCGGGTGCTTTCCCATCCGCAGCTTGGCCCGGTCTTCGATGCCCGCCTTGCCGGCCGTTGGCCGCAGCACATGGAAAAGATGAAGTCCTTTTGGTCTTCCGTTGCGTTCCGCAGCGGCGCCTATGGGGGCAAGCCGGTCCAGGCGCATATGGGCGTCGCCAACATGACGCCTGATCTCTTTCCACAATGGCTTGATCTCTTTGCCGCCACGCTGGACGACATCGCCCCCAGCGCGGAAGCCAAGGCTTGGTTCATGGCGACGGCAGAGCGGATCGCAAAGAGCCTGACGCTCTCGCTCTTCTACAATCCCGCACTCGACGATCCGGCCATTCGCCGCGGCTGAGGCAGTCGACGCGACTCCCCCGCGTCAATCGCACCTTGCTTGACTTCCCCGCCCATCGGGCCCATGTTGAGATCATGTTGACCAAGCGCTTCCATAACAGTCTCAAGCGGGTGTGCCTCCTCGCAGGCACTTGACCCCCGGCTCGGTCGCGTCGCGCCCCGGCCGTGGGGCAGCATAGGCAGCTTTCCGAATTTCGGTTGAAGCGTGCCCTGGAGCGACAGTCAATTCTCCACATCAACAGTCACCGCAGCGCGTTTTCGCCCTGCGTACAAGTTAGCGAGGATCCAGCAATGGCTCCCATCAAGAACACACACCGCAAGCCCGCCATCATCGTCACCCAGTCCGATCATGAGCGGCTCATGCGGCTTGCCGAAGCGCATGCTTCGCGCAATCCGGAAGTTTCCGAAGAGCTTCTGACCGAACTCGACCGGGCACGTGTCGTGCAGGACGGCAAGATTGGCGCGGATGTCGTGCGCATGGGCTCCACCCTCCGCTTCACCAGCGATCTTGGTGAAGACCGCACCGTCACGCTCGTCTTCCCGGGTGAAGCGGATATCGCGTCCGGCAAGATCTCAATCCTGACTCCCATCGGCGCTGCCCTGATCGGTCTCTCCGCCGCTCAATCGATCGATTGGACCGCGCGCGATGGCCGCGTCCATCGCCTCACCGTCGAAAGCGTGGAAGCGCCGGCGCAGCATCTTGCGGCCTCTGCTGCCACAGCGGAACTGCGGCCGGCGTCATGATGCGCTACCCGTTGCCTTGCCGCCTCTCGCTCTACGGAGGTTGCCTCATCGCAGGATAGTTGCCCCTGCACCGCGCCTCGCGCGGGCAGGGGATCTCCCGTTCATGTTCAATGTGCGTGCTCCCCTGAGGAGCGAAGGAGAACTGCGATATGTCAAAGGACAATATCATCCTCACCACGAAGGATTTCACCATTCTGGAGGCGATGGCCGAGAACCCGCTCGGCCGCCACGACCTGCTTGTGCCGATTATCCGCAGCAAGATCAGCAAGGCGATCGTCGTATTTCGCCAAGATCTGCCTGATGGCATTGCCAGCATCAACAGCCGGGTCACCTTCAGCGTCAACGGCGGTGAAAGCGATACCCGCGTGCTGTCGACTGGCCAGGTCACCGCGCCAGTCGGCCTGTTCCTGCCCATCACGACGCTGCGCGGCTTGGCTCTTTTGGGACTTTCTGAAGGTCAGGACATTGTCTTGACCAATGCAGACGGGGCCGAGGAATGGTTGATGCTCCACAAGGTGGACTACCAGCCTGAAGCGTCGCGGCGCGAGCGCCAGGCGCTTGGTGAGGAAGCTCGCGTACAGCAGCACAAACCATTGCTGCGCGTCGTGGGCGGCGGGGCCAGCCCGGCGCGCCATCCGGTGCTCGTTTCGCCGGATGGTTATGATGATCCAGGCCCCTCGGCTGCCTAAGGGCATTGATTATGAAAGACGCGCGCCGCCACGGCGCGCGTCTGCTTATCACAGGAAGAAGCACAAGCATGTCAAACCACTCCATTCCTGCGCAAAACGCGCACAGCACAGCGTTCGCTCAAGGCCTGTTCTGGATGGGGCTCAGTATGGTCTCCTTTATCGGCATGTCCGTCGGTTCGCGTGAGCTGGCTGCCACGCTCTCCATTCAGCAGGTGCTCTTCTTCCGTGCTCTGGTGGGCCTCTTCGTCATCCTCACAGTCGGGCGCGCGCTTTTGCCCGAACTGCGCAAAGGGAAACTGATCCGTCTGCATGTCCTGCGCAATGTCGTACATTTCTTCGCCCAGTATCTCTGGACGATTGGTGTCGTGCTGCTGCCGCTCGCTTCGGTTTTCGCGCTGGAATTCACCATGCCGATCTGGGTCGCCTTCTTCGCCTTCCTGTTCCTGAAGGAACGGCTAACGACGCCACGCATCCTCGCCACCATCGGCGGCTTCGTTGGCGTGCTCGTCATTGTGCGTCCGGGCTTCGGGATGGTCGAACCGGCAGCCGGCCTGGTACTGATTGCGGCCGCCGGCTACGGCCTGTCGCTGATCTTGGTGAAGCAACTGACGCGGGAGGTTTCGCCCGGAGCCATCGTCGTGTGGATGATTCTCATCCAGCTGCCGCTCGGCTTCCTGGTCTCGCTTACCGACTGGCGTCCCGTCAGCTTCACCGACATCCCCTGGATGCTGGTCGCAGGCATCGGCGCGCTTGCCGCCCATTATTGCCAGGCTCAGGCGCTCAAGCGCCTTGACGCTTCGGTCGTGATGCCGATCGATTTCCTGCGCGTGCCGATGGCTGCTGTCGTCGGCTATTACGCCTATGCCGAAGCCATCGACCTCTGGGTCTTCCTCGGTGGCGGCATCATCCTGTTCTCCAACTACCGCGCCGTGATGGCGGAGCGAAGGGCGGCGATTGCGGGGTGAGGGCGGATTAGGTCATGCAGCTCTGCATAATGACATTCCCCGCACCCGACGGCGCTTGTTGGCTGAGGATCATCCCCTTGTCGCTGGTCACCGGCCGGGTCCGTCTCATCTTCATCCTCGGACTGGACCCGAGACAGAGACCCGCGTTTTCGCTAATGTCCCCCGCTCCGTCACTTCGCATTCGGGATACCACTCTTCCCGGGAGGGCAGCATGAGCGGACACAGGGTCTATGGCGTCAGCGTTTCGAGCGTCTATCCCCTTTACGTTGCCAAGGCAGAGCGGAAGGGGCGAACCGGCAGCGAGGTCGATGAAATCCTCTGCTGGCTGACCGGCCACGACCGCGATAGCCTGAAGGCGGAACTGGAGGCTGGAACTTCGTTCGAAGACTTCTTTGCCAAGGCGCCGGCGATGAACCCGTCGCGCAGCTTGGTCAAGGGTGTCGTCTGCGGCGTCCGCGTGGAGGATATCCAGGAACCGACCATGCGCGAGATACGCTATCTGGACAAGCTGGTTGACGAACTGGCGAAGGGCAGGCCGATGGAGAAGATCCTGCGGCGATAGGCGATCAAAGCCCTGGCCGCGGATGCTGCGGCTGAACAACAGCCATGCGGGAAAAGTGCTTGCCTTCGCCGCGGCAGCGTGGTTTGTCCCGCGCCATCCCGCATGTAATGCCGACGCAGCCCGTTTGCCCGAGGAAATTTGATGTCCGACACGTCCAAGCCCCATCTCCTGATCGTCGAGGCACGCTTCTACGACGATATGGCTGACGCGCTTCTCGACGGGGCGACGTCGGCGCTGAACGAGGCGGGTGCCACCTATGACGTGGTGACGGTGCCGGGCGCCCTTGAGATCCCGCCGGCGATCGCCATGGCACTCGATGCGGCCGAAACCGGCGGCACGGAATATGATGGCTTCGTGGCGCTTGGCATGGTCATCCGCGGCGAGACCTATCATTTCGATATCGTCGCCAACGAATCTTCCCGCGCCCTGATGGATCTGGCGGTGTCGGAGTCTCTGGCGATCGGCAACGGGATCATGACGGTGGAAAATGACGAGCAGGCCTGGGCGCGTGTCCGCCGCTCGGACAAGGACAAGGGCGGCTTTGCTGCACGCGCGGCGCTCACCATGATCGCACTGCGCGAAAAGCTGAATGGTTGATGCTATGACGAATGAAGAAAAGCCGGCGGTTAAGCCTGCCAACCAGCGCGGTGCGGCACGGCTCGCAGCCGTTCAGGCGCTCTACCAGATGGATGTCGGCGGTGCTGGCGTGCTCGAAGTGGTTGCCGAATACGAAGCTCATCGGCTTGGTCAGGAACTCGACGGCGACACCTATCTGAAGGCGGATGCTTCCTGGTTCCGGTCAATCGTCTCCGGCGTCGTGCGCGATCAGGTAAAGATCGACCCGGTTGTGCGCTCGGCCCTACAGAACGACTGGCCGCTTTCGCGCCTGGATTCGACGCTGCGCGCCATCCTGCGCGCAGGCACTTTCGAGATTCTCGAGCGCAAGGACGTTCCGATCCCAGTGATCGTCACCGAATATGTCGAAATCGCTCAGGCCTTCTTCGAAGGCGAAGAGCCGAAGATCGTCAACGCAGTTCTCGACCGGATTGCCAAACAGGTTCGCAGCGCCACGGCCAAATAGGCGACATCAGGCGCATACTGCCAATGAACAGGAAAGACGACCGATATGGACGGCAGCGTCGGTGGGCTTCAGGGGCAGCTTAAGGCCGCCAAGCGTAACGTCTTTCTTCTGTCGTGCGTCCAGGCGCTGCTGGGCTCTGCCCCGCCGCTGACCTTTGCGCTCGGCGGTCTTGCCACCTATCAGATGCTGGGCGACGACAAGTCATTCGCCACCGCGCCACTGACAGGCTTCAATATCGGCGTGGCGCTCGGCGCCATCGCGGTTGCGATCGCCGCCCGTTTTGTCGGCCGTCAGATGGGCTTCATCCTCGGCGCGCTGATGGGCGCGACTGGCGCTGCGCTGGCGGCCGGAGCGCTTTTTCGCCAGGACTTCTGGCTCTTCGCGCTCGGCCTGATGCTGATCGGCGTGTCCGGCGGCTTCACTCAAAAGATCCGCTTCGCCGCAGCCGACGTTTCGCCAAGCTTCTACAAGCCGAAGGCTATCTCCTGGATTCTTGCCGCCGGCATTATCTCGGCCATCCTCGGCCCGCAACTGGCGATCTGGGCAAAAGACCTGCTTTTTCCCGTCACCTTCGCGGGCGCATTTGTGGCGCTGATCCCGCTCAACCTCATTGCTGTCGCCATCCTGATGATGCTGAAGCTGCCGGAGGCCGGTGTCAAAGCCGCGGGCGACGCACCGGCACGGCCCCTCTCAGAAATCGTGCTCACTCAACGTTTCATGACCGGCATGGTCTGCGGCATCGGCTCCTACGCGCTGATGACCTTCATGATGACCGGTGCGCCGCTCGCCATGGTGATCGGCTGCGGATTTTCGACCGAACTTGCGACCCTCGGCATCCAGTGGCACGTGCTGGCCATGTTCGCGCCAAGTTTCTTTACCGGCATGCTGATTACCCGTTTCGGCACGGAAAAGGTCGTCGCAGCCGGTCTGCTGATTCTCATGGCTTGCGCCGTCGTCGCCCATGCGGGCATCGAGCTCTGGAATTTCTGGGGCGCGCTTGTGCTGCTCGGGGTTGGCTGGAATTTCGGCTTCATCGGGTCCACCGCCATCGTCGCCTCCAGCTACCGGCCCCATGAGGCCGACAAGGTGCAGGGCTTCCACGACATCATCCTGTTTGGCACTGTCGCCTTGTCTTCCTTCTCCTCTGGCAAAGTTTTCACTGCCTGGGGCTGGGAGGCAATGAACCTCGTCATCTGGCCGGTGACGATCCTCTGCCTCGTTCTGATCCTTCTCCTGATGCGCAAATCCAGCGTGACAAGGCCCGCCTGACACCTCCACATTTCTGGCTCTTGACGCCGGCTCCTCCTGCCGGGCAATCTCCCTCGCGCATGGCAACCTTCGGTTCCTTGGGAGGGGAGGTGGTTGCCGATCAAGGCCGGGGGACTGTTCTCGCCGGTGCAAGGGAGAGGAAGAAGCGAATGACCGTAATATTCGGTGTGATCGTGTGCGGCCTGCTGTCCATTGCGTATGCCGTCTGGGCAACGCAGAGCGTGCTGGCCGCTGATCAGGGCAATGCCCGAATGCAGGAAATCGCAGGCTATATCCGGGAAGGGGCGCAGGCCTATCTGACCCGGCAATATATGACGATCGCAATCGTCGGTGCGGTGGTGACCGTCCTGACCTGGCTGCTCCTCTCGGCAACGGCGGCCATCGGCTTCGTAATTGGCGCAGTGCTTTCAGGGGCGGCCGGCTTCATCGGCATGCATGTTTCGGTGCGCGCCAATGTCCGCACCGCGCAGGCCTCCTCACAGAGCCTCTCATCGGGCCTCGACATCGCCTTCAAGTCCGGCGCCATTACCGGCATGCTGGTTGCAGGCCTAGCCCTTCTCGGCGTCTCGATCTACTTCTGGATC
>CAYNED010000152.1:0-6827 GCA_964396135.1 uncultured Neorhizobium sp.
CGCGCAGACCTTCTTCATGGACGACGACGTGCGCGCCAAGACTGAGCTCGACGCGGTCGTGGCGCTCGTCGACGCGAAGCACCTGCCGCTGCGCCTGAAGGACAGCCGCGAAGCCGAGGACCAGATCGCCTTCGCCGACGTCGTGGTCATCAACAAGACCGATCTCGTGACGCCGGACGAGCTGGCACAGATCGAGGATGTCGTTCGGGCGATCAATCCCGGCGCACGCATCTACAAGACGAGCCGTTCCGGCGTTGATCTTGCCAAGGTCCTGAACCAGGGTGCTTTCAACCTGGAGCGGGCGCTGGAGAACGATCCGCAGTTCCTGGAGCATGGCCACGAGGATCATGTCTGCGGGCCGGACTGCGATCATGACCACGGGCACCATCATCATGATCACGACCATCACCACCACGATCATGATCATCACCATCATCACGATCATGACCATGGCCACCATCACCATGCCCCCTCCCCGATCCACGACGTGACGGTGAAGTCCATCTCGTTGCGCGGCGGAGAGATGAACCCCGAGCGTTTCTTCCCATGGATCCAGAAGATCACCCAGACCGACGGTCCCAACATCCTGCGCCTCAAGGGTATCATTGCCTTCAAGGATGATGCCGAGCGCTACGTCATCCAGGGCGTTCACATGATCGTCGAGGGGGACCACCAGCGTCCGTGGAAGGAGGGCGAGAAGCATGAATCGCGCCTCGTCTTCATCGGCCGTGACCTTGACGTCGACAAGATCGAAAAGAGCTTCAAGGCCTGCGAGGCGACGCCTGCCTGATGCCAACTGTTGCTCCTCTTGATCTCGAAGGCCACGTCGTCGCCGCCCATTTCCTCGGCGACGTCCCCTTCTTCGCCACCGCAGCCGGAACGATCCATCGCCTCGACAATGGCGAGAAGGTCACGGAAGCCCATCAGGGCCTGCTGACCTGCATCCGGGATCCGTACACGCCTACGCTCATCACCGGCGGCGAGGACGGCAAGGTCCTGCGCATCCGCCAGGACGGCAGCGTTGATCCGCTCGCCGAAATTTCTCGCAAGTGGATCAGCGTCGTTGCCGGCGGACCGCAGGGTGCCGTTGCCTATGCGAGCGGCAGGTCGAGCTTCGTGCGCCTCGCAGACGGAACGACGAAGGAATTCACCGAAACCCGCAGCGTCGAGGGCCTTGCCTTCGCGCCGAAAGGTTTGCGGATTGCCGCGGCCCGCTACAACGGCGTCTCGCTGCACTGGGTCGGCACCAACGCGCCAGCCGCGGATCTGGAATGGAAAGGCGCCCATACCGGCGTCACATTTTCGCCCGACGGCCGTTTCCTCGTCACCACCATGCAGGAAAACGCCCTGCACGGCTGGAAGCTCGACGGCAAGCCCGGTGACGCCCGCCACATGCGCATGACCGGCTATCCCGCCAAGGTCAAATCGCTGTCCTGGTCGGTCAAGGGCAAATGGCTCGCTTCCTCCGGCGCGCCGGCGGCCATTGTCTGGCCCTTCTCCGCCAAGGATGGCCCGATGGGAAAGGCACCGCTGGAACTGGGCACGCGCGCCAACATCATGGTCACCAACGTCTCCTTTCACCCAGCGGAAGAAGTGCTCGCCATCGGCTTCATCGACGGCATGATCCTCGGTGTGCGCATTGCGGATGGCAAGGAAGCGCTGCTGCGCCGCTCTGGCAAGGGTGCGATCACCGGCATGGGCTGGAGCGCGAACGGCAAGCTGCTCGCGTTTGCTTCGGAAGCCGGCGACTGCGGCGTCATCGACATAGCGGCCTGAGCCCGTGATCCCCTGGACCCTCATTGATACTGCGAGCGTGCCAGGTGGCGGAGACGAGCTCCGCCTCAAACGGCGCGGCACCGAGTTCTCCATCATGCTCGGCACCAACGAGTTGATGAACAGCCGGCTCTCCGGTTCAGAGGAAGCACTGGCGCGCCTCTCCATCGACAAGATCCGCGACCGACATCGACCCGTGATCCTCATCGGCGGCCTCGGCATGGGGTTCACCCTACGCGCCGCGCTCGCCGAACTGCCGCAGGACGCGCGCATCGTCGTCGCGGAACTCGTGCCGGCGGTGATCCGCTGGGCGAAGAACGAGATGGCGGAGGTCTTCAAGGGCTGCCTGGAAGATCCTCGTGTCACGATTGTGGAAGCGGATGTTGGTGAACTGATCCGTCGCGAAAAGGCTGCCTACGACGCCATCCTGCTCGATGTCGACAATGGACCGGAAGCGCTGACACGTGAGGAGAACGACCGCATCTATGACGCGGGCGGCCTGGGCATGGCAAAGGCCGCACTGAGGCCGGGCGGCGTGCTTTCCGTCTGGTCATCTGCCCCCGACGCCCGTTTTACGCGCAAGCTACAGGCAGCAGGCTTCGCAGTGGAAGAAGTACCGACACGCGCGAGCAACAAGGGACGCGGGGCGAAACACATGATTTGGCTGGGCGTGAAGCAGGCTCGCTAGAACCCTCGCACCTGCCGACCGGCAGCAGGAAGAACCGCGCCGGAAAACTCCGCGACGGGATGGGGATGGGCAGGCAGTCGGTATAGAGGGTATTGGTTAGTCAGGCGTGACTGCCTGCCCGATTGCTTCCAGCTTTTCCCGAAGATCCAGAGGAGAGGTGTCAGTTCTCTTTCCGGAGCTTCGGGTGGGGACCGGCCTGACGCCGGCCCACCACCGTCTGCAACCATCACCGGGCGCCGGGTGCTTCCCGGGGGAGGCAACCGGTTCGCGAACCCGGCCCCTGCCCGATGACTGCCTCAGGATAGGGCAAGGCGAGAATGCGGGGATGAAGGGGGAAGGCCGGCCACTTGGGGCCTTTGAAAACAAAGCGAACTTTCTTCCCCGCGCAATATCCTTGCGCACATCAGGCAGAGCGGACGGCACCAATGATTTCGCCGAGCAGGGCGTGCAGATCGTCGCGATAGCCGGTGCGCGCCGAAGGCGAGTTTTCGTCCGAGGTCATCACCACGGTGAGCCCGAGCGACGGCACGATATAGAGCATCTGCCCGCCATAGCCCCAGCCGAACCTGACCTCCTCGCCGCCGATCCTGCGCAGGAACCAGCCATAGCCATAGCCATCGCCGGAAAAGCGGGAATTGGTGCGCGGTGTCCAGGACTGCCTGATCCAGTCCTCCGACACGATGCGGGTCCCGTCCTGCGTCTTGCCGCCGTTGCGATAGATTTCCCCGAAGGCCACCAGTGACTGTGCCGTCATCGCCATCTGGTTGCCGCCGAGATAGATCCCTTGCGGATCTCGCTCCCAGGAGCCGATGCGGAAACCTTCCACCGGCTCAAACCACTCTCGGGCCAGCGCCAGCGTCGATTTGCGGCCGACCCGAGTGAGGATGGCCGAAAGGAGATGGGTGGAAGCAGTCGAGTAGAGCATCTGCCCGCCCGGCTCGCCATCGAAGGGCTCCGACAGTGCAAAGCGCACCCAGTTGCGGCTGGACACCCAGCGGCCGTAGTTTGGACCCGACATGCGGGCAAGGCCCGCTTGCATGGAGAGAAGGTGGCCGACCGTGATCTCGGACAGGCGGGGATCCGGCTCGCGTGGCAGTTCGCTCTGGAGGATTGGCGCGATCTTCTGGTCGGTTCCCTGCAGCAGACCTCTGTCGATGGCGATGCCGATCATGGCGGAGATGATCGACTTGGAGGCCGACTTGATATTGGTCGATGCGCCGATGGAATGTCCGTTGAAGGCACGTTCGGCGAGCCGCTCCCCCTCCCGAGAGACCAGCACCACCTTGAGAGGCTCCAGACCCTTTGCTGCGTCAAGCACAGCTCCAAGGGAGGGACCCCGCGTTGGCGGTTGCGGCACCGGCTGGGCCAGAGCATGAGGGGCAGCGAATGCGAGAGGGAGAGCAGAGAGGATGGTGCGTCTTGTGATCATGGGCGGCAACTTAGTGCGCCGCCGGTCCTGAACTATGGCGGCACCGCCGATTCACGCCAAGGTGATGGCGCGTGAAGGCAGACAACTGCGGCTGCTAGAGCTCGGCTTTTGCAAAGATCTCGCTGATCCAGTCGAGGAAGACCCGTACGCGCGGTGAGAGCTGCCGGTTCTGCGGGTAGAGCGCCGAAAGCGGCGTTGGCGCCGGAAGGAAATCTGCCAGCACCTCTACGAGTTCACCCCTCTCGATGAAAGGCCGAAGGCGGTGACGCGGCGCCTGGATCAGGCCGAAGCCGCGGCATGCGAGGTCGACGATCGTGTCGGAATTGTTCACCCGGATGCGCGTCGGCAGCGTAATCTCGCGGATCTGCCCATTAACAGTGAACTCCAGCGGCAGGACCTGCCCTGTACGCGAGGAGATGAAGCCGATGGCCTCATGCCCCTCCAGCGCATCCGGGGTTTCAGGCATCCCATGGGCCTCTATATAGGCGGGGCTGGCGCAGGTCAGTTCCGTGATCCAGCCGAGCTTTCGCATAATCAGCGAACTGTCAGAAATTTCACCGGCGCGGATGACACAGTCGACCCCTTCCCGAACGAGGTCCACATAACGGTCCGTCTGACCGATCTGCAGTTCCAAGGCCGGGTAGCGGTCAAGGAAATCCTGCAGATGCGGGAGCAGGAATGTCTGCGTCAACATGGGATGCGCATCCACCCGCAGGACGCCTTGCGGCTTTGCCTCGCGGAAAATCGTCTCCGTCTCCGCCATCTCCGCGAGGATCGACAGGCAGCGTTGGTAGAAGGCGCGACCGTCAAGTGTGACGGCAACGTGCCGCGTCGTACGCTCCAGGAGCCGCGCGCCGAGATCCGCCTCCAGCGCCTTGATCGCCGCTGTCGCGGTAGATCGCGCAAGACCGAGATCGGCAGCGGCCGCCGCGAAACTGCCGCGCTCCACCACCCGGACGAAGAGCTCCATGCGCGTCAAACGATCCATTCATGATTATTCATCACGAGCGAATTATCATGTCAACACGGCGTTATTGTTCGATGCAGACGTTGGTTTATCTTTCGTAGGCAAGAAAGGAGAACCATCATGAGCAACACAGAACAACGCGTAGCGATCGTCACCGGAGCCTCTAAGGGGATCGGCCGGGCTGCTGCAATTCGCCTCGCCGCAGACGGTTTCGCGGTGATCGTCAACTATTCCTCAAGCCCGGTCGCCGCCGACGAGGTGGTCGCGGAGATTGAAGCGGCCGGCGGCAAGGCGCTTGCCGTGCAGGCGGATGTCAGCACATCGGCTGGAATCGCCGCGCTCTTCGACGCTGCGGAAGAGAACTTCGGCGGCAGCGACGTCTCGTCAACAATGCCGGGGTCATGACGCTCATCCCATTGACGGAGATGGATGATGCCACCTTTGACCGTCATATCGCTGTCAACCTTACCGGCACCTTCTACGGCATCCGCGAAGCGGGCCGGCGGCTGCGCGACGGTGGCCGCATCATCAACTTCACCTCCAGCGTCATTGGAGCATATGGCCCCCGCTATGGTGCTTATGCTGCCAGCAAGGGCGGCGTGGAAGCGATGACCCACGTGGCCTCCAAGGAGCTTGGAAGCCGGGGCATCACCGTCAACGCCGTGGCGCCGGGACCGGTGGAAACGGAGATGTTCATGAACGGCAAGTCAGATGAACTGGTGCAGAACATTGTCCGGGGCATTCCGCTGGGGCGGCTCGGGCAACCGGACGACATCGCCCCGGTCGTGTCGTTCCTCGCAAGCCCCGAAGGGGGTTGGGTCAATGGCCAGATACTGCGCGCCAATGGCGGCCTGCTCTGACTGAAAGAGACAGCAAAAGGAGAGATCCATGCCATTCGTCAACATCAAGACGCCAGAAGGCGCCCTCACGCGGACGCAGAAGGAAGAAATCGTCCACCGCACGACGGACATGCTTGTCGGCTATTTCAGCGAGCTGGCCCGACCTCATACGATGGTGCTCATCGAGGAGGTCAAGGACGGCGGCTACGGACGGGCGGACGAAGTCTACACCGTCCCGGATGAGTATCGCGCCGAGCCTGACCACTAACGTCCTTCCACCCCATTCTGGCACGCCGGCTCTCAAGCAAGAGTTGCGTGTCTTTAAAGAAAATCGGCCGGCCTACAGCCGGCCGATCCTATTGGAGCAAGTAAATCTGAAACCTCCCGGCCTTTCGCAGGTTGTAGTGGCGAACCCATGAGGGTGTGCAATGCGGCAGACAATGCCCCAGAAGAGGAGAAGCCTGTGAAAGCTCTGGTTTGGCACGGAAAGGAAGACATTCGCTGCGATACGGTCACCGATCCGGAGATCGAAGATGCACGCGATGCGATCATCAAGGTTTCCAGCTGCGCGATTTGCGGCTCCGACCTCCACCTCTTCCATAATTTCATCCCGGCCATGGAGCCGGGTGACATTGTTGGTCACGAAATGATGGGCGAGGTCGTCGAAGTGGGCTCGTCCGCAAAGAGCGCATTGAAGAAGGGAGACCGGATCGTCGTGCCCTTCACCATCTTCTGCGGCGAGTGCGACCAGTGCAAGCGCGGCAACATGTCGGTCTGCGAACGGTCCAACCGCAACAAGGCCATGGCCGACAAGGTCTTCGGCCACACCACCGCCGGCCTCTTCGGCTACACGCACCTGACAGGTGGCTATCCAGGTGGCCAGGCCGAATACATGCGTGTTCCCTTTGCCGACAAGACCCACATCAAGGTGCCGGACAGCCTGACGGACGAGCAGGTGCTCTTCCTCGGCGACATCTTCCCCACCGGGTGGCAGGCGGCTGTGCACTGCGAGATCGAACCAACCGATACGGTCGCGATCTGGGGCTGCGGCCCGGTCGGCCAGATGGCCATCCGCAGCGCCGTGCTCCTCGGCGCCAAGCAGGTCGTCGCGATCGACTGCATTCCGGAGCG
>CAYNED010000153.1:0-6814 GCA_964396135.1 uncultured Neorhizobium sp.
ATCTTGCCGGGAAACTGCCGGCAAGCCTCGACTACCAGCGCGGGGTCGCGCACCGCGACGGTGCCGAGGATGACGCGGGCAAGTCCGCGGGATAGCCAGTTCTCGATATGCTCGAGCGTGCGGATGCCGCCTCCCAATTGCACCGGGTTGTTCGTCGCCTTCAGGATGGCATCAACGGCTGCGCCATTGACGCTTTCGCCCGCAAAGGCACCGTTGAGATCGACCACGTGCAGCCATTCGAACCCCTGATCTTCGAAAGCTTTTGCCTGGGCAGCGGGATCGGCATTGTAGACCGTCGCCTGCGCCATATCGCCAAGCTTGAGGCGCACGCATTGGCCGTCCTTGAGGTCGATGGCAGGAAAAAGGATCATGCTTATGGCTTCCAGCGAAGAAAATTGGCGATCAACGCGAGACCGAGCGTCTGGCTCTTCTCCGGGTGAAATTGCGAGCCGGCCATGTTGTCGCGCCCGACAAAGGCGGTCATCGGCCCGCCGTAATCGGTGGTAGCAATCACATCTGCCGGATTGCTTGCCGCGAGGTGATAGGAGTGCACGAAATAGGCATGCAAACCATCTTTGCCTGTCGGGATGCCGTCAAACAGCGGGTGAGGGTGCTTCAGGTCGAGCGTGTTCCAACCGATCTGCGGGATCTTCAGGTTCGGGTCGGCAGGCTCCATTTCCTTCACGTCGCCCTTGATCCAGCCGAGGCCCTGGGTGACCGTCTTTTCAAGCCCCCGCGACGACATGAGCTGCATGCCGACGCAGATACCGAAGAAGGGACGAGCCTTCTGCTCGACAGCCTCCACCAGCGCCTCGTTCATTCCCGGCACGGCATCAAGGCCAGCGCGGCAATCGGCATAGGCGCCCACGCCCGGCAACACGATCCGGTCCGCGGTGGCCACGGCATCTGCCTTGTCGGTCAGGTCAATATGCGCGTCGATCCCGGCCTCGCGAGCTGCGCGTTCAAACGCCTTGGTGGCGGAACGTAGATTGCCGGAGCCGTAATCGATAATTGCGACGCGCATCAGCGTCCTCCATGCTGGTCAAAGAGCCCGATCCCGCCCTGGCCCCATCCGGCGTCAGGTCGTGGTGCAGCCTGCCTGGCCCAGTCGGATGGGTTCGGCAGCTCAGGCCTCTCCGGGGACTGCCGCCCCGAGAAATAGAGTTCTTCCGCTGTGTCCAGATTATCGGCCGTCAGCACGGCATCGAGGGTCCAGCCCCGGCGGATAAGCGTTTCGCTATAGAAGTGGCGACCCTCCAGTGCAACCGCAAGATTAATGGCAAGTGCAAGTAGGAAACCGGCTATGGCGAATCCTGGCGTTTGAATCAGCTGGCCGGCGACGAGCTGCAGCAGGAACACCAGGAGGGCAGCGAGCCACAGGCGCTTGGTGAGCAGCCAGATCCACGGGAAAAACAGCGCGAGCCAGGAAAACCGGTCCGCGAGGAAGACGGTCCGCTTGTGGTCGGGTTCAGAGCCGCCGGGAGGCACTAGAACGAGGTAACTTTTCAACGCAGCTCCTGGGTCGTCAGACCAACATGCCCTTCGTGGAAGGGACGCGGTTGGCCTGGCGAGGATCGATCTCGGTGGCGGTGCGCAGGCAGCGGGCGACGGCCTTGAAGCAGGTTTCGGCGATGTGATGGTTGTTGGCGCCGTAATAGTTGAAGACATGCAGCGTCACGCCGGCGTTCTGGGCGAAGGCCTGAAAAAATTCACGCACAAGCTCGGTATCGAAGCTGCCGATCTTGGGCGAGCTGAAGTCGACGTTCCAGACCAGGAAAGGCCGACCCGAAAGGTCGACGGCAGCCTTGGTCATCGTCTCGTCCATGGCAAGGTCGAGCGAGGCGTAGCGGGTGACGCCGCGACGATCCCCCAGCGCTTTGGACACTGCTTGGCCGATCGCGATTCCGGTGTCCTCAACCGTGTGGTGGTCGTCGATATGAAGGTCGCCCTGTACGGCGATGTCCATATCGATCAGCGAGTGGCGCGAAAGCTGTTCCAACATATGATCGAAGAAGCCGACGCCGGTCGAGATCTTGCTCGTACCGGTTCCGTCCAGATTGACGGAGACCGAAACCGAAGTCTCGTTCGTCTTGCGGGATACCGAGCCACTGCGCGTGGCGGCTGTTTCGGCCATTGTCTGCTCCATGCGATCGATCAGGGCTGCATAACAGGCAGCCAACCAAATATCCAGTGAAACGCAAGGCTTGGCAGCGGGCGGCTTGTGCGCATTTGCAATCAGCAAAGCCCCACTTACATAGGAGCCAACAGAGGCCGATGGGCCTCGAAGCAACATCCCCGCTGGGGGTAAACAGGTGAAAGATGACAACCATTATTACAGTCCGCAAGGGCGGCAAGGTGATCATGGCAGGCGACGGTCAGGTTAGCCTCGGCCAGACCGTCATGAAGGGAAATGCCCGCAAGGTTCGGCGCATCGGCAAGGGAGAGGTGATTGCAGGCTTTGCGGGAGCAACAGCCGACGCCTTCACCCTGCTGGACCGGCTGGAAAAGAAGTTGGAGCAATATCCCGGCCAACTGATGCGGGCAGCCGTTGAACTCGCCAAGGATTGGCGCACGGACAAGTATCTTCGCAACTTGGAAGCAATGATGCTGGTCGCGGACAAGACCATTACGCTTGCGGTCACCGGGAACGGGGACGTGCTGGAGCCGGAGCATGGCGCGATTGCGATCGGTTCGGGCGGCAACTTTGCTTACGCCGCAGCGCGTGCCTTGATGGACAGCGATAAGTCCGCAGAAGACATTGCCCGAACCGCGCTCGATATCGCGGCAGAAATTTGCGTCTACACAAACCACAATCTCGTGGTCGAGACGCTCGACGCAGAGTGAATTTTTTAACTACGGGTCCGTCGGACCGGGCTTGTGGAGCCGGTCTGGCAGGGACGCCGAGAGGAAGACATGACGACATTTTCCCCCAGAGAAATTGTATCCGAGCTGGACCGCCACATTATCGGCCAGCATGACGCCAAGCGTGCCGTGGCGATTGCGCTGCGCAACCGCTGGCGCCGCCAGCAGCTCGACGAGAGCCTGCGCGACGAGGTGATGCCAAAGAACATCCTGATGATCGGTCCCACCGGTGTCGGCAAGACAGAAATCTCCCGCCGGCTGGCCAAGCTCGCAGGCGCGCCGTTCATCAAGGTCGAGGCGACCAAGTTTACGGAAGTCGGCTACGTCGGCCGTGACGTCGAGCAGATCATCCGCGATCTGGTCGAAGTCGGCATCGGCCTGGTGCGCGAGAAGAAGCGTGCCGAGGTGGAGGCCAAGGCGCATATGAGCGCGGAAGAGCGGGTGCTGGACGCACTTGTTGGCGCAACAGCGTCGCCAGCCACCCGCGACAGCTTCCGCAAGAAGCTCCGCAATGGCGAGCTGGACGATAAGGAGATCGAGGTCGAAGTGGCCGATTCTGGATCTGGAATGCCTGGTTTCGAGATCCCCGGGATGCCGGGCGCCAATATCGGTGTCCTGAATCTCTCGGAAATGTTCGGCAAGGCGCTTGGAGGTCGCACGAAGAAGGTCCGCACGACCGTTGCCAAATCCTATGGCGAACTCATTCGCGACGAATCCGATAAGCTGATCGACAACGAGGTCATCCAGCGGGAAGCCGTTCGCTCCGTGGAGAATGACGGTATCGTCTTCCTGGACGAGATCGACAAGATCGCCGCGCGCGACGGTGGCCTGGGTGCTGGGGTCTCCCGCGAAGGGGTACAGCGAGACCTTCTGCCGTTGGTGGAAGGTACGACAGTCGCCACCAAGTACGGGCCGGTAAAGACGGATCACATCCTCTTCATTGCCTCGGGCGCCTTCCATGTCTCCAAGCCGTCGGACCTTCTGCCCGAACTCCAAGGTCGCTTGCCGATCCGCGTCGAGCTGCGGCCGCTGACCAAGGAAGACTTCCGCCGGATCCTGACGGAGACGGAGGCGAGCCTCATCCGCCAGTACAAGGCACTGATGGAGACGGAAGATCTGACGCTCGATTTCACCGAGGACGCTATCGATGCGCTGGCAGACGTTGCCGTGCATCTCAACTCCTCGGTTGAGAACATCGGCGCGCGGCGGCTGCAAACGGTGATGGAGCGCGTGCTGGACGAGATTTCGTTCAATGCCCCAGACCGGGGCGGCAGCGAAGCAAAGATCGACGCGGCTTACGTGCGCCAGCATGTGGGCGACCTTGCAGCGGATACGGACCTTTCGCGCTACATCCTTTAACGCGTGGCCCGGAAGCAACGGCAGGCAGGGTCTTGCCGGATCTGACGTCGAATTGAAGTAATCGGCCTCGACAGACTGCCTCCCTTGCCCCTAAGGGAGGCAGTCATCCGTTTCGCCAGGGATCGCGAGGCGGCTTGTTGTTTTGGTCATCCCGCCAATCTTCTTTGCACGGCTTGTTTAGGTTCTAGAGCGTGAAGCGAATCTTCCTGGTACTTCTTCTGACGTGGAGCGCGATGGCTGCAGCTGATGCCGCGGGCCTCCGCGCCGTGCCGGAAGGAAACCGGCATGCGGAGCAACCAAACGTGCCCGGCGCCTCAGTACGCCGCACCCGCGCTGGCCGTACCACATTTGATGACAAGTACGACAAGATCCGCGATCTGCTCGCGACCGACAAGGAACTGATCCGTAAGATCAAGTCCACAGCAGCCGCTTATGGGATCGACCCGATCCACATGATCGGCGCCATAGTCGGTGAGCATACTTATAATGTCGACGCCTATGATCGCCTCCAGTCCTATTACATCAAGGCCGCAGCCTATGCAGGAGATCGCTTCCGCTTCGGTTACAAGGATGAACCGATTGGGACGTTCGTTGCCCGCTCCGAATTCTCCGATTGCGCGCCGGACGAAGATAGCTACGCGCTCTGGAGCTGCCGTGAGGCAGTTTGGGAGAAGGTTTTCCGCGGCCGAAAGGTCGATGGCATCTCCTATCCCAACAATCGATTCAGTGCAGTCTTCTTTCAGCCCTTCTACGCCGGCCAGACTTTTGGGTTAGGGCAAGTCAATCCGCTGACGGCGCTGATGCTCTCGGACCTTGTGGCAAAGACTTCGGGTTACAAAGTGCTCGACGAGAACGACGCGGCAGGCGTTTACGAAGCCATCATGGATCCTGACAAATCGCTCGCCTATATGGCGGCCGGTATTCGCAAGTCGATCGATGATTACGCGCGGATCGCCGGCGTCGACATCTCCACCAATCCCGGCGTCACGGCGACGCTGTACAATACTGGGGGGTCGGCGGAGCGTGCGAGGGCTCTGCGCGCCAGGGGTGGCCTCCCGGAGGAGAACTACTACGGCTGGCTGGTCAACAATAAGCTATCCGAGTTGAAATCCCTGCTCTAACTCCTGATATCTCTGGTTCAAGGAAACCAGCATCAGGAGGGCCGTCCATGGACATGCGCCCCGAGCCGTTCGTCCCGCCCGCGCCCATTCCCCGGACCGTCCCGCCTTCACGGCTGGAAATCATCCGAACTGTTCTGAGGAACCCCCTGGAACTCTGGGGGATGCCCTCCTACACGCTCCCCTGGATCGAAACGAAGTTCCTCAAGGAGCGGACGCTGATCGTCAACGACCCCGGTCTGATCCGCCACATACTCGTCGACAACGCCAACAACTATGAAATGTCGGAAATCCGCCAGTTGATCCTGCGGCCGATCTTGCGCGACGGCCTGCTGACGGCGGAGGGGCCTGTCTGGAAACGGTCGCGTAAGGCAATGGCCCCCGTTTTCACCCCGAAGCACTCCAAGGGTTTTGCCGGGCAGATGCTGCGCAAATCCGAGGAATACGTCGAGAAATACGCTGGTGTCGGGGAAGAGGGGAGGGTTTTCGACATCTCCGCCGATATGACAGAGATCACTTTCAACATCCTTTCCGAAACATTGTTCTCCGGCGAAATAGTCACGGAAAGCAATGATTTCTCCGAAGATGTCGACAGCCTTCTCCATCGCATGGGGCGGGTCGACCCGATGGATCTGCTGCGGGCGCCGGCATGGGTGCCGCGTGTCACCCGCATTGGAGGCCAGCGCGTGCTCGGCAAGTTCCGTGAGATCGTCGCAAAGACGATGGCGTTGCGCCAAGAGAAGATCCGCCGGGACCCGGACGCGGCGCCTCAGGATTTCCTGACGCTCCTTCTGCAGCTAGCAGGTCCGGACGGACTCACAATGGAGGAGATCGAGGACAACATTCTGACCTTCATCGGAGCCGGCCATGAGACGACCGCCCGCGCTCTCGCCTGGACGCTCTACTGCGTCGCCAACTCGCCACACGTGCGCGAGACGATGGAGTCAGAGATCGATCAGGTACTGGCAAGCGGTGCAGAGCCCGTGGAGTGGCTGAGCCTGATGCCGATGGTGCGTGCGGCTTTTGAGGAGGCGTTGCGCCTCTATCCTCCGGCACCGTCCCTCAATCGCGCCGCCATTGCCAATGACGAATGGACCAGTTCGGATGGTCAGCGGGTGAAGATCGATGCCGGTGTCACGGTGCTGATCATGCCCTGGACGCTGCACCGACACGAGCTTTATTGGGAAAAGCCGCGCGCATTCATGCCCGAGCGTTTCCTGCCGGAAAACAGAGACCGGATACACCGCTTCCAGTATCTTCCCTTCGGCGCCGGACCTCGCATTTGCATCGGAGCGACCTTTGCCATGCAGGAGGCGGTGATCGCGCTCGCCGTGTTGATGAGCCGGTACAGGTTTGATGTGACGCCGGACACCAAGCCCTGGCCGGTCCAGAAGCTGACGACGCAGCCGCGGGATGGCCTGCCGATGCGGGTGAGCTTGCGACGTGCAATGTCTTTCGCAGCGAATTGATCTTTG
>CAYNED010000154.1:0-6811 GCA_964396135.1 uncultured Neorhizobium sp.
GCCGGCGCCCGCGCATGGTTCGTCGAGCAGGCGCCCGAGAACGGCTTTCGCTGCGACTGGGCCGCGGTGCCCGATACGGTCTGGGCCGGCACGCGCCTGCTCTACGTCTGTTCGCCCGGGAACCCCACGGGCAGCGTGCTGGATTTGAGCGAGTGGCGAACGCTGTTCGAGTTGTCCGACCGCTGGGGCTTCACGATCGCCTCGGACGAGTGTTACTCCGAGATCTACCGCGACGAATCCGCGCCGCCCGTCGGCGCGCTGCAAGCCGCGCAGACGCTCGGCCGCGCCGACTTCCGCGGGCTCGTCGTGTTCTCGAGCCTGTCCAAGCGATCGAATGCGCCGGGCATGCGCTCGGGTTTCGTGGCTGGCGACGCCGCCATCCTGAAGCGCTTCCTCCTCTATCGCACCTACCACGGCAGTGCGATGAGCCCAACCTTCCAGGCCGCTTCGATCGCCGCCTGGAACGACGAAACGCATGTGCGCGAGAACCGGCAGTTGTACCGCGACAAGTTCGAACAGGTGACGCCGATCCTCGCTTCGGTGCTCGAAACGGCGCCGCCCGCGGCCGGCTTCTACCTCTGGGCGCGCGTGCCGGGCCGTGACGACCAGGCGTTCTGCCGAGAATTGCTGCGCCAATACAATGTGCTGTGCCTCCCCGGATCGTTCCTCGCGCGCGAGCACGAAGGGCACAATCCCGGCAAGGGGTTCGTACGTCTTGCGCTGGTCGAGCCGCTCGAACGCTGCGTCGAGGCCGCGCATCGCATCCGCAGCTTCCTTGCGTCCTGATGCCCTGATGCTTTGATGGCCTGGATGTCCTGGATGTCCTGGATGTCCTGGATGTCCTGATCGACTCCCGTCGGCCGTCCGATGCTCTTCTCTCGATTCTTCCTGCCGGGCCCTGCAGATCCGGCACAGCTCATCCGAAACCATGAAACCGATCCAGAACATCGTCGAACAGGCCTGGGAAACGCGGGCCGAACTCACGCCAGGCAGCGCCCCCGACGAGGTCCGCGAAGCAGTGTCCCGTGTGATCGAGCAACTCGATGAAGGTGAGCTGCGGGTCGCCGAGAAACGCGAGGGCGACTGGGTGGTCCACCAGTGGGTCAAGAAGGCCGTGCTGCTCTCGTTCCGTCTCAACGACAACGCGGAGATGGCTGCGGGCGGGCTGCAGTTCTTCGACAAGGTGCCAACGAAGTTCGAGGGCTGGAGCGCGGAGCGCTTCGCCCAGGGCGGCTTCCGGGTGGTGCCGCCCGCCGTGGCCCGACGCGGCGCCTACATCGGCCGCAACGTGGTGCTGATGCCGTCCTACGTGAACATCGGCGCCTATGTCGACGAAGGCACGATGGTCGATACCTGGGCGACCGTCGGCTCCTGCGCACAGATCGGCAAGAACGTCCACCTTTCGGGCGGCGTCGGCATCGGCGGGGTGCTTGAACCCATGCAGGCAGGTCCGACCATCATCGAGGACAACTGCTTTATTGGCGCGCGCTCCGAGGTTGTGGAAGGCTGCATCATTCGTGAAGGGTCCGTCCTCGGCATGGGCGTCTTCATCGGCAAGTCAACGAAGATCGTCGACCGTGCCACGGGGGAGATTACCTATGGCGAGGTGCCGCCCTATTCCGTCGTGGTCGCCGGTACGATGCCAGGTAAACCGTTCCCGAACGGGGACATAGGCCCCGGCCTCTACTGCGCCGTGATCGTCAAGCGCGTTGACGAGAAGACGCGCTCCAAGACCGGCATCAACGAACTGCTGCGGGACTGATCCAGACTTATGGCCGCAACCGATCCCGTAGAGAACCTGCAGGCGCTGATCCGCTGCCCTTCCGTCACTCCGGCGGAAGGTGGCGCATTGTCCGCATTGCACGGCATGCTCGCGCCGCTCGGGTTCCGGGTTGAACGCATGGTGGCGACTGCGCAGGGCACGCCCGATGTCGAGAACCTCTATGCGCGCCTTGGTGACACCGGCCCGCATCTGATGTTCGCCGGCCATACTGATGTCGTTCCTCCAGGAGAGGAGTCTGACTGGTCGCATCCTCCGTTCGCAGCAGAGATTGCCGAAGGGATGCTCTTCGGCCGGGGCGCGGTCGACATGAAAGGCGGCATTGCCTGCTTCGTTGCCGCGATCGCCCGGCATGTCGAAGAACACGGCCCGCCTCACGGCTCCATCTCCCTTCTGATCACCGGAGACGAGGAAGGTCCATCGATCAACGGAACGGAGAAGCTCCTGCGTTGGGCAGTGGAAAGAGGCGAGACGTGGGATGCCTGCCTGGTCGGCGAGCCCACCAATCCGAATGCGCTCGGCGACATGATCAAGATCGGCCGGCGCGGATCGCTGTCTGGCAAGATTACCGTCCATGGGGTTCAGGGCCACGCCGCCTATCCGCATCTTGCAGACAATCCCATTCGTGGCGTGCTGCAATTGACGCATGCGCTGATGGAACAAGCCTTCGACCACGGCACCGACGACTTCCAGCCTTCCAACCTTGAGGTGACGACGATCGATACCGGAAATCCGGCGGTCAATGTCATCCCTGCCAAAGCTACAGCGTCATTCAATATCCGCTTCAATGACAGCTGGACGGTCGAGACCCTGAAGGCAGAGATCATCCGCAGACTGGACACGGCTGCGAAAGGTGAAGATCTGCGTCCCGGGCGGGAGCCGGTGCGCTATGACCTCGTCTGGAACGAGCGACCAAGCCATGTCTTCCTGACGCGCAACAACGGCCTCATCGCGTCACTGTCGGAGGCCGTGGAAAAAGTGACAGGGCGCGCGCCGGCGCTTTCCACGACCGGAGGCACCTCCGACGCACGCTTCATCAAAGACTATTGCCCCGTGGTGGAATTCGGGCTGGTCGGACAAACGATGCATATGGTGGACGAGCGTGTGTCGGTGGCGGATCTGGAAACGCTGACGGAAATCTACGGCAGGTTCATCGCCCAATGGTTTGATCATGCCCGGACTGCTTGAGGTCAAGTTCTACCTCTCCGGTCTCCTGCTTCTCGTGCGCGGAGACGCCTCGGGCTTGAGGCGGCTCGACATTACTGACAGAGGTCTGATGCGGTCCTTCTGGGCCTTTGTCTGGTGTCTTCCGGCGATGGCTATATCGTGGATGTGGTGGCGAACGCTCTACCTGCGCGGCCTGCCGGACAACACGGAACTCGGTGGCATCTTCTTCGTCCGCCTTGCGATGCTTGAAGCCGCTAACTGGCTTGTACCGTTGATCCTGATTGGCTTTCTCGCCTGGGGCTTGTCACTTGGCCGCAAGTATCACGCCATGGTGGTGGCGGTGAACTGGCTATCGCTTCCGTTTGCCTATGCCTACGGCTTCTTGAGCCTTCTTCTGATACTTGTGCCTGGCGTGACCGGCTTTCTGTCACTGATCTGGCTGTTCCTGATGATCGGCCTGATTTTCTCCGTCTCCAGGATCTTCCGGATCATCTGCGGGCCCAACCCACTGATGGTCGCGACGCTGACGATGGTACTGATCGTGCCAACGATGCTGCTCTCGGACACGCTGGAGCGCTTCCTCGGCATCTATCCCGGCTGATTTCAGGTTTCCTCGGGGTAGTCGACCTTCATGAAGTAAAGCCCATCCGGAGGCGCAACGGGACCACAAGCCTTGCGGTCCCTTGCCTCCAGCGCTCTTCGAACGTCCTCCGGCGTCATCTTCCCCTCACCCGCAAGCTTCAGCGTGCCCGCAAAGGAGCGGATCTGGTTGTGCAGGAAGCTTTGGGCCGACGCCCGGATCTCGATCAACTCCCCCTGCCGGGTTACGTCCAGCCGGTCCAGGGTACGCACCGGACTTTTTGCCTGACAGTGGGCGGAGCGGAAGGTCGTGAAATCATGATGACCCACGAGCATCTGCGCTGCGGCATGCATGGCCTCGTGGTCCAGGCGCTTCGGCACCCACCAAGCCCGATGCGCCTCCAGCGCGAGCGGAGCAGCGCGGTTGATGATGCGGTAGAGGTAATGGCGCTTCAGGGCGGAAAAGCGCGCGTCGAACTCATCATCTACTGCAGCAACTTCCACGACAGCCACCCTCTCTCCGGCCATCCCCAGATGAGCGTTCAAGGCATTGCGCAGCGTGTGGGGCTTCCAGTCTCGAGACAGATCGGCGTGGACGACCTGGCCCCTTGCATGGACGCCGGAGTCAGTGCGGCCAGCGCCTCGTATGGAGACGGTCTCACGGGTTAGGGAATGGATTGCCTTCTGAAGCGCAGCCTGAACCGAGTGCCCGTTCTCCTGCATCTGCCAGCCGACATAGGCCGTCCCGTCATATTCGACGGTCATGCGAAAGCGCGGCATCAGCCAAGCCTCGTGCCGGGCACCAGCGGCATCCCCCGCAGGAAATCCGCCGTCGCCAGCGGCTTTCCGCCAGACTTTTGTAGGCGAGTGAAACGAACCGCGCCGGCGCCGCAGGCCACGGTCATGCGCCCGTCGAGAACCGCCCCCGGCTCTCCCGAGCCATCAGCAAGCTCGGATCCCAGCACCTTTACGCGCTCCGGGCGACCGTTGATCTCTGCCTCGAACCAAGCTCCTGGAAAGGGAGAGAGGCCGCGAACGTGATTATGGACCTCCGGCGCGGGACGATTGAAGTCAATCCGAGTTTCGTTCTTGTCGATCTTGGAGGCGTAGAGAACCCCTTCCTCCGGCTGCGGCGTCAATGGAAGGTCTGCGGCTTCCAGCTTCTCCATCGCCTCGGCCATGGCGCGCGCGCCGACCGGCATCAACTGGTCATGCAACTCCCCGGCCGTGGTGTTGTCGCCGATTACCACCTCGCGCGTAAGCGCCACGGGGCCGGTGTCCAACCCCTTTTCCATCTTCATCACCATCATGCCGGTCTTGCTGTCGCCCGCCATGATGGCCCTCTGTATGGGTGCAGCGCCCCGCCAGCGCGGCAGAAGCGAGGCATGGCCATTATAGCAGCCGAGTCGGGTGCCGCTCAGAATGGCCTCCGGCAAGAGCAGGCCATAAGCGACGACCACGGCAACATCGGCATCCCATCCACGAAACTGCTGGCGGTCTGCCTCGTCCTTGAAGTTCAGCGGGGTGAAGACAGGGATACCCAGCAGTTCCGCCGCCTGATGGACCGGCGACTTCTGCAGGTCGAGGCCGCGGCGACCGCCCGGACGCGGCGGCTGGCTGTAGACGGCCACGATTTCGTGGCCCGCCTCCTTCAGCGCGCGCAGCGTAGGAACGGAGAACTCCGGAGTGCCCATGAAGATGATGCGAAGCGTCATCGCGGTCCTATCTGCATTCCTCACCGCCGTCGCTGCCAGGCAGGGAGGGCGACGCCGGTCGTTATACCGCGCGCGATCTGGCAGTCTTGGTGAATTTCTTGATTACCATCTCTCGCTTCAGACGCGAGATGTGATCGATGAACAGCACCCCGTTCAGATGGTCGATCTCATGTTGGAGACAGGTCGCCAGCAGTCCGTCTGCTTCAACGGTTTGCGGCTTGCCGTCGCGATCGATGTAGTTGACCGTCACGGTCGCAGGGCGCTCGACCTCGGCATAATAGTCCGGGATAGAAAGGCAGCCTTCCTCGTAAACCGATCGCTCTTCCGACGAAGCCACGACTTCCGGGTTGATGAAGACCAACGGTTTGTTTTCTTCATCTTCGCGAGAAACGTCGATCACTAGCATGCGGCGAGGCACGCCAATCTGGATTGCCGCGAGGCCAATGCCGGGGGCGTCGTACATGGTGTCCAGCATGTCGTCCGCAAGACGTGAGATCTCCACATCGACCTGCTCCACCGGCTTGGAAACCTGGCGCAGGATCGGGTCGGGAAGGATGATAAGTGGCTTGATTGTCATGGTTCCCCCATAGCGCATCTTTTTTGCGGATGAAACAGGATAGGTAGCGGCAGGCGGCCCCGCGTCAGCCAAATGTTCATGTTTTGATCTTCCAGCGGCGGCAATATCTGGTAGGGTGGCTATATGGATCAACTGACTTCCCTGCTCGACACCCTCTTCAACAACCGCCAGGCTCTGTCTTGGCTTCCCGTGCTTGCGCTGGCAGCACTGGTCGGCACGGCGCTTTACCTCATCATCTCGTCGCGTCGCCGCAGCGCGGAAATACGGCAACAGGCATTGCAGGCGGAGGCGCGCCTTGCGGACCTGATGCGCAGCCAGGCTGAAATGCAGGGGCGCCTTGCCCACATGACCGAGACCTTGGCCACACGTCAGGCGGAACTCAACCTGTCGGTGAACCAGCGGCTGGACGGCATGAGCCAGCGGCTCGGCAGCACGATCACCGAACAGACGAAGTCGACACACGAGAACCTGCGGCTGCTGCAGGAACGCCTCGCCGTGATCGACGCGGCACAGAACAACATCCAGACACTTGCGAAAGACGTGGTTGGGCTGCAGGCCATCCTGTCCAACAAGCAGACGCGCGGCGCTTTCGGCCAGGGGCGGATGGAGACGATCATTGCCGATGGCCTGCCCATGGGCGCCTACGAGTTCCAGGGCCAGCTCTCCAATGGCAAGCGCCCTGACTGTCTGGTGCGCATGCCGAACGGTGCTCCGGCGCTCGTGATCGATTCCAAGTTTCCGCTGGAAGCCTGGCATGCCTTCCGGGAAGCCGCGGCGCCGGACGCGCGAAAGGCAGCGGCTGCGCAATTCCGCCGGGATCTGGAGGTGCATATCCGCGATATCGCTGAGAAATACCTCATCACCGGCGAAACCCAGGAGATGGCCTTCCTCTTCGTGCCGTCCGAATCGATCTTCGCCGAGATCCACGAGCACTTCGATAGCGTTGTTCAAAAGGCGCAGCGCTCACGCATCGTCATCGTTTCGCCCTCTCTC
>CAYNED010000155.1:0-6797 GCA_964396135.1 uncultured Neorhizobium sp.
GGATGACCACGTCGCGGCCATGCTCGACCAGACGCTTGGCCTTCTCGATGACCATTTCAGCCACTTGCACGTGTCGGACGGCAGGTTCGTCAAAGGTTGAAGACACAACTTCGCCGCGCACGGAACGCTGCATGTCCGTTACTTCTTCCGGGCGCTCGTCGATCAGCAAGACGATCAGATAGCATTCCGGATGATTCGCTGTGATGGAATGGGCGATGTTCTGCAACAGAACCGTTTTACCTGTCCGCGGCGGAGCAACAATCAAGCCGCGCTGCCCCTTGCCGAGAGGCGCAACGAGATCGATTACCCGTGCAGACAAATCTTTCGAAGTCGGAATATCGAGTTCCATCTTGAACCGCTCGTTCGGGTAGAGCGGCGTCAGATTGTCGAAGTGGACCTTGTGACGGATCTTTTCCGGATCATCGAAATTGATCGTGTTGACCTTCAGCAGCGCAAAGTAGCGCTCACCTTCCTTGGGACCGCGGATTGGCCCCTCGACCGTGTCTCCCGTCTTGAGCGAAAAACGCCGAATCTGCGAGGGAGAAATGTAGATATCATCGGGACCCGGCAGGTAGTTCGCATTGGCTGAACGCAGGAAGCCAAATCCGTCCTGAAGAACCTCCACAACGCCTTCGCCGATAATCTCTACATCCTGGCTGGCCAAGACCTTGAGGATTGCAAACATCAGTTCCTGCTTGCGCATGGTGCTGGCGTTCTCGACCTCGAGGGATTCGGCAAAAGTCAGCAAGTCCGTCGGGGATTTGCTTTTCAGTTCTTGAAGCTTCATTTCAGCCATGAAGGGGGACCACGTGAACACAAAAGGGGGGAAAAGGCGTGCCGGTGAAATTCTCGACCACGGAGGACCTCCGGGGAGTATGAGTGATTACACGCATGCCACGAGATGAGATTGCGGGAAAATAGCGAGTTCCCGTGAAGCCCGCAAGGGGTTCCGCCGAAATCTTCGTCAGAAAGCGGATGACCTCAGAAAGGCTTGACGATCACAAGGATGACAATCGCGATCATCAGGACGGTGGGTGCCTCATTCATCAAGCGCCAATAGCGGGGAGACTTCCTCGCTCCATCGGCAGCAAACGTGCGAACGGCACGGCTGAACAGCACATGCACCACCGTCAACAGCACAACCAAGGCGATCTTGGCATGCAGCCAGCCTCCCTGAAACGAGAACACATCCCAGGCGAGGTAAAGACCCAGTATCCAGGTAATCATCATTGCCGGGTTCATGATCACCTTCAGAAGCCGTTTTTCCATCACCTTGAAGGTTTCGGACTGGTCAGAGCCCGGTGCCGCATCGCTGTGGTAAATGAACAGTCGCGGCATGTAGAGCAGGCCCGCCATCCAGGAAATCACCGCTACGACATGCAAGGCTTTGATCCAGAGATGGAAGCTGTCCGGCTGGGTCAAATAGATGCCGATGATGATCGCCACGAAGACAACGAGGGCGATATATGCCCGCTTACCGGAACGACGCCCGGCGGTAGGGGAAACCTGCTTCTCCATCTCCGGCATCATGCAGTTCCCCGAACGCGCCGTACCAGATCCGTGACATGCGCAGGGTTTGCTTCCGGCGTGATCCCATGACCGAGATTGAAGATCAATGGCCCTTGGCCAAGCGCCTGCAGGATGGCGTCGATGCCCTCTTCCAAGGCGCGGCCGCCCGCCACGACTCGCATCGGGTCCAGGTTGCCTTGAACCGGGCCATCCTTCTGCAGTTCCGCTGCGAATGAGAGGGGGACAGTCCAGTCGAGGCCGATGGCGTTCGCATCCGTGCCCTGGCGATAGTTTTTGAGATTCATGCCCGCTCCCTTCGCGAAAGCGATGATGCGAGCCCCTGGTCTGGCACCTCTCACGCGGCGAATGATGCGTGCTACCGGAGCGACGGCATAGTGCTGGAACTCGTCCTCACCAAGAACCCCCGCCCAGGAATCGAAAATCTGTACGGCATCGGCCCCTGCGTCGATCTGAGCGATCAGGTATTCTGCCGAGATATCTGCAAGCATGTCCAGTAGGCGGCGGAATTCTTCGGGGTGGCGATAGGAAAACAGCCGTGCAGGTGCCTGGTCCGATGTCCCGTGGCCGGCAATCATGTAGGTGGCAACGGTCCAGGGCGCTCCACAAAACCCCAGCAGCGCCGTCTCCTCGGGAAGCTCCTGCCGCAACCGCCGAACCGTTTCGATGACAGGCGCTAGATAATCAACGACCCCGTCCGGTCTTAGCCTCGCAATCTCTGCTACATCCAGCGGATCCATCTGTGGCCCTTCGCCCTGCACGAACCGCACATTGCGCTTCAGGGCATCGGGAATGACAAGGATGTCTGAAAACAGGATGGCTGCATCAAAACCGTAGCGCCGGATCGGCTGCAGCGTCACTTCCACCGCATGGGTGGGCGAATAGCAGAGATCGAGGAAACTTCCCGCTTCGGCCCGGGTCTCACGATACTCCGGCAGATAACGTCCTGCCTGTCTCATCAGCCAAATCGGTGGTGGCGAGACGGTCTGCCCTTCGAGCACCGCAACAATCTTCCGGAATGGGCCGGTCAAGGTTTTCCTCCTAAATAAGAATCTATTTTTAAAGAGTTTCTATTTCTTAGAGTCGGTGACTATCAAGGATTAAACGTCTTCCACCGGCACTGCGACAATTCGCTGTACCCAGCGCATCGATTGGATAACCTGCAGCCGCAAGCAAGGCATCTGGGGAAGGTTCAGATTCAGGGCGAGATATCAGGATGATACGCTGCTGCGGGAGATACGGCTTTCTGTGGACAACCGACAGGAAAGTTGCTTCGTAGGATCGCCTACTAACTGTTTCCACAGGGGCCCTTGAATCATACCCGGGCGCACCCGTTTGTGGACAAGTTGAGGGTTCTCCCGCCACCCGGGGCGCGACCTCCATTTCGACACGGGTTCTCCCGGGTTATCAACAAAGGGTAAAGAAGACCGTGGAGAGCCAAAAAAACTTCTTTCACCTGCACCTGATTTCTGACTCAACGGGCGAGACCTTGATCTCGGCCGGACGGGCAGTGTCAGCGCAGTTCCATGGCTCCACGTCGATCGAGCACGTCTATCCGCTGGTCCGCAATCGCAGGCAGTTGCTAGCGGTTCTTGAGGCAATAGACCGTCAGCCAGGCATTGTCCTTTACACGCTCGTCGACCAGGAACTGGCCGCGCTTGTGGATATTCGGTGCAAGGAACTTGGATCGCCAAGTGTCAACGTCCTTGAGCCGGTGCTTGCAACGTTCCAGACCTATCTTGGTTCCCCGTCGCGCCGGCGGGTGGGTGCGCAGCATGATCTTGACGAAACATACTTCGCGCGCATGGACGCTCTCAATTTTACGATGGACCATGATGATGGCCAGTTGCCGGAGGATTACGACGATGCTGATGTCGTCGTCGTCGGCATCAGCCGGACGTCGAAAACGCCCACCAGTATCTATCTGGCAAACCGTGGAATAAAAACCGCTAACCTCCCGATCGTGCTCGGAACGGATCTGCCGGTGAGCCTATTGCAGGCGCAGCGACCTCTTGTCGTGGGATTGGTGGCAACGACCGAACGCATCTCCCAGGTTCGGGAGAACCGCGATCTCGGTCACAGCCCAGGCTTTGATCGTCACTATTACACCGACCGGGCCAACATCCAGGAGGAGCTGAAATATGCACGTGCGCTCTGCGCGCGACACGGTTGGCCGGTCATCGATGTTACGCGCCGCTCGATTGAAGAGACTGCTGCGGCCATCGTTGCGCTGCGCGACAAGCTGGGGTAACCGCTTGGATATCTCAGGAGACACACCGTGAAGCCATCGCTTGTGCTGGCGTCGTCCAGTCCATTCCGCCGGATGCTGATGGAAAATGCAGGACTGACCTTCGAAGCGAGAGCAGCGGAGATCGATGAGCGTGCCATCGAGGCGAAGCTGGAAGCACGCGAGGCAAAACCCGAACAGGTTGCAATCGAGCTGGCACGGGTAAAGGCCCTCGACGTCAGCCGCCGTTGTGCCGATGCACTGGTCATTGGTTCCGACCAGACCATGTCGCTTGGCCCACGGGTTTACCACAAGCCGAAGGATATCGAGGAAGCGCGCAGACACGTCCTGTCTCTTTCGGGCAAGACACACCGGCTGAACAGCGCCATCGCGATTGCTCGCGGCGGTACCATCCTCTGGGATCATGTTTCCCATGCGGATCTGACGGTGCGCCCATTATCTCGGGAATTCGTTGACGCTTACGTCGAGCGGTGCGGCAACAAGCTCCTGGGAAGCGTTGGCGCCTATCAACTGGAAGGCGAGGGGATCCATTTGTTCTCCGAAATCCGCGGCGACTACTTTACCATTCTCGGGTTGCCTATGCTGCCGCTTCTCGCAAAGCTTCGGGATCTGGGTGCAATCGATGGCTGATTCACGTGAAACAATCGTTAAGGCTTTCGTAACAGGCTGGCCGGTCAAGCACTCCCGTTCGCCGCTGATTCACGGCTACTGGCTCAAGCAGTTCGGGCTTGATGGCGAATATTGTCGAGAGCCGATCGCAGACGACGACTTCCCGGAATTTATCGAACGCCTCAAAAGGGGCGTGAGCCCCTATATCGGCGGCAACGTCACTATTCCGCACAAGGAAGTTGCCTGTACCTTGGCGGACGCACCTGATCAGATTGCCAGTGAACTGGGTGCAGCCAATACGCTTTGGCTCCAGGACGGGCGTCTGCACGCGACGAATACGGATGTCCATGGCTTCGTTGCCAATCTGGATGATCGTCACCCCGGATGGGATGCTCACGATAAAGCTGTGGTCTTCGGAGCGGGTGGTGCCAGTCGTGCCGTCGTCTACGCCTTGCGTGACCGTGGTATAAGCGAGATCCATGTCGTCAATCGCACCTTGGGACGTGCCCGAGAACTCGCCGATCGTTTTGGTGTCGGGGTGCACGCGCATCCCATCGAAGCACTGGCGGAGGTGACGCAGGGAGCAGGGCTGTTCGTCAACACCACCTCGCTGGGCATGGATGGCGGTGAAGTCCCAAAGGTCGATTTTTCACGGATGACGGCGGGCGCTCTTGCGACCGATATCGTCTATGTGCCGCTTATTACGCCCATCCTTGCTCAGGCGGAAAAACAGGGGGTCGCGACGGTGGATGGTTTGGGCATGCTTCTGCACCAGGCCGTTCCCGGTTTCGAGATATGGTTTGGGGTGCGGCCAGCGGTGGACAAGACGCTCCGCCAGCTCATCATTTCCGACATGGAGAGATTTCTGTGATCGTGGTCGGCCTCACCGGTTCGATCGGGATGGGCAAGTCGACCACAGCCCGGATGTTTGCCGAGGCGGGAATTTCGGTCAACGATGCTGATGCGGTGGTGCATGACCTCTACCAGTCGGAGGCGGTTGAGCCGATCGAAGCCGCGTTCCCAGGTAGCACGGAGGATAGCTGCGTAAATCGAACGGAACTAGCACGACAGCTTGCAGCCGATCCTTCACGCTTCGCCGAACTGGAAGCGATCGTCCATCCGCTGGTGCGGGCACGCGAACTGGCTTTTCTGGCAACACGCAAGGCTGCCGGAGACGACATTGTTCTTCTCGACATACCCTTGCTTTTCGAGGTGGGTGGGGAAAGCCGTGTGGATAGTGTGGTCGTTGTGACCTGTGATCCACAGATCCAGCGGGCAAGGGTCCTTGCGCGACCGGGCATGACCGTGGAAAAATTCGAGTTGATTCTGTCCCGCCAGATATCCGACGCCCAGAAGCGCATAAAAGCCGATTTTCTGATAGACACGGGGCAGGGCATGGATGCGGCGCGCGCCCGCGTCCGCCAGGTTATCGCCGCGCTGCGCGCCGGCAAGAGAAGTGAGAGAATAGATGCGTGAGATCATCTTCGACACGGAAACCACCGGTCTTGAGACGAAGCTTGATCGCATCATCGAGATCGGCGGGATCGAACTGATCAACAATTTCCCGACCGGGCGCACCTTGCATCTCTACATCAACCCGGGTGACCGGAAGGTGCATCCGGATGCGCTTGCCGTCCATGGCATCACGGACGAATCCCTGAAAGACAAGCCAAGCTTTGCCGAAGTGGTTGGGCAGATCGTTGAGTTTTTCGAAGGAGCCAAGTGGATTGCCCATAACGCTTCCTTCGACATCGGTTTCATCAACGCCGAGTTTGAACGAATAGGCCTGCCGCCGGTCCCAACGGAACACGTGGTCGATACACTCGCCTTGGCCCGTCGCAAGAACCCGATGGGTCCAAATTCGTTGGATGCCCTTTGCCGCCGCTACGGCATAGACAACACGCACCGTACCAAGCACGGCGCTCTGCTCGACTCGGAATTGTTGGCGGAAGTTTATATCGAGATGACCGGCGGACGTCAGGCGGCGTTTGGGCTGGTCGAAGTTGAAACATCCACCACCGTCATTGAGCTCGACGAGCACGTGGTCGGAATTTCTCGCCGTCCGCGTCCGCTGCCGAGCCGTCTGAGCGCGACTGAGCAACAGGCGCATGCGGCGCTCGTTGCCCGCCTTGGCGAAAAGGCGCTCTGGAACCTCTACAAAGAAGAAAGCCCGGACGTTCAGATCCGGGCTTCCTGAAGTCTCTCAATTTTCGCCTGGATCAGCTGTTGAGCGTCTGAACCTGCGCCTTGGCCTTTTCCTGAGCCATGCGCTGCGAGAACATCTGCGCGAAATCGATCGGGTCGATCATCAGCGGCGGGAAGCCTCCATTGCGGGTGACGTCTGCCACGATCTGACGCGCGAACGGGAAAAGAAGCCGCGGGCATTCGATGAACAGCACCGGCAGCATGTGCT
>CAYNED010000156.1:0-4317 GCA_964396135.1 uncultured Neorhizobium sp.
CGTCAGGCGGACACTGCCGCGGTTGTTGTCATAGGCGTGCCAGGCGTCGTTGGCGAAGCAGTAGAGGTAGCCAGAGGCTGCCGGCTTGAAGGTGACTGCGTCGCCGATCCTGAAGACTTCGTGGGGCAGGCGCTCGATCTTCTGGTCATCATCCGTACGGGGCGCAGGCACGTTGTTGGCAACCAGTCCGACGAGGCAGAACCATTCCAGGTGCTCCTCGCGCCGGGTCCACCAGAAGTCGATCTGCTGGTTGCCGCTGACCTTCTTCCACAGCGTCTCAAACTTGCCCCAGGCGGACGAGGCGATATGGGCAATCTCGGCTGCCTGGAACTTGCCATCGCGGGCGCCGCCGGGACCGCATTTGATAGACGCATCCATCCATTCGCCGGAGGCTTCCAACCTGTAGGTATTCTTCGCCTCCAGATAGATGCCGGTGTCGTTCCAGTGCTGCCTGGCGAAGATGTCGAGCGTGACCGGCAGCGGCATCTTCAACGGGCGGTAGCGACCCTGCGAGAGGGGAGGATTGCGGTGACGGTCTGCCGCCGAGGCGTGAACGTCATCCGAGGAGGTGGCGGTGACAAGCGGCGTCGCACGAGGGCGGGTCTTCAAGGCCCTGAACAGGCCCTGCACAGAATCGTGCAACAAGCCGCGCGGGTCCGGCTTCAACTGGTTGACGGCACCTTCGTTGAAGCGAAGTCCCTGATCCTGGGCTTCCTGCATCATCCAGTACAGCGCTCCGTCGGACAGGCCGGACTGGCTGTAGCCGCCTCCCACATCACCGTGGGCGCCGGGAAACCAGAGCTGCTTGAGCGTGCCTTCCCAGCCTTCGGGTACTTCCCACATTGTCGGCAGGAAGCTTTGGCGGATTTCATCAAGCGCAACGGCATGGCGCGCCTGGCGGACGATCGGGCTCAGCGTCGTATCGTGAAACCGGTGCTTTTCCGGATTGTCCAAGATGTTGAGCAAGGCCATGTCGTCTGGAATGCCAAGCGAGCCGACAGTGTCCCACACGCCAATGAAGTCGATCGGCGTCTTCTTCAGAGGTGGCTTGCCGTCGGATGTATAGTGAAATCGACGGTTCCGGGTCGCCTTGATGTCGCTCGGACCGTCTTTCCGGTAGGCGTCAAACAGGCGCTGGATCTCGTTCCAGACTTCGGCCTCGCTGATGGTCGAGCGCTGGAGGTCCAGCAGTCCGCATTTGGAGATCATGCCCCCCAGGCTGCGCACCGTGTAGGCGCCGCGACTGAAACCGAACAGCCAGATGTTGTCGCCTTCCCGATAGTTGCGGGCAAGCCAATGGTAGGCGCTCATGATGTTGCGGTCGAGGCCCCTGCCGGTTCCACCGCCAAGCGCCCGGTCGATCCAGCCGCCATCGGTGCCGACACCCGGGTGGTAGTAGAAGATTTGTTCTGCCCCAGCGTCGTCGGTGGCAGCCAGTGCATTGTAGAGCTTCACCACATTGGTTGGGCTCGGCACCCCGTCTTCCATGGCATCCGGGGTGTTCCAGGTGCCGTCGCAGCAGACAATGACGTTCATCGACATTCCCCCAGCTTCCGTCACCAGTATCTACATCTTCAGGTCATTTGCAATATGAAATACACGCTTAAATTGCGCAACAGGGCGTGCACAACGTCATTCGTAGCCGGCGCTTCGCTTGTGTCTGGATGCCTGATGTGGCCAATTCACGCCAGATACCCCAAGGGAGATGACAGCGGTGAAGAGCGATATCGAGATCGCGCGCATGGCGCAAAAGAAGCCGATCATGGAGATAGGTGCACGTCTCGGCATAGCCGCCGAGCACCTCGCGCCCTACGGGCACGACAAGGCAAAGGTGGCTCCCGACTTCATCCGTTCACTCAACGACCGGCCCGATGGTCGGCTGATCCTCGTGACCGCCATCAGCCCGACGCCGGCAGGAGAGGGCAAGACCACGACCACGGTCGGGCTGGTCGATGGGCTGAACAGGATCGGCCGGCGCGCCGTCGTCTGCGTTCGCGAGCCGTCGCTCGGACCTTCCTTCGGCATGAAGGGCGGGGCGGCGGGCGGCGGCAAAGCGCAAGTGATCCCGATGGAGGACATCAATCTCCACTTCACCGGCGACTTCCACGCGATCACCTCGGCGCACAACCTGCTGGCCGCGATGATCGACAACCATGTCTATTGGGGCAAATGCGCTCGACATCGACGTCAGGCGCATCACCTGGCGGCGGGCAATGGACATGAATGACCGGGCGCTGCGCCATATGGTGGGTGCGCTCGGCGGCGTTTCGAACGGCTTTCCACGCGAGACCGGTTTCGACATCACGGTGGCGTCCGAGGTCATGGCGATCCTTTGCCTGGCCGAGGATTTCCAGGATCTGGAGCAGCGGCTGGGCTCGATTATCGTGGCCTATCGCCGCGACAAGTCGCCGGTGTTCGCCCGCGACCTGAAGGCCGACGGCGCAATGGCCGTGCTCTTGAAGGATGCCATGCAGCCGAACCTGGTGCAGACGCTCGAAAACAATCCAGCCTTCGTTCATGGCGGCCCCTTCGCCAACATCGCCCATGGCTGCAATTCGGTGATCGCAACCAAGACGGCGCTGAAGCTTACCGACTACGTCGTGACGGAAGCCGGGTTCGGCGCCGATCTCGGCGCGGAGAAGTTCTTCGACATCAAGTGCCGCAAGGCGGGGCTGACGCCCTCTGCCGCCGTGATTGTCGCAACCGTCCGGGCGCTGAAGATGAACGGCGGCGTGAGGAAGGAAGATCTGGGGCAGGAGGATGTTGCGGCATTGACGCGTGGCTGCGCCAATCTCGGCCGCCACATCGCCAATGTCCGCCGCTTCGGCGTGCCGGTGGTGGTGGCGATCAACCACTTCACCAGCGACACGGACGCAGAGGTGGCTGCGCTACAGGACTATGTCGCGCGCCACGGGGCTGACGCGATCGTCTGCCGCCATTGGGCCGAAGGCGGGGCAGGGATCACGGAGCTCGCGGAGCGCGTGGCGGAACTCGCCGACAGCGGGCAGGCGGAGTTCCGACCGCTCTATCCGGACGACATGCCGCTGATGGAGAAGATCGAGACGGTGGCGTCGAAGATCTACCACGCCGGCGAGGTGACGGCCGACAAGGGGGTTCGCGACCAGTTGAAGGCCTGGGAGGCGGCAGGCTATGGCCACCTCCCGGTCTGCATGGCGAAGACGCAGTATTCCTTCTCCACCGACCCCAACCTGCGCGGCGCGCCGGAGGGGCATGTGGTGCCCGTACGCGAGGTGCGGCTTGCCGCCGGCGCCGGCTTCGTCGTCGCCATCACAGGCGAGATCATGACAATGCCAGGGTTGCCGAGTTCACCGGCAGCAGAACGCATTTTCCTGAATCAGGACGGGCACATAGAGGGGCTTTTCTGAAGAGATTTGGCAGTGTACGAATTGCCGGTGTTCGTTTCGTGGGTGAGCCAGTGGACGCGAGAGGTACCGGTGGCTAATCCCTTGGTACAGGACGTTGTTCTGACCGGCCGGTCCGTACTGTCAATTGCGGCGACGCTGTTCATGCGAACTGAACGTCAAGTTGCTGGAATGTCCATCCGCAACGAGTGGCACTAAGCTGCGAGGACGCGATTCCGGCCACGCCTTTTCGATTGGTAAAGAGCCTCGTCTGCGCGTTTCAGTATGTCGCTGGAAACCCGATCACGCCGATCGAACTCGCTCAGGCCGCCGCTGATCGTTGACTCGTACTGGAGGTTCTCCCGCAGGATGAGCGACACACTCTCGCGCAGCCGCTCGGCAATCTTCAACGCATCGACGCGAGGGGTATCGGGCATGACAACGACGAATTCGTCGCCTCCAAGGCGGGCGACGACATCGCTCTTGCGCAACTGCTGGCGACATATTCCGGCAATTTCCACGAGCGCTGCGTCGCCAGCGTGATGTCCCATCTCGTCATTGAGGTGCTTGAAGTTGTCGAGATCGAAAACCAGCACCGATGTCTGATCGCTGTCCTGCTCATAAGCCGCCAGCCGGTGGTCCAATGTCTCCATCAGCTTGCGGCGGTTATAAAGCCCCGTCAGCGCATCCGTCTCGCTCAGCTGGCGCAGCGTCTGCTGGGTCTGGTTCTTCTCGGTTATATTGCTCGAGACCCAGACAACCGCCGGTTCGCCCTCTACCGGGAAATCCAGCGCCTGCACCCTGCCTTCGAACCAGATTGGATCGCTGGGACCATCGCCGACCCCTTTGACGTCGCCGCCACTGAGTTCATATTCGACAATATGAAGGCTTCCCGTTTCCAACGCCCTTTCGATCTCGGCAAGGAACCATAGTGCCTTCTCTTCCTTCAGCACTT